>CACABD010000001.1 GCA_902530715.1 uncultured Pelagibacteraceae bacterium
CATAACCAGACATTAAACTATCTCCAAACAATAGAATATTATTTATGTTTTCTAATTTATTAGTCTTGCTACAACCAGTCAAAAGCAAGCTGATTAGAAGTGTTTTAAAAAATAGTAGTAGTTTATTTTTCAATTTTTATTTTTCTTCTTCTCTCTTTTAATTTTTCTCTTTTCTTTCAAGGATAATTTGGGTTTCTTCATTATACTTGAGTCTTTAAATGATTTTCCGCTATATCTTTTAGACATGATTACTTAATTTTATTATAAAGATCATTTGCACTCAACCATCCGTTCTCTAACCTGGGTCCTCCAAACCAATCAGCACAAATTCCTAAGCCCATTTTTTTGTCCCAATAACTTAAGGTTTTTAATGGTTTTGAATTTGATGAATATTTCCAACCGTGAATATGTGTGAAATATATTTTTTTTATTTTTACTTTAGTTAATTTTTTAAATTTATTAATCAACAAGTTTGTGTAAAACTTTTTTTTATTTCTATAATTATCAGTATGTTTTTTTCCATATTCATAAGTGCTTTGAAGGACCCATAAATCTTTATTGTATTGAAACCTTTTCTTTGAATTTTCATTTGAAACCCAACCTAAAATATTATCATTAGTAAAAAAACTACTGACATTTTTACCAGTTTTATTGGTCATCAATAACACAGTCAGACTTGAATTCATTTTAACTTTATTTTTAAAGAGCTTTGTTTTTACAAACTTTGATGCTAGTTTTTTTACTTGTGGAAATGGAGCTGTAATAATTAAGTTCTTTGCATAAGTACTCGTATTATCTTTAAATTTAAGAAACCAACAATTTTTTTGTCTTTTTATCTCTGACAATTCTGATTGGAATTTACAATTTATACTTTTTAATAAATGTTTACTAATGTCGTTATTACCTCTTACTCCTATTAATTTGATGTGTTTTTTGTCTCTTTTTACTCTTTTATTTAAAAATTCGTGATTGCCTTTCCAATGTTTGATAACTCTTTTTTTTATTAGTTTATTAGTAAAAGATTTAAACTCTTTAGATCTTGGAGATAGATATTGAAGACCATGATCAAAGCCTACTTTGTCTTTAAACCTTTTAAAAGAGCTTCTCCCACCAACTCCTTTGGCTTTTTCAAAGACTTTAATAGAGTATTTCTGATTTAATTTATTAGATATAGTAGCACCTGAAATTCCTGATCCTATTACAGCAAAATCAATCATTAAGACTAATTATTATATTCTTGCACCAATTTGTTGAATAACTTTAGAAGACATTTCAGTACCTTTTTCTAAGCATTCTTTTTGAGATAGACCGTTTACATGACCATGTAAAAATCCTGCAGCAAACAAATCCCCAGCACCAGTTAGATCTACTATTTTAAGATTTTTTTGAATACCACATTCTGTAACTTCATCACCATTAATTGAGATTGCACCTTTTTCACCTCTAGTGATAACCAATAATTTTTTAAGGCCTTTTCCAAAATTAATTACCTCATCAAAGTTTTTAGCATCAATTAAAGAAATAATTTCTTGTTCATTAGCAAATGTAATATCTAATTTATTTTTTACTAAATTTAAAAAATGAGGCTTATGTCTATCAACACAAAATTGATCTGATAAGGACATTGCAACTTTATTTGCATTAGTTATTGCCTTGTCAAAAGCTTTTTTAGGATCTCCCTCATCCCATAAATATCCCTCTAAAAGAATAATCTCACTTTGTTTAATGGCATTTGTATCTACATCATTCTCGTTAATTTTGCCTGCTGTTCCAAGAAAAGTGCACATTGTTCTCTCTGAGTCTGGTGTTACTAAAATTAAACAAGTACCTGTTGGTAAAGCCTCCTTTTTTTTTGAGTAAAAATATTTAACATTTTCTTGTTTAAGTCCTTCTTCATATTTTCCACCTAGTTCATCATCACTCACTTTACCAATAAAACCAACTTTGTTCTTAAGTTGAGAAAGACCAACAATTGAATTTGCAACAGATCCACCCGAAACAGTTTTTTCAATTTTTAAATTTGATAATAGTATCTTAAATTCTTTTTCATCGAAAATAAGTTTCATCGTACTTTTAGTAAGACTATTTTTTTGAATGAAATCATCCTCAACTTTGCAAATAACATCTACAATTGCATTACCTATTCCTAATATTTTCATTATAAGCTCATTTGCCAAAACTCAGATTCGAGTACAGACGCTTTTTTAAATACTTTTAACATAGTGTTAAATCCTATTTTTTCCCTCTCATTCAACTGATCTAAATATCTAATATTAGATTTTGCTAAACTTTGGTATTCTTTTGATGCATACATTTTAATCCAGCTAGAATATTTTGATTTTTTCCAGTTTTTTTTTCTAGATAAATTATAACCTATCTCCCCGTAACCTATTATACAAGGAGATAAAGCAATAAATAATTCTAATAATGATTTATTCAATCCAACAGTCATAACATAATTTGTATAATTTTGATTTGCTTTTTTTTCTTTAGTTCTGAGAACTGTATTTCTCGATAAGTTAAACCTTTTGCAGTAATTGATATGTAATTTTATTTCATGTTTAATTCCTATGATGAAATCTATGGATCTATGCATATCATCGATTGTTTTGGACCTAAAAGCTGCAACAGATAAAATTTTCATAAATCTTTGAAGAAAAATATAATCTTGTAATAAGTAGTCTTTGAAACTTTTATCACTTAAACTCCCATCAGATAATTTTTTTACAAAATTGTGATTAATGTAACTGTTCCACTCTTTAATTGATTTTGATTTTAATTTAAAAAATAAAGTATTTTTATTATTGTACACAATTATTAAGCTTTTTTAGTTTTTATTTGTTTTTTCCTACCAGGATAGCAAGCAGTACAAATTTTACAAGTGACTCCATAACACTCTCGAGCCTTACAAAATTCTCTCCCATAAAAAATAATCTGTAAATGAAGTTTGTTCCAATACTTTTTTGGAAATAAACTTTTTAGATCTTTTTCAGTTTGAACAACATTTTTACCATTGGTTAAACCCCACCTTTGAGCGAGCCTATGAATATGAGTATCAACTGGAAAAGCAGGGTAACCAAAACCTTGAGACATAACCACGCTTGCTGTTTTATGACCCACTCCAGGAAGTTCCTCTAATTGTTCGAAGGTACTTGGAACCTTACTATTATATTTGTCTACTAAAGTTTTAGACAAGTAGTAAATACTTTTGGCTTTCATTCTAAATATACCTATTCTCCTTATTAACTTCTCAATTTTTTTTCTGCCAAGTTTTACAAAATGAACTGGTTTGTAATATTTCGAATAAATATCTTTTGTTACATTATTAACATTCACATCTGTACATTGCGCAGATAAAAGCACAGAAATCAATAAAGTGAATAAATTTCTGCTTTCAAGTGGAACATTAATGCGTGGATAAGTTTTATTAAGTATTTTTAATACTATCTTAGCTCTTTTAATTTTTTCAGCATTTTTTGAACTCATTTAAAGTTCAATATATCTCTCATTGAGTAAAGGCCTGATTTTTTTTTTATCAACCACTTTGCAGCAGTTAGAGCGCCCTCAGAGTATAAAGCTCTATCAAATGCCTCATGATTTAAAGTTATAATTTCTTTACCGTTAGAAAATTTTACCTCATGTTCACCAACTACTTCACCTTTTCTCATCGAATTAAAATTTATTTTTTTCCCGTAAGGAAAAGATTTTTTATTTAGATATTTTTTTCCAATCAATCTATTTAGATCTTTATTTTTTCCAATAGCTATTCCTTTTCCAAGCATCAAAGCTGTACCAGACGGATGATCTTTTTTGTGTTTATGGTGCACTTCAAAAACTTTACTTAAGAAATTATCTCCAAGAGATTTGGAGGCAATTTCTGTTAAATACATCAATAAATTAATCCCTAAGCTCATATTTCCAGCTTTTAGTATTGGAATTTTTTTAGAATATTTTTTTATTAAATTTTCTTGATTTTTAGTAAAACCGGTAGTGCCTATAACAACTCTTTTTTTTAGTTTAGCAGCAATTTTAAGTACCTCCAGAGTACATTTGGGAACTGTAAAATCTATAATGACATTAGTTTTTTTGAAAGAATTAACGTTATTAAATTCGGGTAAAATATTATTTATTTTTCTATTAATTTTAAAGTTTTCAGTGAGTGAAACTATTTTAAAGTTTTTATTTTTATTTGAGGACTTAATAAGTTGTTGCCCCATCCTTCCCATACAGCCTGTAATAGTTAAATTTATTTTCATATAATGATTTTGTTGATAATGATTATCATTCATAAAGATTTTTTTAAAGAGATGTTTTTAATTGGTTTTTTTGTGATAATGATAATCAATATTATACGTTATTTCTTGAATAATATTTTTAATTTCTTATTTTAAATTCATGCAAACACAAAAATTTAGTTGTAAAAAATGCGGATTAACTATTTCATCAGTATGCTCTAAATGCGATAGAGTTGTTGATGTAAAATTGCTTGATAGTGGTTGTTTAGTTCAAGTAACTAAATGTGGTGACTGCGCAAGTGTTCCAGTTATAAAAGATATCTGCACTGAAAATAATTAATAATTATTTATAATATAAAATATATAAATATTAGTATTATAGCTATCACTACAATCCATATTGATAAATTCTTGATTAAAATCTTTAAGTTATAATTAGTTTGAATAAAACCAGGTAAAACTAGTACAAGTACGCCTATTAAAGCTATTATTGGTACAATTACTTCAAGACTTATGAGATTCACTTTAATTTAATTTTTCCAAATGTTTTTTGCTTTTTGAAAAAACTTTTTAATACTCGGGTTAGACTTTTCATTTTCTATTTCTCTAAATTTTTCAAGAAGTTCTTTTTGTTCTTTATTAAGATTAATAGGGACTTCAGTATTTACTTGCACATATAAATCACCAACTCCACTATTTCTCATTAAAGGCATGCCTTTACCTTTTAAACGAAATTGTTTACCACTTTGAGTTCCAGAAGGAATTTTAATTTTTGCTTTTCCTCCATCAATAGTTGGTATCTCTATTGATGCTCCTAGTGCTGCATCTGCAATAGATATTGGGCATTCGAAAAATAAATTTTCTTCACTCCTTTTAAATAAATCATGCGAATAGACATTAATAAAAAGATAAAGATCTCCACTTGATGCACCTCTAGAGCCAGCTTCACCTTTTCCGGCTAATCTAATTCGAGTTCCATCGTCTACACCTTTTGGAATTGTTACTGATAATCTTTTTGAAGCTTGTTTTTTTCCTTGTCCACCACAAGCATCACACGGGTCAGTAATTTGTTCACCTGTACCTGAACATTGAGGGCATGTTTGTTGAACTGTAAAAAAACCCTGGCTTGACCTTACTTGACCACTACCTCCGCACGTTGAGCACGATCCAACACTTGTACCTGGTTTTGAACCACTACCATTACAAATTTGACATTTTTCAGAAGTTGAAAATTTTATGTCTTGTTTTTTTCCTGTGTAAGCTTCTTCAAGTGAAATAGATAAATCATATCTTAAATCAGATCCTCTAAAATTTGATTTTCGATTTCTTCTACTACCTCCACCAAAATCACTAAAAAAATCTTCAAATATATCTGAGAAATGACCAGAAAAATCAAAGTTACTAAAACCTCCTCTTCCTCCACCTCCATTCTCAAATGCGGCATGACCAAAATTATCATAATTTTGTTTTCGCTCCGCATTTGATAGAATGTGATATGCTTCCGATGCTTCTTTGAACTTTTCTTCAGAAGCTTTATCACCTTTATTTTTGTCTGGATGATGTTTTACAGCAAGTTTTCTATATGCCGCTTTTATTTGATCTGCTGATGCTGATTTATTTACACCTAAGATCTCATAGTAATCTCTTTTTGCCATAACTAATTAGACAAATAGTTGTTAGCTCTTAGGCACTTTTTTCTTTATTCTCGTCTTTTACTTCCTCAAAGTCTGCGTCAACAACGTTATCGTCTTTTTTTCCCTCTTCTTTTTTATCTTTTGCACCATCATCTGGTTTAGCGCTTTGTTGTGACTTATAGATAGCTTCACCTAATTTCATAGATGCTTGAACTAAATCTTGTGTCTTCTTTTTAAGATCTTCTAAATCAGTTCCTTTTAAAGAGTTTCTTAAATCTGAGCACGCTGTTTCGATAGCTTTTTTGTCTGTTTCGGAAACTTTACTACCGTGTTCTTTTAAGTTTTTCTCAGTCGAATGTAATAAAGTATCTGCTTGATTTCTTGCATCGACAGCTTCCCTTTTCTTTTTGTCAGCATCTTTATTAGCTTCTGCTTCTTTAACCATTTTATTAATTTCTTCCTCGCTTAAACCACCTGATGCTTGGATCTGAATTTTTTGTTCTTTACCAGTTCCTTTATCTTTAGCAGACACATTAACTATACCGTTTGCATCAATATCAAACGTAACTTCAATTTGAGGCACCCCTCTAGGAGCAGGCGCAATTCCAACTAATTCAAAATTACCTAAAACTTTGTTGTCTGATGCCATTTCTCTTTCACCTTGAAGAACTCTAATAGATACAGCTGGCTGATTATCTTCAGCTGTTGAAAAAACTTGGCTTTTCTTAGTTGGTATAGTTGTATTCTTATCAATTAATTTTGTTGATACTCCTCCTAGTGTTTCAATTCCAAGAGATAAAGGTGTAACGTCTAACAGCAGGACATCTTTGACATCACCTTGTAATACACCAGCTTGTATAGCTGCACCCATAGCAACAACCTCATCAGGGTTTACAGATTTATTAGGTTCTTTTCCAAAAAAGTTTTTAACCTCTTCTATAATTTTTGGCATTCTAGTCATTCCACCAACTAGCACTATCTCATCGATTTCACTCGCTGAAAGACCAGCATCTTTAAGAGCAGTTTCGCATGGTGGCATAGTTCTTTTGATCAAATCTTCAACAAGGGCCTCTAATTTTGCTCTAGTCATTTTCAAATTTATGTGTTTAGGACCAGTTTTGTCCGCTGTAATAAAAGGAAGATTTATCTCTGTTTGTGCTGCTGATGAAAGCTCAATTTTCGCTTTTTCTGCTGCCTCCTTTAATCTTTGAAGCGCAAGCTTATCAGATTTCAAATCTATTCCACTATCTTTTTTAAACTCTGATAATAAATATTCAACAATTGTATTATCAAAATCCTCCCCGCCTAAAAAAGTATCACCGTTCGTAGATTTAACTTCAAAAACACCATCGCCCAATTCAAGTATCGAAACATCAAAAGTTCCACCACCTAAATCATATACTGCAATTTTCTTGTTGGTTTTTTTATCCAAACCATAAGCAAGAGATGCTGCGGTAGGTTCATTAATAATTCTTAGAACCTCTAAACCTGCAATTTTTCCAGCATCTTTAGTCGCTTGCCTTTGTGCATCATTAAAATACGCTGGTACAGTAATTACAGCTTTTTTTACTTCTTGTCCTAAATATTTTTCTGCAGTCTCCTTCATCTTTTGAAGAATAAAAGCTGAAATTTGAGAGGGAGAATATTTATTTCCTTTGGCCTCGATCCATGCATCACTTTTATCTGAATTCACTATTTTAAAAGGAGATGTTTCTATATCTTTTTTTACTGATGGATCGTCAAAATTTCTTCCAATTAATCTTTTAACAGCGAATACAGTATTTTCTGGATTGGTTACAGCTTGTCTTTTAGCTGGTTGTCCAATCAACTTTTCATCATTGTCAGTAAATGCAACAACTGATGGTGTAGTTCTTGCACCTTCAGCATTTTCTAAAACTTTAGCTTGCGTACCATCCATAATTGCTACACAAGAGTTTGTTGTCCCTAAATCTATTCCTATCACTTTACTCATAATTTTAATTTATACATGTCATATAAGTGTTAAATTTTAATCTACAAGTTATAACTAATATTAATTTTTATCCTTTTTTTGTTGTTTTTCCTCATTTTTTTGAGGTTTTTTTGAAACGCCAACTAACGAAGGTCTGAGCAAACGTCCTTTTAACTTAAATCCTTTTTGAATTTCTTGAACGATTATACCTTGTTCCTTGTCTGCATCCTCAATCTCAAGCATTGCCTGGTGTTTGTTTGGATCCAATTTTTCCCCTAAAGCAGAAATTTCTTCAATTTGATTTTTCTTAAAAATTGACAATATATCTTTATATATAATATCAAGATGTTCTATTATTTTGTCTTTGTTATTTTTTTCAAGACTTTCATCATTAATGATAGATAATTTCGATCTTTCCAAATTGTCTGTAAGATTTAAGCACTCTTTTGCGAGTGATATACCTCCAAACTCGTATGCTTCATCTTTTTCCTTTTCATACCTTCTTCTTTGATTTTCTAATTCAGCATAACTTCTGGTTAATTTATCTTCAGTCTCCCTTAGTTTATCTTCTGTAGATAGCTCTTTGTCTAGGTCTTTTTCGGAGTTGTTTTCATCACTTATAGCCCCCTCTTTATTTTCATTTTCTACTTCTAAAGTATTTTCGTTATCTTTTTCCATAGCTATTTATATGGTATGTAAAATAAATATTTCTAGATGAAACCAAAAAAAATTTCGCAACTGTTAATTGGCACTAATAACAAGGGTAAATTAAGAGAAATCAAAGCTTTATTACCAAAAAAAATTAGAATTTTCTCTACATCTGACTTTAATTTAAAAAGCCCGAAAGAGAATGGAAATACATTTAAGGAAAATTCCCTTATAAAAGCAAAGTTTTTTTCTAAAAAAAGTAATAAAATTTGTATGTCAGACGATTCTGGCTTAGAAATAAAACTTTTAAATAATCAACCTGGCATTTATTCAGCGCGCTGGGGAGGAAAAAAAAATAATTTTAATTTAGCCATTGAGAAAGTATTTAAAAAACTAAATAAAAAAGTTCCAAATTGGAAAAACAAAAAAATAAAAGCTAAATTTATTTGCGCGTTAACAATTTATTGGCCAAGTGGAAAATACAAAACAACAATCGGTAAAATCGAAGGGAGAATATCAAATATTAAAGTTGGTAAAAAAGGTTTTGGATATGATCCAATTTTTATTCCAATTGGATCAAAGAAAACATTTGGTCAGATTACACCAAAAAAAAAATATAGAATAGACCACAGATACAAAGCTTTTCAAAAAATTAAAAAATTTTTATAAACTTACCATTTTCAACCTTATAGAAATTTAGGACATGACTAATTTTTTTATTTTTAATTTCAAATATTCCCGTTTTGCCTTTGAAAACGTTTGTTTTATTAAAAATTTTATCTATGTCTTCTAAATTATTTTTTTTTGTAAGATAATAAACTAGTCCAACTAAATCATAACTTAAAAATGAAATTTGATTTGGATAACTATTAAATTTTTTAAAATATAAATTAGAGAAGTTATCGTAATTTTTTTTGTTAATCGATGGGAAATAAATATTTTTCGAGCTATCTTCTTTTAATAAACTTTCATCAAACCATTGATTAAGAGTTATAAAATAAACTTTTTTTGTGGATACATCTGTGTAAATAAGTGATGTTATTACACTTTTTAACGACTCATCAAAATCTGAAATTATAACTGAGTCAAAACCTAATTTCCCTAATGTATCTCTTTTTTCAAGATTTTTTATTTTCTTTTTTTTATTTGGATCATCAGAATTTTCAACTCTCTTAATTTCATCTAGTAGATTTTGTTTTCTAACATCATACCTCGTAATTTTTTCAATTCTTTTTGTGATCTCTGTTGGTTTAGTGTCATAAAAATAAACTTTTTTTAAATTAATTTTTGTCTGGGAAATTCCTTTTGTAATCTCTTCCTTGAAATCACCTTCAGGTATAAGACAAATAGTTTCTTTGATATCATTGTCTGTAAGAAATTTTTTTATTGTAGCGATCTGTGAAGTTGCATTAACACCTGCGTAAATTAAATTTTTTTGATTATTTTTGTTTTTGTTCGAAAAGGTTATAAATATTGCATCACTAAATTTTTTCAAATTTTTTATATTCTTATCAAAAATAGGTCCAATAAATATTCTTATACCTTGATTATATAATTCTTGTGCTGCTTTTACATTATCGCCAGGATTATCAAAATTATTTTTTGGATAAATTTCTAAAATCGGATCATCTATTTTATTAATTGCTAGATTTACAGACCTCAATACTGATTTTCCAATATCCTGGTTTTGTCCACTTAAAGGCAACAATAAACCGATTTTGATCTTTTCCTCAGATGCAAAAAGTTTTTCTGAGAAATTGAAAATTATGAATACAAAAAATATTAAATTAAGTAATTTTTTCATATTATTTATTATATAATAAAATTTTAATTTGATGATATCACAATCACAAAAAAAAGGGCTTTATCTAGTTTCTACACCTATAGGAAACTTAGGTGATTTAACAATTAGAGCTCTAGAAATTCTCAAAAATTCAGAATTAATTTTGTGTGAAGATACTCGTGTATCCATAAAACTTTTGAATCACTACAACATAAAAACTCGACTTATTTCATTTCATAAATTTAATGAAAAAAAAAAGACCAAAGAGATAATAAATGACTTGTTGAGTGGCAAAAAAGTATCACTTATTTCTGATGCAGGAACTCCAGCAATATCAGATCCAGGAAAAATATTAGTGAAAGAATGTATAAGTAATGATATTCCAGTCACTCCAATACCAGGTGCTTCGTCTGTCATAACTTCGTTATCAATAAGTGGTTTTTCAGACAAATTTATTTTTTATGGTTTTTTAGAGGAAAAAAAAAATAAATTAATTAAAGAATTACAATTTCTTTCCAAAATTGATTGTTCAATAGTTATATTTATTCCCCCAAAAAAATTGATCAAAAATTTAGAAACGGTAATAAATTATTTTAACAAAAGAGAAGTTGTTCTTTGTAGAGAAATGACAAAAATACATGAAGAATTTATCAGATGTAATGTTGAGAATTTAAAAGAAGTTAAAATATATGATAAAGGAGAACTCACAATTGTTATTTCGGAGATTAAAGAAAGCACAAAACTTTTTAGTTTTTTGACCGAATCTGATAAGAAAATCATAAAAAAGATGATAAAAAAAAAAAGTATAAAAGATATCATTAAAAAGTTTACTAATAAAAAAATACCAAAAAAAATGATCTACAATTTTTGTCTAAAACTCAAAAACGATGAATAAGAATTTTTATTTTTTTCTATTATTGCTTATTTTTTTAAATAATTGTTCAGGTACTAGTTCGCGAGGCTTGTTTGGAACAGGAGTTTCAGTAGCAATTGACCCAAGATCTTTAGGAACACAAATAGATGACTCTATTATGGAAAAAAACTTAACAACCAGACTCACAATAGAAGAAAAGAAATATTTTTTATCTATCAAAACAAAAGTTTTAGACGGTAGAATATTTATTACTGGCAGGGTCGATAATCCAGAAGAAAAGTTAAAAATTACGAAAATTGCGTGGGAAACTAATGGAGTTAGATCTGTAAGAAATGATATAAAAATTAAAGAAAAATTCAATTTTAAACAATCAGCTAAAGATACATTAATAACTTCTCAGTTAAGGGCTGCTTTAATCGTAAATAAAAATATAAAGTCAAACAACTATCAAATAAATACTTATAAAAAAAATATTTATATCTATGGAATAGCAAGAAATAGAGATGAGTTGGAAATAGTTGTTGATGAAGCAAATTCTATTTTAGATGTGAATAAAGTTATTGCCAGTATCCTCTTAGTAGAAGATTTAAGAATTCAAAAAGATTAATTTTTTTTGTAATCAATTATTTCAGCCGAATAAGCCGCAACAGATGCTAAATTTAATATGTCTGATGTTGAACTTCTCAATGGAGCGATCTCAATAGCTTGTCCTAAACCTATTAAAAGCGGTCCAATTAACTTTGCCCTACTCATAGATTGTATCATCTTATATGATATAGCAGCACTGTGTTGACTTGGCATAATCAAAACATTTGCATTTCCAACAATTTCAGAAAATGGATAAAGTTCCTGAAACATATCTTCTAAAGCGACATCTGGCTGCATTTCGCCATCAAATTTAAAATCAACCTTCTTCTTTTTTAGAAGTTCAACTGCATCGCTAATTCTTTTCGTTCTGTCAGTAGTAGGTTGGCCAAAAGTAGAATGAGATAAAAAAGCAATTTTTGGATCAAACCCAAACAATCTTACAACTCTTGCTGCCGAAACAGCCATCTCTGCTAACTGTGTTTCATCTGGATATTCAATTACTGTGGTATCACAAATAAAAATAGTTTTTCCTCTGTTTACAACCATATTTAAACCAAACATTATCTCTCCAGGTCTTGGGTCAACGACTTTAGAGACCTTTTCCAATGATGCTGAATATCTTCTTGTATTTCCAGTAACCATCGCATCTGCATCACCACATGAGACCATACAAGCACCAAAAGTAACCCTGTCATTCCTTACAAGCTTATCACAATCACGTTCTAATAAACCTTCTGATCTTTGAAGTTTTTTAAATAAAAATTCTGTATATTTTTTTCTTAGTTTTTCATTAGTAGAATTAACAATTTCGATGTCAAAATTCTCTCCATAACCAATTTCGTTTAATTTTTTTCTAACTATTTCCTTTTTCGCAATTAAAATAGGTGTGCCTAATTGACTATTTTTAAATGCAATTGCTGCTTTAAGATTATTTTCATCTTCTCCATCTGCAAATACTACTTTTTTCTGATTTTTTTTAATTTGAGAATTGATACCTTGCATAACCGCTACAGTTGGATCCAATCTATTTTTAAGTTGCTCATAATAATTTTCAAAATTTTCAATTCCTATTCTGGCAACACCAGTTTTTATCGCAGCTTTAGCAACAGCGAGAGGTATTACACTAATAAGTCTAGGATCAAAAGTAGATGGAATAATATAATCTTTACCATATACTGGTCTCTCCCCACCCATTGCAGCAACCACTTCATCAGGAACTCTTTCTCTTGCAAGCGAAGCTATCGCATGGACTGCAGCAACTTTCATTTCTTCATTTATTGTTTTTGATCTAACATCAAGAGCACCTCTAAAAATATATGGAAAGCCAATTAAATTGTTTACTTGATTAGGATAATCTGATCTACCAGTTGCAATAATCGCATCATCTCTAACTTCTTCGATTTCTTCAGGAGTAATTTCTGGATCAGGATTGGCGCAGGCAAAAATTATAGGATTGTTTGCCATACTTTTCACCATGTCTTTTTTAAGAACTCCTGCTTGAGACAGACCCAAAAAAACGTCTGCATTTTTTATAGCATCTTTTAAAATTCTATCATTTGTTTCAATAGAGAATTCATTTTTCCATTCATTGAGGTTATCTCGGCCTTTATATATAACCCCCTTAGAATCAAGCATTTTGATTTTATTTTTATCTACACCTGAATTGATAAAAAGTTTTGCACATGCCATTGCAGATGCGCCAGCACCATTTATAACAACCTGAATTTTATTCAACTTTTTTTTAGCAATATCGCATGCATTTATCAGTGCAGCGCTAGTTATAATTGCAGTACCATGTTGGTCGTCATGAAACACTGGAATATCTAATAATTCTTTTAATTTTTTTTCTATAATAAAACACTCAGGCGCTTTTATATCTTCAAGATTAATTCCTCCAAAACTTTTAGAAATATTTTTTATTGATTTAATTATTTCCTCTGTATCACTTGTATCAATTTCTATATCTATAGAGTCTATATCAGCGAACCTTTTGAATAAAACTGCCTTTCCCTCCATAACTGGTTTTGAAGCTATAGCACCCAGATTACCCAAACCTAAAATTGCAGAGCCATTACTTATAACAGCAACCAAATTTCCCTTAGTTGTGTAATCATAAGCTTTATCAGGATTTTCAGCAATTGCTTTTACTGGTGCTGCAACACCAGGCGAGTAAGCTAAAGCCAAATCTCTTTTAGAGGTCATCGGTTTGGAAGAAATTATCTCAATCTTGCCTGATTTATTGCTATTATGAAATTCTAATGCCTCTTTATCAGAGTAGTGTTCAACTTTATTTTTTTTCATTGTTATTATTTATGTATACAATTGAGCCAATATTAAGACTAATATGATTTATGAATATAATTAAGTCAACTGGGACTTTTAGTTTTTATACTTTAATAAGTCGTATTTTAGGTTATTTAAGAGATATTCTCTTCGCAATATCTCTTGGTTCTGGACCTTTGGCTGATGTTTTTTTTGTTGCATTTAGAATTCCTAATACTTTTAGAAGATTGTTTGGTGAAGGTTCATTCAATGCAGCGTTTATTCCAAGTTATTCTAAAGAATTAGTTAAGGGAAAAAAAAAATCTGAAAACTTTGCTAATAATGTTTTTAATATCTTAACAATTTTTTTGCTAGCATTGGTCATTTTAATTGAATTATTCATGCCTTTTTTTGTTTCATTAATAGCACCTGGTTTTAGATCAGACCCAGAAAAGTTTGTATTGGTTACTCAACTAACAAAAATCACCTTCCCTTTTATACTTTTTGTTAGTTTGGCATCTTTTTTTTCAGCAATTTTAAATTCTCACAATAGATTTGCTGCAGCCTCTGCTGCTCCGATTATTTTAAATATTTTAATGATTGGAGTATTGTTTTTTTGGAAAATCTTAGATGATAAATTGGTTATTTATTTATCATATAGTGTATCAATAGCAGGTTTTTTACAGGCAATCTTTCTTTTAATGTTTGTTAAAAAATATTTTAAACCAAAATTTGAAATTCATTTTATTATTACAAAACAAATTAAAATATTCTTTAAAAAACTCTTACCCAGTATATTTTCATCTGGTGTAACCCAAATTAATATTTTAGTTGGCACAATTATAGCCTCTTTTCAAGCAAGCGCAGTTTCATACTTATATTATGCTGATAGGATCTACCAAATAAATCTTGCAATAGCAGGTATCGCAATTGGAACCATTATATTACCTAGGTTATCAAAATATGTTCAACAAAATAAAAAATTAGATATTGAAAAAATTCAAAATAAATCTTTGGAATTATCATTACTTTTAAGCTTTCCTGCAGCTATAGGCTTAATTATTGCAAGTGAAGAAATTGTATCATCATTGTTTGGTTATGGATCATTTGATGAAATAAGTGTAAAAAATTCTGCAAAGGCATTGCTATATTTTTCTTTGGGCCTTCCTGCATTTTCTTTTATAAAAATATTTTCAAGTTTTATATTTGCAAGAGATAACACTAAAGTTCCTTTTTACTTCTCTACCATCTCAGTTTTATTGAATATTTTAATTAGTATTTATTTTTTTAGAGATTTTGGTTTTATTATTATTCCAATAGCAACGTCAATTTCATCATGGGTAAATGCGATTCTATTATATGTTTATTTACACAGAGCAAAATATTTTAAATTTAATAAAGAATTAGTTATCCAATTTTCTAGAATTTTATTTTCTTCAATAATTATGGGAATATTTCTTTATAAGTTAATTTCGTACTTTGGTAATCAATTATCTTATGAGAGTACTTATAAAGTTGTCTATATGCTTTTTTTAGTAATATTAAGTATTTTAATTTATTTTACCATCTCGTTGCTTACAAAGGCTTTCAAATTAAGTGATATTAAAATAAAGTACTAACATGGCGGCAAAAAAAATATTTTCTGGTGTTCAGCCTTCTGGTAATCTTCATTTAGGAAACTATATAGGTGCTATTAAAAATTTTGTAAATCTTCAAAATGAGGACAATGAATGTATATTTTGTGTAGTTGACTTACACGCAATAACCGTAAAACAAGATCCAAAAATTCTTAAAAAAAATATTAGAGAAACTGCTGCAACATTTATAGCTAGTGGCATAAATCCAAAAAAAAGTATAATTTTTAATCAGTCATCTGTATCTGCTCATTCAGAAGCATCCTGGTTACTAAGTTGCGTTGCAAGAATGGGATGGTTAAATAGGATGACTCAATTTAAAGAAAAGGCTGGTAAAGATAAAGAAAAAGCTAGTATCGGCCTTTATATTTATCCGATATTAATGGCAGCTGATATTCTTCTATATGATGCAACGCATGTTCCCGTGGGTGAGGATCAAAAACAGCATATAGAGTTAGCTAGAGATATATCAAAAAAATTTAATACGGATTTTAATTCAGCTGATTTTTTCAAAATTCCAGAACCTTTAATTCAAAAAAATTTTGCAAGAATAATGAGTTTAAAAGATGGAACAAAAAAAATGAGCAAATCAGATCCTTCTGATTTAAGTAGAATAAATTTGACTGATACAGATACTGAAATAATAAATAAAATTAAAAAAGCAAAAACAGATACGAACCCTTTTCCGACTAGTATTGATAATTTAAAGTCTCGGCCAGAGATTGAGAATTTAATTGGTATTCATTCGAATTTGAGCGGAATAAAAATTGAAGATTTGTTAAGTAAGTTTAACGGTCAAAATTTTTCTTTATTTAAAGAACATTTATCAGAGTTATTGGTCAAAAAAATTTCTCCAATTTCTAGAGAAATAAATAGACTAAATAAAGATATTTCTTATATAGACCAAGTTTTAAGGGAGGGTAGTGAAAAAGCTAAAGAATTATCGTCAAAAAAAATAGAAGATATTAAGAAAAAGTTTGGTTTTTGAAAATTATTTACTTTAAAAATCCAATCTTATACTTATATTTGTTGCATGTTCGTTCAAATACAAACAACTCCAAATCCAAACTCATTAAAGTTCATTCCTGGAAAAAAAGTATCTTTAATTGGTCCGATAGAAATTACAGAAATTAGTAAAACAAATAATGAATTAATAAGAAATATTCTTTCAATAGATGGAGTTAAAGGTATATTTTTATCTGATGACTTTATCTCAGTTAACAAGGAAGACTCTTTTTATTGGGAAGATTTAAAACATATTATTATTTCATTTATCAATGATTATTTTGCACAAGGAAATGAAAGTGTTATTTCAAAAATGATAGAGGAAAAGGATTTTGACACTTCTACGATTGAAGGGCAGATTATAAAAATATTAGAAACCAAAATTAGACCTGCAGTAGCTAGGGATGGTGGTGATATAAAGTTTAAAGAATTTAAAGATGGTGTTGTACGCGTGGAACTTCAAGGAGCTTGTTCAGGATGTCCAAGTGCGGCATTAACTTTAAAACAAGGTGTACAAAATCTACTTTGTCACTATATTCCTGAAGTTAGAGAAGTAGAGGCTATTTGAAAAAGATATTTCCAAATAAGTTGATAAAAAAAAATTTTAATCCAAATCAATTTCTAAAACTTAAGAAATTTTTATCTTCTCAAGGAATAATAATTAAAAAAAAATCTACATTTAAATTTGGATATGAAAAATTTAAAAATTTGTACTTAACAGGATTATCCAGTTTAGTTATAATTCTTATTGCTTTTATAATACCGATATTTTCTGAAATAAATCAAAAGGTTGTTAAAGATTTAAAATTTAATGAATCAAATAAAAAATTTAAAATAGTTCTTGAAGGAGATGACTTAGATAAAAAATCAAAAGTAGATGAGGGGCTAGATTTATCAAGTATTCTAGAAGACGTTTTTAAATTTGAGGATTTACCTCAAGATACTGTTAGACTTAGTGCTTCAACGATAGAACAGCTTTTTAGAGATACGAATTACTCATTAAGTGAAGTCAGAAAAAGTAAAAAAGTTAAGCCCATAAGACTTTCCCTTTTACCAAATGAAATTAAACAAATTGAAAATTCAAAAAAAAGAAAGAATTTGTTTATTCAAATTATACTACCACTCATATTAGAAGAAAATAATCTTATTCTACTAGATAGAAAAAAGTTATTCAGCATATTAAACAAAAATAAAAACTCGAAAAAGGAGATAAACTGGTTAAATCGTAAATTTAAACAGTACGGAGTTTTAAATAAAGACATACCAACTTTAAAAGTGCGAATGGATATAATTCCAGTCTCGTTAGCTATAGCTCAAGCAGCTAAAGAAACTGGATGGGGAACATCCAGGTTTGCTCTAGAAGGCAACGCATTATTTGGTCAATGGACTTGGTCAGGTGACGGCATCAAACCAGCTGGAGCAGAAAGTGATACAAAACATAAAGTAATGAAATTTAAAGTATTAAAAGCTTCAGTAAGAGCTTATCAGAGAAATTTGAATACACATTCAAGCTATAAAAATTTTAGACAAATGAGAGCTCAACTTAGAGATGATAGTGAAAAACTTGACAGTTTATTATTAGCTGATCAGTTAGATAATTACGCCGAAACTGGAAAAGAATATACAAAAATACTTAAACAAATTATTAACCAAAATTCTTTAAAAGATTTTGATGATGTAAAACTAATGCCATTAAGTGTTAAATACAAAAATTTGATTTAATTAATTTCAATAGACATTTGTATACCTAGCCATCTCCAAATATCTCCATCTTTAATTGAGCAATTTACTCTACCCCTTCTAAATGAAAATTTTTCCCTAAAATTGATTTCCAGAGTGTTTTCTCTAAATTTCATGATTGAACTCCTCCATTGGTCTCCCTCATTTGAAAAACAATTCATATTTTTAATATATTTTTGTTCATCAAAAAAATCTATCTCTACAATTGGCGGATTTTGCATCTTAGTTATAAATTTGTCTTCTGGTCTTAAATCTTTGTATGGTATAGGAAACAATTTAAGAATAAATTCAAACCTTTCTAAGTCTCCATATTTTTCATTTATGGGGAATCTTGGAAGTTCGTATTGGTTTTTACTTAAATCAATAACACCGGAATGTTGACCAAAACCATATTTAAACTTTTTATTTATAAATTGTGTTTGTCTTAAATTATATTCTCCAAACGGATATGAAAAAAAAATCGAATTGTACCCCAATTTTTCTTTGAATATTTTCATAGATTTTTTTATATCATTTTCAAATTCAAGATATGAAAAATTTAATAAATATTCATGACTGTGTGAGTGATTTCCAATATATGCAAAATCATAACTTGCCACTTCTTTAATTTGCTCCCAATTCATATAACCAGACTTTCCAACTGGCTCTGTGGAAACAAATAATATGAACGGTATTTTCTTTTCTTTAAGTATTGGCCAGGCGTTTTCATAAAATGATGAAAAAGCATCATCAATGGTAATTAAAATTTTTTTATTTGTCTTAGGATTATTAAATTCAATATCAAATTTAGCTGGGTCGTAATATTCTATGTTATTTTTATTAATCAGTTCAAGTTGCTTTTTAAAAACATCTATTTTAATATTTGTTGATGGATATTTATTTTCATTAAATCTATGATACATAATCGATACAACACCGTGATCTTTAGGATGAAACTTAATATTTTTCTCTGCAAGGGAAGGACTGATTATAAAAAATAAAATGAAAAAAAGTTTAATAATTGATGCTGCAAATGAAAAAATTATTTTCAAAATCATTGATAATGATAAAATCTATACTAATGATTATGAAAACAGTAGAAAAAATTTTGATAAGTTTGCTGTTCTTTTATTCAATTTTTTGAATAAAAAGATAACAAGCTTTGATAAGATAGATAAAGTTTTGGTTAACCTAGGACCTGGCAAATATTCAAGTATTCGGACTTCTATATCAACGTTAAAAGCTATAAATTTAATATATAAGTTTAAAATTTACGGTTTTTCATCAAAAGATGTTGTAAAATACGATTATTCCAGAGTTTTGGAATTATTAAAAAAAGGTAAATTGATAAAAAATTTGATTAAACCACTTTATTTGAGTTAAAATAACAATATGACAGATACAATTGAGCAAAAATGTTTGGCTAAAGGAGTTAAACTAACTGATCAAAGAAGAACTATTGCTAGAGTTATATCAGAGTCCAAAAAACAATATGGAGAGTCTGATCACCCAGATGTAGATGAACTTTATAAAAGAGTTTCAGATATAGATAACAAAATAAGTATCGCAACAGTTTATAGAACAGTAAAATTGTTTGAAGAATCAGGTATTTTAATGAAACATGATTTTAAAGATGGTAAGGCTAGATACGAGCTAAATGATGATCACAATCATCTAATCGATATAAAAAGTGGAAATATAATTGAATTCACAAATGAGGAAATTGAAAATATTCAAAAAAAAAATTGCAGAGAAACACGGATATAAACTAGTAGATTCAAAATTAGAACTTTACTGTGTTAAAGATGAATCTAATTAATTGTGAAAAAAATTTTCATAAAAACCTTTGGATGTCAAATGAATGAATACGATACAAATCGTATTTATGATACTGTTAAGAATATTGGCTATTTCAAAACAAATGATCACCTAAATACAGACTGTTACTTACTAAACACATGTCACATAAGAGATAAGTCAAAAGAAAAAGTTTTTGATGAGATCGGAAGGGTTAGAAAAAATTACAAAAACAAAAAAAAACCAATTATGATTGTAGCAGGCTGTGTTGCACAGGCAGAAAGTAGTGAAATGATAAAAAGAGAGCCATATATAGATATTATTATTGGACCTCAATCATATCACAAAATAAATAAAATTATTGAAAATTTTAACTTTAACAAAAAAGAGGAACTAACAGAATTTGATACTGAAGATAAGTTTAATTATTTAGATAAAATAAAAAATCATGACAGTAAAGTATCTTCTTTTTTGACAATACAAGAGGGTTGCGATAAATTTTGCAGTTTTTGTGTAGTGCCTTACACAAGAGGAGCAGAGTATTCAAGACCTTTTAAAAAAATTATTGAGGAAGCTGAAAGTCTAGTAAAAAACGGCACAAAAGAAATAACTTTGTTGGGACAAAATGTAAATGCATATTACTTTAAAGATAAAAATAAAAGTTACAAATTATCTGATTTAATTTTAGAATTAGATAAAATAAATGATTTGATTAGAATTAGATATACAACATCACATCCAAAGGATATGACAGACGATTTAATTGAATGTTACTCTAGCTCGAAAAAATTGATGCCATTTATTCACTTACCAATTCAAAGTGGTTCAGATAAAATTTTAAAATTGATGAACAGAAATCATAAGGTAGAAAAATATCTTGAAACTTATAAACTTATAAAACAAAAAAACCATAACGTCGAATTCTCTAGTGATTTTATCATAGGTTATCCAGGGGAAATGGAATGTGATTTTAATGATACGATGAATTTGATAAAAGAAATTAAATTTATTAATTCTTACTCTTTTATATTTAGCCCTAGACCCGGTACTCCAGCATCCAAACTAGAGCCTGTTGACAATGAAATTGCTAAAGAAAGATTAATAAATTTACAAAGAGAGCTAGAAGGTCATCAAATAAAAAAGAACGCTTCCTTAGTAAATTCATCTGTTGAGGTTTTAGTAGAAAATAAGTTAAAAAATCAAAAGAATTATTTTGGAAGAAACGTTTTTTTAAACTCTGTTTTGTTCGAGGGTGAAGATAAATATATTGGAAAATTAGTTAATGTTAAAATTGAAAAAACTAATCGAAATACATTATTTGGAAGAATAGATAAAAATAAAAGTATGAGAGCAGCTTAGTTTGAGCACAGTCAATTATAAAAAAGCTATCGATGATCTGAAATTTGTCTATTCAGAAAATAATACTTTAAGTATTATATTTAAAAATAATGAAATTTTGATGGGTATTGTTGGTGAGTTTAATAATAATCTAAAAGACTTAGAGAAAATAACAGAGACAAGTATTTATTCTAGAGGAAATTCAATTTTAGTAAAAAGTACACCAAAAAAAAATGAAACAGTAAAAAATGCAATTGTTTTTTTATTTGATCAATTTATAAATAATGGTGCAATTGAAAAAAAAGATATTATATCCTCAGTAAACAAATTCATGATTGAAGAAAAAACAGATAAAATTGAATATATTATAAAAACTCCCAAGAAGTCAGTAATTCCAAGATCAGAAAAACAAAAGAAATATGTTAGGGCACTCAAAAATAGCGAAATTATAATATCATCTGGGCCTGCTGGAACTGGAAAAACCTATTTAGCTGTGGCCGTTGCACTTACAATGCTGCTAGATAAAAAAATTGAGAGAATAATACTATCAAGACCTGCAGTTGAAGCTGGGGAGAGATTAGGTTTTTTGCCCGGTGATATGAGAGAAAAAGTAGATCCTTACTTACGACCTTTATATGATGCATTGTATGATCTTCTAGATTTTGAAAAAATTCAGAAACGTATTGAAATTGGAGATATAGAAATAGCTCCCTTAGCTTTTATGCGAGGAAGAACACTTAAAAATTCTTTTGCTATTTTAGACGAGTCTCAAAATGCAACTGACACACAAATTAAAATGTTTTTAACTAGAATAGGTGAAAATTCTAAAATTGTAATTAATGGCGATCCATCCCAAATAGATTTACCAAATAAATCTTTGTCAGGTCTTAAAAGATCTAAAGAGATTCTTGGACACCTAAACGAAATAACAGTGGTAGATTTTGATCACTCAGATGTTGTAAGACACCCTCTTGTTTCAAAAATTGTAAAAGCTTATTCTGATCAAAACTTTTAAAAAATGATAAAAATCCATGTTGTCGTTGACTCACCAAAATGGAAAAAAAAAATTAAAAATTTAAGAAATTACTTCAATTTTAAGCAAAAAAAATTTAACAAACTTAATTTATCAAAAATAAAAAAAGAATTTACTGTATTCTTAACAAGCAACTACAAGATGAAATATTTAAATAGTAAATTTAGAAAAGTAAATAAACCTACTGATGTTTTATCGTTTCCGTTAAGCATCAAGTTAAAAAATAATATCTATATCGGAGACATAGCAATTAGTTATGAAATAGTTAATAAAAGATCTCGTAAATCTTTATTTGACCATGAGTTAGATAAGATGTGGATACATGGATATCTTCATTTAAATGGTTACAATCATGTGAAAAATATTGATTTTAAAAAAATGTATAAAAAAGAAAATTTAATATTTAAACAACTCAATTTTTAAATTGGTACCAATACTACATAACAAATTTTTAATTATTATAATTCTTTTAATCTTAGGAATTCTATCTTCATTTAGTTTACCTCCATATAATTTTTTTTTCATAAATTTATTCGTAATTCCTTTTTTTTTTTATATTTTAGTTAAACATCTTAATCAAAATTTACTAAATAATTTTTTGATTGGATGGGTTTATGGGTTTGGTTATTTTTTATCAAATCTATACTGGATTTCAAATTCTCTAAGATTTGATGAAAATTTTGATAACTTAATAATTTTCTCAATCATTATAATTCCTTTTTTCTTATCCCTATTTTATGGATTATTTACTACTTTATTAAAATTTTTTAATATTAAAATGGATCTTAGTTCTATTTTAATTTTTTCATTATTAATTTCTATCTTTGAATACTTAAGAGGAACAATTTTTGGAGGATTTCCTTGGAACTTAATATCATTTAGCCTTATAGAATTTACAAGCATCTTGCAGTTACTTAGTCTAATTGGAACTTATTCCTTCAACCTATTAACAATAACTTTTTATTGTTTGCCTATAATAATTTTTTTCAAGATTAGTAATGCTACAAAATTTAGTATCATATTTATATCAACATTGTTTTTGTTTGTAATTTCATATTATGGAGATAATAGGATTAAAAAAATCGAACAATCAGATAAAAAACTATTTTCTCCTCCTATTAAATTAGTTTCACCTAGAATTAATATAGAAAGGTTTTTTATAGACGAACCAATAGAAAGTAGACTAGATGAATTACTCGATATTAGTTATCCACTGAGTCAAGATTATTTATTAGTTTTCCCTGAAGGTGTTATTAATATTGGTGAATTAAACATATTTCATAACAATTTGAACACAATTTCTTATAAAATAACAAATAATACTAAAATAATTTTAGGTATTACTTTGGATGATGGAGAGAAAATATATAATTCATTAGCGCTATTTAATAAAGATTTCATATTAGAAGATAATTACAATAAAAATAAACTTGTTCCATTTGGTGAGTATTTACCTTTTGAAAAACTATTAAGTAATTTTGGTTTAAAGAAAATTACTCAAGGCTATAGGTCATTTAGTTCATCTGATGTAAGAAATATTGTAAATGTTAATTCAATTTCATTTTTACCCCTAATTTGTTATGAAATTATATTTTCTGGACAACTAAATATAAATAAAAAAGATTACGACTTTATTTTAAATATTTCTGAGGATGGATGGTTTGGAAACAGTATAGGACCAATTCAACATTTTTCCCATTCTATATTTAGATCAATTGAAGAGGGCAAAGATGTTTTAAGGGTTGCTAATAATGGAATTACAGCTCATGTTAGCTTAACTGGCAAAGTTGATAAAAAACTTAACACAACTGAAAAGGGAAGCATTGAAATAAATTCAATTTCTATGACAAATCCTACATTCTTTAACATTTTTGGTAACAAGATTTTCTTTTTTTTAGTATTTATTTATATTAGTTTGATTTCCTTATTAAAATTTTTATATGAAAAAAAATTATTTGTTCACAAGTGAGTCAGTCTCGGAGGGTCATCCAGATAAAGTATGCGATAGAATATCTGACATGGTGGTTGATACTTATCTTAGTGCAGAACCCCAGTCCAGGGTTGCATGTGAGACTTTAACTACAACAAATAAAGTGGTCTTGGCAGGCGAAGTAAGAGGACCCGAAATTAAAAAAGACGATCTTATACAGAAAGTTAGAGATTGCATAAAAGACATCGGATACGATCAAGATGGTTTTACTTTTAAAGAAGCAACAAAAATAGAGAGCCATTTACATGCCCAATCATCAGACATCGCTATGGGAGTAGACTCTTCAGGAGCTAAAGAAGAAGGTGCGGGAGATCAAGGAATAATGTTCGGATACGCATGCAATGAAACCGAAGTTTTAATGCCAGCTCCCATTCATTATTCTCATAAAATTTTACGTTTAATGGCTGAGGATAGAAAGTCTGGAAAACTTAGCAATATTGAGCCAGACTCTAAAAGTCAAATTACTATTGAATATAAAGATGGAAAGCCAACCAATGTAAAGTCTGTAGTTATTTCTACTCAGCATTCTGCAGATGTTAATCAATCTCAAGTTAGAGATTTAGTTAAACCATATATTGAAAAATCAATACCCAGACACTTATTGAACAATTTATCAGAGGAAGAAATTTATGTAAATCCAACTGGAAACTTTGTTATTGGTGGTCCCGACGGTGATAGTGGTTTAACTGGCAGGAAAATAATAGTAGATACTTATGGCGGCGCCGCGCCACATGGTGGTGGAGCTTTTTCTGGAAAAGATCCAACGAAAGTTGATAGATCAGCAGCATATGCATCAAGGTATCTTGCAAAAAATATTGTTGCTTCAAAAATTTCTGATAAATGTCTTATCCAACTGGCATATGCTATTGGAGTATCAAAGCCACTTTCAATATATGTCGATCTCTTTGATGACGATGAGGATAAAAATAAGCATGTAGAAAATTTGATCAAAAAAAATTTTGATTTAAGTCCTAGAGGGATTAGAGAGATGCTTGGACTAAACAAACCTATTTATGAAAAATCAGCTGCCTATGGTCATTTTGGAAGAGAACCAGGATCTGATGGTTCTTTTTCTTGGGAAAAGGTTGATAAAAAAGACATTTTTAGCATGTAATAATAAGTTGAAAATTTTAAAATTTAAATTATAAAAACAATTACATTGTTGATATATCAAAGTGGGCTTCGGCCCCTTTTTTTTTGGAATAATAAATATGTTAAACAGAAGAGCGGATAAACTTGAATTATTAAGAATAGCAGAGGCAGTAGCATTAGAAAAGTCTATAGATAAGGAATTGATTATAAACTCTATGGAAAGTGGTATAGCAAAAGCTGCAAAATCAAAATTTGGTAATGAGAATGAAATACAAGTTAATATAAATAGAGAGAACGGTGATATTGAAATTTATAGAAAATTATTAGTAGTTGAAAATCCAGAAAATAACAATACAGAGATAAGTTTGGAAAAAGCAAAAGCGTTAAACAACGATAAAAAATTAGGTGAGGAAATATTACAACCTCTTCCAACATTTGATTTTGGCAGGATTGCAGCTCAGACAGCAAAACAGGTTATCAGCTTTAGTGTCAGAGAAGCTGAAAAAGATAGGCAGTTTAATGATTTCAAAGATAAAAAAGACACAATACTTAGCGGAATAGTTAAACGACTAGAATTTGGTAATGTGATTGTTGATTTAGGTAAAGCTGAGGCAATAATTCAAAAAAACGAGATGATACCGAGAGAAATTATTAAAGCCGGAGATAGAGTAAAAGCTTATTGCTGCGACGTGAGAAGAGAGCAAAGAGGACAACAAATTTTTCTATCTAGAGCTCATCCTAAATTTATGGAAAAACTTTTTATTCAAGAAGTTCCAGAAATATATGATGGATTAATTGAAATAAAATCATCAGCAAGAGATCCAGGAAGTAGAGCAAAAATTTGTGTGAAGGCTATTGACACATCCTTAGACCCAGTTGGAGCATGTGTAGGAATGAGAGGCAGTAGAGTTCAAGCTGTAGTAAATGAATTGCAAGGAGAGAAAATTGATATTGTGAATTGGTCTGAAGATATATCAATAGTAGTATCAAATGCATTATCGCCCGCTGAAGTTTTAAAAGTTAATATTTATGAAGACTCGAAAAAACTAGATGTTATTTTAACAGAGGAAAATTTGAGCAAAGCAATTGGTAGAAGAGGACAAAATGTTAGACTTGCAACAAAGCTAATTGATTACGAAATAAATATAATGACTGATAAAGAGGATTCTGAAAGAAGACAAGAAGAGTTCAAAGATAGAACAGAAAATCTTATGAAAAACCTTGAAGTTGATGAAACATTAGGTCAACTTTTAGTAGCAGAAGGATTTTCAACCACCGACATAATTAAAGATAGTAAATTAAATGATTTAATAAAGATTGAGGGTATAGAAGAGGAAACTGCTAAAGAGCTAATAGAGAGAGCAATAGAATTCGATAAAAAAAATCAAGAAAATATTCAAAAGAAAATTAAAGATTTAGGTTTAGAGCCAGATTTAATTAATCATAAGGGGCTAACTCCAGGAATGCTACTAACATTGGGTGAGAAAAAAATATTAACTTTAAATGAATTTGCTGATCTTGCCTCTGATGAATTAATAGGTGGGTTTGATGTAATTAAGGGAGAAAAAGTTAAAATAAATGGTTATCTCGAGGATTTTGCTTTGTCAAGAACAGAAGCAGATGAACTTATAATGAAAGCTAGAGAAAAGATTTATAGCAACTAACTAATGGAAAATGGAAAAACAAAAAAAAAAACTTACAATAACAGGAAAACCAAAAAAAAACTTTGTTTATCAACAAAATGTTGAAAATAGAAAAAAATTCTCTTTAAATGAAAAAAAATTTTCAAAGCCTATAAACAAAAATATAAATAGTTTTAAAAAAACTTTTAAGCCTAAACCAATAGCTTCAAAATTAAGCGACTACGAACGTAGGAAGTTAGCAGAGCAAAAAGCTATGAAAGGAATAAGGGGTGAAAATAATCAGAAAGACAAAGAAAATAAGTCGAAATTTAGCACAAAAAAAAGAGAGACTAAATTGACAGTTTCGAGAGCTTTAAGTGAGGATTTAGAATTTAAGTCTAGAAGTCTTGCATCCATAAAGCGAGCTAGGGAAAAAGAACTTAGAGTGTCGAAAGGTCAAAATAGTGATGACACAAACTCTAATATTAAACGAGACATTAACATACCTGAATTTATAACAATCAGAGATCTTGCTAACAGAATGGCAGAACAATCTTCAAATATTATAAAACATTTAATGAGTATGGGAGTTGCAGTGACAATTAATCATACAATCGATTCCGACACTGCAGAATATTTAGTTAAAGAGTTTGGTCACAATCCCATTAGAGAAAAAAAAGCTGATGAAATTATTAAAAATATAAAAGATGCGAAATCTGAAAATTTAAAAAACCGTCCACCAATTATTACTGTTATGGGCCACGTTGATCATGGTAAAACTTCAGTATTAGATGTTATAAGAAGCGCAAATATAGTATCAGGGGAATTTGGAGGTATAACTCAACATATTGGAGCATATCAAATTGAAAAAAATAATGAAAAAATAACATTTATAGACACACCAGGTCATGCAGCATTTACTGAGATGAGAGCAAGAGGTTCAAAACTTACAGATATAGTTGTTTTAGTTGTTGCTGCAAATGATGGTGTAATGCCACAAACTATTGAGTCCATAAAACACGCAAAAGCAGCAAAAGTGCCAATTGTTGTTGCTATTAATAAATGCGATCTACCTGATGCGGATCCACAAAAAATTAAAAATCAACTTTTAGAGCACGAACTGATCTCTGAGGATCTATCTGGTGATACAATAATGGTTGAAATTTCTACAAAAACAAAAAAAAATATTGATAAACTTTTAGAACTTATCTTATTACAAGCTGAACTTTTAGATTTAAAATGTGATTTTAATAGTAACCCTAATGGTATTGTTTTAGAGTCCAAAGTTGACATAGGTAGAGGTCCAATTGCTAATATTATAGTCACGTCTGGAAAATTAAAAAAAGGAGATTATTTTGTCTGTGGGACAAAATGGGGCAAAGTAAGAGCAATAATAGATGACACTGGAAAGCAAATTAATGAGGCATTACCATCCACTCCGGTTGAAGTTTTAGGTATAAATGGTGCAGCAAAATCTGGAGATGATTTTCTAGTGCTAAGCACTGAAAAAGAAGCAAAATCTTTATCCGTGGCAAGAATCGAAGAAACCAAGTTATCCAAAAACCCATTAACAATGTTTACTCAAGAATCTGCATTTAAAGATAATAAATCTGAAGATTTAAATATTATTGTAAAATCAGATGTACACGGATCCTCAGAGGCTATTAAGAATGCAATTAACCAAATAAAACATGATGAAGTAAAAGTAAAAATTATCTTATCAGATGTCGGAATGGTAACTGAAACAGATGTTAATTTAGCAAAAGCATCCAATGCAATTTTAATCTCTTTCAATGTTAAACCAAGCAAAGAAGCAAAAAAAATAGCAGAACAAAATAATGTTAAAATTTCTTCATTTAATATAATCTACGAATTGATTGATTTTGTAAAAAATCAGATGTCTGGACTTTTAACCCCAGATGTTGAGGAAAAAGTAATTGGCTCGGCCGAAATTTTGGAAATCTTTAAAGTATCAAAAGTTGGAAAAGTTGCTGGCTCAAAGGTTATTGATGGTGAAATTTCTCAGGATGCTTTAGCAAGAATTATTAGAGATGGAGCAATAATTTATAATGGTAAAATAAGCACTATTTTTAGGGAAAAAAACCAGGCCAAGCAAGTGTCAGCTGGACTAGAATGTGGTATATCTTTTAAGGATTTTAATGACTTTCAAAAAAAAGATATTATAGAGGCTTACAGCTCTAGCACTACAGAAAGGGTAATTTAATCGTATGGCAAATGCAGGTAGACCAGTTACTCAAAGGCAATTAAGAGTTGGAGAAATGATAAAGCAGTCATTAAGCATGATATTTTTAAAAGATGAAGCAAAAATACCAAACATTAACACTAAAGAAATTACAGTAACGGAAGTAAGAATGAGTCCTGATTTAAAAACTGCTAAGATTTTTGTATTACCGCTTGGAGGTAAAAATTCAGAGGAAACCATAGGAAAATTAAAAGAATTTTCTTTTATTGTAAGAAAAGTATTGTCCAAAAAAATTATAATGAAATTTTTACCGAAACTATTCTTTGTTAAAGATGAGTCTTTTGATTATGCGGAAAAAATTGAAAATTTAATAAAACAAGCTAATAAATAGGAGAAATTATGAAAAAAAATATTACAGATATAAGTTTACATGAAAAAGATACAGGTTCATCAGAGGTTCAAATAGCTCTTTTAACAGGTAAAATAGAAACCTTATCAAAACATATGAAGCAGTATAAAAAAGATAAACACTCATCTGTTGGATTACTGAAAGCAGTTAATAAAAGAAAAAAACTATTGAATTATCTTAAGAAAAATAAAATTGAGTCATACAAAAATATATTAACTAAATTAAATTTAAGGAAATAAATGTTTAAAATATTTAAAAAAGAAGCCGTAGTTAGTGGAAAGAAAATTAGTTTAGAAACAGGAAAAATTGCAAGGCAAGCAGATGGAGCAATAATTGCTACATGTGGTGAAACAGTTGTTCTAGCCACCGTCGTTGGAGCAAAAAAAATAAATCCTGATGTAGATTATTTTCCATTATCAGTAAATTATCAAGAAAAGTACTATGCTGCAGGAAAAATTCCTGGTGGATACTTTAAAAGAGAAGCAAGACCTACAGAGAGTGAAACACTTATTTCAAGATTGATTGACAGGCCAATAAGACCGCTTTTCCCGGATGAATTTAAGAATGAAGTCCAATTATTACCCACAGTAATTTCTTATGATAAAGAAAACGAAGCTGATATTTTATCTATAATTGCATCCTCAGCTGCACTAGCAATATCAGGTATGCCATTTATGGGACCAGTTGGCGCATCTAGAGTAGGTTTTATAGGAGGCAAATATGTTTTGAATCCAACAAAAAAAGAATTGGAAAACTCAAAACTAGATTTAGTCGTAGCTGGCACTAAAGATGCAGTTTTAATGGTTGAGTCTGAGGCAAAAGGTTTGACAGAACAGCAAATGTTGGATGCGGTAAAATTCGGTCACGAAGGATTTATTCCAGTTATAAAAATGATCGAGGAACTTGCAAAAGAATGTAAAAAACCTGATTGGGTTGTTGAAAAGAAAGACTTATCAGAAGTAAAGAAAAAATTAGAAAGTGAATTTACTAATGATCTGAAAAAAGCGTTTTCAATTAAAGACAAACAAGAAAGATCTAACTTAATATCTGAAGTAACTGAAAAGGCTAAAAAGTTATACGAAGAGGACGAAAATTTCTCAGAGTTAGATGCTATGCATGAATTGAAAAATCTAGAGAAGGGTATTGTAAGAACTGACATACTAAAAAATAAAAATCGTATTGATGGCAGAGGCCTGTCTGATGTAAGACCAATTAAATGCGAAGTTGGTATATTACCTAGGGTTCATGGTTCAGCATTATTCACAAGAGGAGAAACACAAGCAATTGTAACAACAACTTTAGGGACATCTGATGATGAACAAAGGATAGAAAGCTTAGAAGGTCTACAACGTGAAAGATTCATGCTTCACTACAATTTTCCACCTTTTTCTGTTGGAGAAACAGGAAGAATAGGAACTGGAAGGAGAGAAATAGGTCACGGTAAATTAGCTTGGAGAGCAATAAATTCATCTTTACCTACAAAAGAAAGTTTTCCATATACATTCAGAATAGTTTCAGAAATCACAGAGTCTAATGGTTCTTCATCAATGGCAACTGTTTGTGGTTCATCTTTATCGCTTATGGATGCAGGCGTACCAATTAAAGAACCAGTAGCTGGGATAGCAATGGGATTAATTAAAGAAGGAGATGATTTTAGCGTTCTATCAGATATTCTAGGTGATGAGGATCATTTAGGTGACATGGATTTCAAAGTTGCCGGAACTAAAGATGGAATTACTTCTTTGCAAATGGATATAAAAATAACAGGAATAACATTTGAAATTATGGAGCAAGCTTTAAAACAAGCTAAAGATGGTAGAGTACATATCCTTGATGAAATGAATAAAGCATTATCCAAATCAAGAGATGGTGTAGGTAAACATACACCGAAAATGGAAAAAATTACCGTTGAAAAGAAAGATATAGCTACGGTAATTGGAAAAGGTGGTGCAACAATCAGAGAGATTGTTGAGAAATCAGGGGCTAAAGTTGATGTAAATGATGAAGGTGAAGTAACAGTTGCAGCACCGGATGAAGACTCAAGAAATAAAGCAATGAAAATGATAAAAGATTTAACAGCGAAAGCTGAACTAAATAAAATTTATAACGGTAAAGTTATGAAGATTATGGAGTTTGGTGCATTTGTTAATTTCTTAGGTAAACAAGATGGACTTGTTCATATATCTGAATTAGCGGACAAAAGAGTCTCAAAAGTTACCGATGTTGTCAAAGAGGGTGACGAAGTCAAAGTCAAGGTTATAGGTTTTGACAGAGGTAAAGTAAAACTGTCTATCAAACAAGCTGCAATTTAAAAACTATGATGACATTTGAGAGTATAAAAAAAAAATTATCAAAAAATAAATTTGGTAAATATATATTGTTTGGTAGCTTTGCATTCTTTTTTATTAAAGGTTTAGTTTGGTTGGCAATATTTTTTGTTGCAAGCTACAGTTTAATAAATAATTTTTAACTTAATAAATCGAAACTAAAATATGAAAAAATTTGAAGATTTAATGAGCATCAGCAATGACATAGAAAATATATCAGCAGAAGAGGCTAAGCAAAAATTAGATGATCCTAATGTACAATTTATAGATGTAAGAGATAAAGATAGTTTTACAAAAGAAACTATTGGAAATGCTATAAACCTAGAGAGAGGCCTTCTAGAGTTTTATCTTGCTGATGGCAGTCCCTTAGAAAATGATTATTTTAAAAAAAATCCAGAAAAAGAGTACGTAGTGTTTTGTGGACTAGGTGGACAAGGAACACTAGCAACAAAAACTATGAAAGATATGGGAATTAAAAACGTAAAAAATATCAAAGGTGGAATGGCTGAGTGGGAGAAAATTAAATAACTAATATTACCTTAACTTTCGTGTTCAAATTGTGTTTCTAAATTGTATTTAAGTTGAGTTAAATTTAAAAATATATATTTTAAACTTACCATATCTCATGGTGATAAAGAGACCGATATCGCATCGGTTAAAAGCGAGTTTTGGAAAAACTAACGAGGAGTGTGTATGAAAAGAATGCACAGAGTTCTTAATTTGTTTAGCCGAGGCTCAAAGATCGCTAGGCTAAATCAATTAATGTTTCGAAATTTAAAATCTGTTGAAGCTAATGCCAATGGCACAAGCGGATACGTTATTAAATCTGGAAAAAACTCTGGAAAAGTTGTTGGACATATAAAAAAAGAGCCGAAAAAAATTTAATTACCAACGGGGTATGGGGGCACCTGGCAACAGAACGCCCCTTTACCAACGGAAACCGTTAATCCAATTGGAATATCAAATTAGGAACAGCACGAAGTTTTACACGAAGTTTACATGAAGTTTGAAGTCTAGTTCCGAACCGTTATAGTCGCATTTGCGTCTATAACAACTTTTATAATTAATTCTATTTGAATAAGTGTTTTATTAATGGTTTACATGCTAGGAAAGATTTCACTAAAACTTGGTCAGCATCTTTGCCATCTACTAGTGAGTGCTTATTAAAATAAAATCTACCACCAATTTGAAATTGTAAATTTGATTTTTTATTATTATTGATATCATAAACTAATTTTAACCATTCCTCTTGTTGTTTTTGGGTAGGTTTTAATTTTGAAGATATTTCTTTAAATGCTGTTCTTAAATCAACATCTAATCTAGCATCACGAATAGGTGGAGAACTTTGACTTGGATACCTCCTTTGAACTAAAATAATTTGAGGTTTAAACCCCTCACTTATTCCAAAATAATTATCATAATTTATAGCAATTTCATGAATTATGTTCCTAAAATTTTTCCATGAAAGACTATAGAAGTTTTTTTTTGTTTTACCTTTTATTCTATATGGAATAGTAAACGTCGCCTCTATAAATTTATCTGTCATTCCAACAGTTAAGTGTGGTTCATCTGTGAAATTCTTTTGTTTTACTCCAGTATCAAATGTTAAATAATCCCAAAGAACAACCTCCTTTTTAATACCACCTCTGCCTTTTGTGATGTCTACATTTAACTGATCTTTTAAACTATGATTTTCTTTTATTTTATTCATGAGAAGTTTTAATTGCCTCTTTCCCTCTCTGTATGAATAAGGATTATCACTATCAAAATGAACACCAGTGAATTCTGTTATTGAACCTTCTTTTAAATATTCACTCTCTACCATATTATTTTCTAATACATTGAAGTAATCAATTAATTTTCTCGCCCACTCTGATCTTTTAATCTCTCTATATGCCCAACTATAGATTTGATTCCAAGTAATTTGTGTCCAATTATCTAATCTTACATTGGGTAATAAATCAACTACTATACCGATTCCTTTAATATTGTTAAAACCTCTTCGTCTTATAGTTTTTTCATGTCTAATCAATTGATCTTTTGTAAGTGAAGAGGAAACTTTGCTCTCAATAATTAAGCATTGTTCTTGATTATAAATAACAGCATCTGGTAACCCTTTTTTTTCGTTATCTTCTTCTAAAGAACTAAATTCACCAGGTATTGTCTGCTGTTCAAGTAAAAGTTTAGAATTTTTATCAAAAAAATTTGGGTTAAAACTTTTGAGAAAACTATTTAATAAATGATTATCTTCATTCAAACAGGATACTAATGAGTGTGTTAGTTTATTTTCTGGTTGATTGTATTGATCAAATATATTTCTCATAAATTAAATAATTTATTATAGAAATACACGAAGTTGAAAGTCAAGAAATCGACAAAATGAGCAAAACACTACACGAAGTTTTACACGAAGTTTTTGAAAAAGTGTTATATTCTGTATATTATTAATCAAGGGACGAGAAACAGAACGCCCCTTTTAATCTAGTTGAGATTCTACAAATTCCCAATTTATTAATTTCTCGTAGAAATTTTCTAAATACTCAGGTCTTCTATTTTTGTAATCTACGTAATAAGAATGTTCCCAAACATCACAACCTAAAATAGGCTTCATATTTTGAATTAAAGTATTTTCAGCATTAGGTGTTTTGCTAACTACTAATTTACCGTTGCTGATTGATAACCAACACCATCCAGAACCGAATTGAGTAATACCAGCATGAATAAATTGTTTTTTAAATTCATCTGTGCTTCCAAAATCTGCTTCAATTCTTTTTTTTAATTTTTCAGGCATCGTACCCCCACCATTTGGTTTCATACATTTCCAGAACATGATGTGGTTCCAGTGTTGGCTAGCGTTATTAAAAATACCTGCTTTGGATTTATCTTTAGAAGAGCTAGTAATAATTTCCTCCAATGACATTTTAGACATATCAGTATCTTTGATAAAATTATTTAAATTAGTTATGTATGTTTGGTGATGTTTGCCATGATGAAGATCAAGAGTTTCCTCAGACATTATTGGAGCAAGTGCAGATTTTGAGTAATCTAATTTTGGTAATTCAAAAGTCATAACAAAGCATATAATTTTTTAATAAATATTTAAATAACTATTATGACGCTTATATAAAATTAGGTAATATTTTTTGGGTCTGGCATACCAACTTTATTATAACCAGCATCAACATAGTGTATTTCACCAGTAACGCCACCAGCCATGTCACTTAATAGATATAAAGCAGAATTTCCTACATCAAGATTATCAACATTTCTTTTTAAAAAAGAATGATCAGCATTCCATTTGTATAAAAATTTTGCATCTCCGATTGCTGATGCTGCTAATGTTTTAATGGGTCCTGCACTAATCGCATTAACTCTAATACCCTTTGAACCTAAGTCTCTTGCAAGATATTTAACACTTGCTTCAAGAGCAGCTTTACATACTCCCATCACATTATAATTTGGAATAGCTTTGTTAGCTTCGTAACTTAAGGTAATCATGCTCCCACCTTGTTTCATAGTTTTAGATGCCTCTTTTGCAACTTCTGTAAATGAGAAACAAGAAATTAACATACTTCTTAAAAAGTTTTCTCTAGTTGTATTCAAATATTCACCTGATAATTCAGCTTTATCTGAAAATGCAATTGCATGAACTACAAAATCTATTTCACCCCATTTAGATTTTATATCTTCAAATAATTTTTTTACTTCGTCTTTTTTTTCAACATCACAGCTAAAAGTAAGATTTGAATTTAATTTTTCTGCTAGAGGAATGACTCTTTTCTTCAATGCATCACCTAAATAAGTAAATGATAACTCTGCTCCTGCTTCAGCAAGTTTTTGAGAAATGCCCCAGGCAATCGATCGCTCGTTAGCAACACCCATGATCAATCCTTTTTTACCTTTCATCAAACTCATTATTGAACCTTCTCAAATACCAAAGTGGCATTAGTACCACCAAAACCAAAGCTGTTAGACATCACAGAATTTAAATTAACATTTTTTTCAACTTTAGTTACTATTGAGTAATTTTTTGCCTCATCGTCCATATTCTGAATATTTGCAGATGCAGCTATAAATTTATTTTTCATCATTATTAAACTATAAACTGCCTCATGAACTGAGGTTGCACCTAAAGAGTGGCCAGCCAAAGATTTTGTTGAACTAATTTTTGGTTTGTAATCTTTAAATGCCTCTCCTACTGCTTTTAATTCTGTTATATCTCCAACTGGAGTAGATGTTCCATGAGTATTTATATAATCAATTTTATTTTTAGTTGTGCTTAATGCCATCTGCATACATCTTACAGCTCCTTCACCTGATGGAGCGACCATATCGTAACCATCTGATGTTGCTCCGTAACCAGTTAATTCTGCATAAATTTTCGCACCTCTTGCTTTTGCATGTTCATACTCCTCTAAAACCAAAACTCCCCCACCACCAGATATAACAAAACCATCTCTAGTTTTGTCATAAGGTCTTGATGCTTTTTCAGGAGTATCATTATATTTAGAAGATAGAGCAGTCATTGCATCAAACATTGCTGTCATTGCAAAATGCACTTCATCACTTCCACCAGCAAAAATTATTTTTTGTTTTCCCAATTGAATTATTTCCATTGCATTACCAATACAGTGGCCACTTGTTGCACATGCCGAACTTATTGTGTAATTAATTCCTTTAATTTTAAATGGCACAGCTAAGGTTGCTGATGCTGTACTGGACATCGTTCTCGGAACAATAAAAGGCCCCATCCGTTTAGGACTCTTTGCTCTAGTTTTGTCTGCTGCTAAAATAACATTTTCTATAGAAGGGCCGCCTGAACCCATAATCATACCAGTTGAAGTATTGCTTACATCTTTTTCCTCTAAGCCTGAGTCTTTAACTGCTTCTGCCATAGAAATGTAGTTATAAGCAGATCCTGGTCCCATAAATCTAATAAACTTTCTATCAACATGATCCTCAAGATTAATATTTGGTTTACCATGCACATGGCTTTTTAAATTGTATTCTTTGTATTCTTCCGAAAAAGAAATTCCAGATTTTGAATTTAATAGTGATTGATACACTTCTTCTTGATTGTTCCCTAAACAAGAAACAACTCCTATACCTGTCACAACAACTCTTTTCATTATTTAAATAAACCTACTTTTAAATTTTCTGTCGAGTAAATTTTTTTACCATCTGCCAGTAAAATTCCGTTTGCTAAACCAACAGTGGTGCCTTCTTTTATAAGAACTCTTTTCATATTAATCTCATAAACTGCTTTTTTGACATTTTTAAGAACTTCACCTGTAAACTTCACTGCGTTAACTCCTAGAGCTCTTCCTCTTCCAGGATTTCCTAACCATCCCAAATAAAATCCTACGAGCTGCCACATAGCATCTAATCCGAGGCACCCTGGCATAACAGGATCTTTTTTGAAATGACAGTCAAAAAACCATAGACTATCTTTTATATCTAATTCAGCAACAATAAATCCTTTACCAAATTCACCTTTGTTTTCACTAATTTCAGTGATTCTATCAAACATCAACATTGGAGGCGCAGGTAATTTTGCGTTACCTGGACCAAAAAGATCACCGTTAGCACAACTGATTAAGTCGTTGTAAGTGTATGAGCTTTTTTTCATTTTTCGTATCCTTAATACTTGATTTAACAAAAATATAATATAGATTTAGTTTAGAATAGTTATAAATTACCATGCTAAATAATAGCCAATATATTGAAAAATTAAGAAGTTCTGGCTTAAGACCAACAAAACAAAGAATAAAAATTTGCGAAGTTCTGTTCAATACAGAAAAGACTTTTCATTTTACTATCAACGATTTAGTTAAAAGAATAGGTAAGTCAACAAATGACAAAATTTCACTTGCAACTGTTTATAATACAGTTCATGCATTCAAAAATAAAGGTTACTTAAAAGAGATACCAATTAACTCTGATCAAAGTTATTTTGATACCAATACGTCGCATCACCACCATTTCTATGATGAGACTCAAAAAGATTTAATTGATATAGATGATGCAGATGTTGAACCAGTTAAAATTAATACAAGAATTCCTGGAAAAAAAATTAAGTCAGTAGAAGTGCTTGTTAAAGTCGTAGACGACAAATCTTAATTCAATTTCTACATTATAACAATTCTAAACTGTTGACAAATTTGTTTAGAATTATTATAAAATACAAATAGGAGATACATGAGTACAGAATTCAGAAATAAAGATTTTAAAAATAACGAATTAAGCAAGTGTCCAGTTACAGGAGCAGGAACAACTGCTAAGTTTTCAGCAGGTAGAGGACAATCAAACAGAGACTTTTGGCCGAATAGTTTGAATTTGAAGATATTAAGTCAGCATTCTAACCTGACTAATCCAATGGATAAAAAATTTAATTATGCTAAAGAATTTAAGAAATTAAATTACAAAGCATTAAAGAGAGATTTAACAAAATTAATGACAGACTCGCAAGAATGGTGGCCAGCAGACTATGGTCATTACGGACCTTTTTTTATTAGACTTGCTTGGCATGCAGCTGGTACTTATAGAACTGGCGATGGTAGGGGTGGAGCTGGAACAGGCAATCAAAGATTTGCACCATTGAATGCTTGGCCGGACAATGTCAATTTAGATAAAGCAAGATTATTACTTTGGCCGATTAAACAAAAGTATGGAAAACAAATTTCATGGGCTGATTTATTTATTTTAGTTGGAAACGTTGCTTTAGAGTCAATGGGTTTTAAAACTTTTGGTTTTGGAGCTGGTAGAGTTGATATCTGGGAACCGGAGGATGATATTTACTGGGGATCTGAAAAGGAAATGTTAGGAGTTGAAAGATATAGTGGAAAAAGAGATCTAGAGCAACCTCTTGGCGCTTCACACATGGGATTGATTTATGTAAACCCTCAAGGCCCTGATGCAAATCCTGATCCTCTTTTAGCTGCTCATGACATTAGAGAAACGTTTGGAAGAATGGCAATGAATGATTATGAGACTGTTGCTTTAGTTGCTGGAGGTCATACATTTGGAAAATCACATGGAGCAGCATCTGAATCCCATAAAGGTCCTGACCCAGAGGCATCAAGAATTCAAGATCAATCTACTGGTTGGAATAGTAATTATAAATCAGGAAAAGGTCTTGATACAATAAGCAGTGGTATTGAAGGAGCATGGACACAGTCACCTATAAAATGGGATATGGGTTACTTTGATTGCTTATTTAATCATGAATGGGAATTAACAAAAAGTCCTGCAGGAGCTCATCAGTGGACACCAAAACAAAATGGCCAAAAAATTAAAATGGTCCCTGATGCTCATGATAAAAACAAAATGCATCCGCCAATGATGCAAACAACAGATCTTTCACTAAGGATGGATCCAGCGTATGGACCAATATCTAAACATTTTTATAATAACCCAAAAGAGTTTGCGGATGCTTTTGCAAGAGCATGGTTTAAATTAACTCACAGAGATATGGGTCCTAGAGCATGTTACTTGGGTAACGAGGTACCAAAAGAAGAATTAATATGGCAAGATCCAGTTAAAAAGCCAAGATATAAATTAAAGAAAAGTGATATTAAAACTCTTAAATCTAAAATATCTAATTCTAAATTGTCTGTATCAGAATTAGTAAGCACAGCTTGGGCATCAGCTTCAACTTACAGAGGATCAGATAAAAGAGGCGGAGCTAATGGAGCTAGAGTTGTTTTAGAACCACAAATTAGTTGGGATGTTAATGATTCAAAACAGATTAATAAAGTTATCAAAACTCTAGAAAAAATTAAAAATAAATTCGATAATAAGAAAAAATCTGTTTCGTTAGCCGATTTAATAGTGCTTGGTGGAAACGTAGGTATTGAAATGGCAGCTAAAAAAGCAGGAGTAAGTGTTGATGTGCCTTTCTACCCAGGAAGAGGAGATGCTACACAAGAACAAACTGATATCCATTCATTTAATCTTTTAGAGCCACAAGCTGATGGATTTAGAAACTACAATAAAGATGAGACATCTACAGTTTCAGCTGAGGAAAAGTTAATAGACAAAGCACAATTAATGGGTTTAACAGCTCCAGAAATGGCAGTGCTAGTTGGAGGTATGAGAGTGTTAAATACTAATTTTGATCATTCAAAAAATGGTGTCTTTACTAAAAAGCCAGGGACTTTAACAAACGACTATTTTGTTAATCTTTTAGATATGAATACTACTTGGAAAGAAACAGATAAATCTGAACAATTGTTTGTAGGAAAAGATAGAAGAACAAATAAAGTTAAGTGGCATGGTACTAGAGTGGACTTAATATTTGGTTCAAATTCACAATTAAGAGCACTAGCCGAGGTTTATGCATGCAACGATTCATCCAAAAAATTTGTTAACGATTTTATTACCGCATGGACAAAGGTTATGAATTCTGACAGATTTGACTTAAGTTTAAATTAAAATTATGGAAATTGCACTTAATAAACCTAAAGTAAGCTTTGAAGACTTTTACGAAGTACCAAATTTAAAATTTGACATTGAAAGACTTAGAGCTGATTTAGACAAAATTCTCAAAGAAAAAAAATTTAATTCACCAGGCGTAACACACTTCGGTGCAATTCCCCTAAACCAGATACCTAATGATGAGAATTCTATAAAAGGTAATAATATAAGAGGTAAATACTGGACTATAGCAGACGAAACAGGAAAAGAAGTTTCAAGAGATATAGATATAGATGAGTCTAAATACACTAAACTTTTACCAGAATTTGAGAAAACATATTTTAAAGAAGTTTATGAAACTTTATGTAAAAAATTCAAATTAGGAAGAGTAAGATTATTATTAAAAGAACCGAGATCTACTTTAAGTTGGCATAAAGACCCAGAGTGCAGATTACATGTACCGATAATTACAAACCCTGGCTGTTCGATGGTAATAGAAAACGTTGCAAAACATTTACCAGCTGACGGAAAGGTTTGGATAACGAATAACACTAAATACCATAATTTTTTTAATGGAGGGGAGCAAGCGAGAATACACTTAGTAGCGTGTGTATTAGACAGTCCATTTAAGTAATGACCGAATTAACAAAGGGTATATTTGAAGTAAGCAAAAACGTTTACAAGAATAACAAAGGTTCAATATTAAGAACAATAGTTTACACAATTGGTCATTTTGCAATTGCTATTACAGTATTGATGCTTGTGGCAGACGTATCTTTTGTGATTGCCCTGACAGATGCAATTGTTGAGCCAATAGCTAATTCAGTTTGGTATTTTGTGCTTGATAAATGGTGGGCAAGTAAGAGTAAGTAGATCTAGTTTCCCCACAAGTTTTCATTAATAACCCATCCTGTATAATCACCCGTTGCTACCTTTAGCCAATTTTTTTTTCTTTTTTTGATTATTAATAATCTACCACTTTTGATAACGGCTATTGGACTTGAATATTTTGTAGAACTATTAAAAAGTATTTTTTCTTCGAGTGCAATCAATGATCCATTTTTTTTAAGTTGGGACCTATGAACCCATCCACCATTGTTTTTATAATCTAGAATTTTTCTAAAATTCTCTTTTTCATCAATAACTTCAACAGGAAAATTTTTTTTTAAATAAACAAATTTAATTGGATAGTCTAATCCAGGCCCGTATCTTACATTTACCTTTTTATATTTTAAAGAAAGAAAATAATTTTCATCTGCATTAGTATGATTAAATAAAACCAATAACAGTAATACAAAAGATATTCTAAAAATTTTCATTTTATTAAATTACAAATTCTAAATTCTAAATTTAATAAATTAATAATTAAAACTTTTCCATTTAAACACTTTCCGATATTTATAATATGTTTAATAGCTTCGTTAGCTTGAATATTGCCAACTAATCCTGCGACTGTCCCGATTACTCCATCTTCTTCACAACTAGCTATATTGTCATCAGGTATACCTTGATAAAAAGATTCCAGGCAAGGTTTTGTTTTTTTTGAAAAGTTGAACCCAAAAATATGTCCATCAAATTTTCCTATTGCACCTGAAATAAAAACTTTTTTTAAAATTTTAGAAAATTTATTTATCAAAAATTTACTAGTAAAGTTATCGGTCCCATCTATTATTATATCAAAAGATTGTATTATTTTTTTTATATTAAAATCATCAATTTTTTTCTTAAAACTTTTTATTTTAACGTAAGAATTAACTTTTTTTATTCTTTGTTTTACTACGTCAACTTTGTATTTATTAATATCACTAGCAGTAAACATAGATTGTCTATGAATATTTGATAAATTAACTTTATCATGATCAATTAAGCCTATTGTTCCAACCCCAGCTCTACTTAAGTATTCTGCTGCAGGACAACCTAATCCCCCAAGACCTACGATTAAAACTCTTGATTTCTTTAGCTTTTTTTGCCCACTTACCCCTATATCTTTGAGAATTATCTGCCTCGAATATCTCTCTATTTCATTATTTGTTAGTCTCATTTTTTTCCCGTGGATCCGAAACCACCTTGACCTCTAACGGTATCAGGCAAATTATCAACTTCCTCAAATTCCATTTTAAGAATTGGAACTAAAATCATTTGAGCAATTCTATCACCATTATTAATTATGAAATTTTTTTTACCATGATTAAATAAAATAATTTTTAGTTCTCCTCTATAGTCACTATCTATAGTACCAGGAGAATTTAATACACCTATGCTTTCTTTTGCAGCCAAACCTGATCTAGGCCTTATTTGAATTTCCAATTCTTCAGGTATTGCAACTTGTAATCCTGTTGGAATCAACTCAGAGCTGTTTGGTTTAATTATAACTTTTTTTTCTAAAAACGCAGACAAATCAACACCAGATGAACCATCTGTTTTATATTTTGGAGTAATTACTTCTTTATTGGTCTTTTTAATTAATATTTTGACCATTAAATCAAATTTAGCTGATTGATTACCCTTTTTACAATCTCATCAGCTACTACTGATTTATAAGTTTTAGAAATAATTTCATCTTCAAAATTTTTATCTTTATAAAATATTGAGACTTCATTAAAATCAGAGTCAAAACCAATATCATTTTTGCTAATATCATTAGCTATTATCCAATCACAACCTTTATTTTGAAGCTTATGTTTACTGTTAAGGTGTAAATTTTTAGTCTCAGCTGAGAAACCTATAACTAATTTTGGCTTATTATTATTTTTAGATATTAATTTTAAAATATCTATATTTTTTTCAAAATCTAATTTTAGATCTTTATTTTTTTTAATTTTATCTTCACTTAGATTTTTTACTCTAAAATCGCCTACAGCTGCACAGAAAATAGCAACATCACAAGGTAAATTTTCTATTGTCTTCTGATACATTTCTTCAGCAGTATTAACGTTAAAGAAATTAATATTTGGATCAGGTGTTAGCTTTGATGGACCAGAAATCAAAGTTGTCTCAAAACCATTATTAAATAATGATCTTGCTATCTCATAGCCTTGCTTTCCGCTTGATCTGTTTGATATATATCTAACTGGGTCTATATATTCTTGAGTAGGACCTGCTGTAACAATAGCTCTAAATTTTTTGTTATTACTTTTTGACTTAAAAAAATTATCAAGTTCTTCAAGTATGTATTCTACATCAGCCATTCGTCCGTCACCATATTCTCCACATGCCATCTCACCGTTAAATGGTCCAATTATTCTATAATTATAGCTTTTAATTTTTTCTAAATTCTGTTTATTTGAGGCATGTTCCCACATTCTTACATTCATAGCGGGACATACAAATATGTTTTTATTAGATGCTTGAACAACAGTTGTTGCTAAATCATCGCTAATACCCTGGCTCATTTTTGCAATAATATTTGAGGTAGCTGGAGCTATAAGTATTAGATCTGCCCATCTTGAAAGAGAAATGTGATCCATCTCTGATTCACTTTCAACAGAGTATATATCTGAATAAACTTTGTTTTTTGAAAGCGATGCAATGGATAAAGGTGTAACAAATTCACTACCACCTTTTGTAAGTATAGTTTTAACTTCAATGTTTAGTTTTGTTAAAGACCTAATGAGGTCCAACGACTTATAAGCAGCTATGCCACCAGAAATTATAAGCAATATTTTCTTTTTTTCTAAATAATTCATAACAAACTAAAATACTATGACGCCAAAAAAAACAAGTATTAATAAACCAATAATACTTTGGTTTCTCAGAGATTTCATCTCGTTTTTTTTCTCTGTTAGTGAGGAATAAGAATTGGTATTTTGTGGAATTTGACCACTAGCCAAGAAAGCTAAAGCTTGATTTGCGTTTTCCATAACTTTTGGAAATTCTGGAATCTTTTTTAAAATTTCTGCAGAGTCTTTTAAAGAATCGACGACATTTTTAATTGGATCTTTGGTTTCTTTTAACCAATTTTCTAATACAGGTCTTGAGGTTTCCCAAATATTAGTATTTGGATCTAGCTTTCTTGAAACTCCCTCTACAACTACCATAGTCTTCTGAAGTAACAAAAGTTGTGGCTGTGTTTGCATGTTAAATTTTTCAGTTATATCGAACAATTGTTTTAGCAATTTTCCACCAGATATGTCTTTTACGCTTTGACCAAATATTGGCTCTCCAATTGATCTTAACGCTTGAGCGAGTTCATCAACTGAAACGTTTTTAGGTACTAATCCTGCAATTAAATGAACCTCGGCTACTTTTTTATAATCTCGACTTACAAAACCAAATAATATTTCAGCTAAGTATCTTCTATTAAGTTTATCAATTCTTCCCATAATCCCAAAATCTATAGGCACAATTTGTCCTGACGAATTTATAAAAATATTTCCTTGGTGCATATCAGCATGAAAAAAACCGTCTCTAACAGCTTGTCTTAAAAAATGTTGTATTAAGTCAGATGCAATTTTTGAGGTATTTTTTCCACTATCAACTAATTTATCTTTCTCCCTTATAGATATTCCATCGACCCAATCTAAAGTTAGCACACTTTCACTAGTAAAATTCCAATATATTTTAGGTACATTAAAACCTAAATCATTTTTTGTATTTTCTGAGTATTCGTTAGCTGCTGCTGCCTCAAATCTTAAGTCCATTTCATGATTAGTTATTTCTTTAAGTAAAAAAACAACTTCAATTAATCTCAATCTTTTGGTTTTTGGAATAAACATTTCAACTAAATAAGCTAGCATCATTATTGCATCAATTTCAGAATTAAATATTTCCTTAATTTTTGGTCTTAAAACTTTTATAGCTACATCCTTAATAGTATTACCATCGTTTATTTTAGCCTTGTGCACCTGAGCAATTGATGCTGCTGCAATAGGCTCAGAAAATTCAATTATGTTTTTTTTTGTTAGTTCCCCGAGTTCATCTCTGATTATATTTTCAGCTAACGATTTTGAAAACGGTGGTAATTTATCCTGCAATTTCTCTAAATTTTTCGTAAGGTCTTCACCAATAATATCGGGTCTTGTTGCTAAGAATTGTCCAAGTTTTATAAAAGTAGTTCCCAAGTCTTGAATTATTGAGCTTAAATCATTTGTGTCGTCTTTTTTTTTTTGGTTTTTACCAAAAGATAAAGAGACTATATTAAAAAAAAATTTGATAAAAAAAGGGACCTTGTGTGTTCTATCAACAATTTTTATAATATCTGAAGATCCTATCTTTCTTGCAATCTTGAATAATATAATAATTTTATTAATCATATTTTCCATCCTGAGTGGATTGAAACTATACCTCCTGAAAGATTTTTATAATTTGGTTTATAAAATTTATTACTTTTTAAAATTTCAATTAATTCCTCTTGATTTACAAAGTTTTCAATACTCTCAATTAAATATTTATATGGTTTACTTTCACCTACAATCATTTTTCCAATTGCGGGAATAAATTTAGAGTAATTTTTATATAAGATTTCTAAATTTTGATTTTGAATTTTTGAAAACTCTAAACAAAAGAATCTACCCCCTTTTTTTAAAACTCTGTATGCTTCTTTTATAGATTTATTTATATTTTTTGTATTCCTTAGCCCAAAGCTAATTGTATAAAAATCAAAACTATTACTTGGTAAATTCAGATTTTCAGCATTAGAAAGTTTCCATTTAATATTTTTATAACTTTTTAACCTTTTTTTTCCTTCATCCAACATTTTGCGATTAAAATCTACACACAATATTTTTGATTTATTTTGATTAATATCCGAAAATAGTTTTGCAATATCTCCGGTACCACAAGCAACATCAACAAGTGTATCATTTGATGATGGATTGATTTGTCTAATCAATTCTTTTTTCCAATATCTATGAACACCAAAAGACATAAAGTCATTCATTAAATCATATTTATTGTAAACTGTGTCAAAAACACTTTTTACTAAACCCTTTTTTTGCTGAAGATTTTGCTGCATAGTAATATTATTAGTTTTATTAATATAATATTAAATGCCAGAATTACCAGAAGTAGAAGTAGTCACACGTTCACTTAAAAAGACTGTTAAAAACCGTAAAATTATTAAAATTATTGTTAACAACCGAAATTTAAGGTTTAAGCTTCAAAAAAATTTTAAACAAATTTTAAAAAACAAAATAGTTAAAGATATTAAAAGAAAGTCTAAATATATTATATTTGATTTTGGTAATCATTTTTACACAATATTGCACCTGGGCATGTCTGGAACTTTACATATTCCCTCAAAAAAAAAAGTCACAAATTTAAGTTTTTATAACAATCCAAACATGCCAAAAAAACACAATCATGTTATTATTTTTTTTGATAAAATTAATTTAGTTTATAATGACCCTAGGAGATTTGGATATTTCAAAGTAATAAAAAACAAACATGATTTTGATAATTATTTTACAAGGATTGGACCAGAGGCTCTAGATAAGGAATTTAATTTAAAATACTTAAAAAATAAAATTAAATATAGAAAAAAAAATATAAAAAATTTTTTGTTAGATCAAAAAATAGTTTCAGGTATAGGCAATATTTATGCGAATGAAATTTTGTATAAATCACAAATTTCACCCATGAGAAGTGTTGGAAAATTAAGTTCAACTGAATTATATAAAATCATTAAATTTTCGAGAACAACACTCAAAGAAGCAATAAAATTTGGTGGTTCATCAATTAAAGACTTCAAAAGTGTTTCTGGAGGAGGAGGAAATTTTCAAACAAAATTTAACGTTTATAACAGGGAAAATCAGCGATGTACTAAAAGCAAATGTAAAGGAATAATTAAAAAAAGCTACATATCAAATAGGTCAACTTTTATTTGCAATCTTTGTCAAATATAAAAAAATTATTGACCACACCCCTTTCTAAGGTTATACCATCGCGTCAAATGGCAAATACAAAATCAGCTATCAAAAGAATAAGGAGAATTAAAAAACAAACTTCTGTAAATAAGGCTAGAAAAAGCAGATACAAGATTGCATTGAAAAAAATGATCGGATTAATTGAAAATAAGGATAAAAAAAAAGCTATTGCTTACTTGCCTAAGTTGAATTCTGAACTTATGAAGATTGCTAAAACTGGTGTCATTAAAAAAGGTAATGCTTCAAGAAACATTTCAAGGATAACTAGAAAGATTGGCGCTCTTTAAGCAACCCCAGGTTATCAAAAAAAACAACTTAAAATTTACTTACACCATATATAAACATTTGAAGTCTTTCTTGCCTATATGTTGAGTCAAACAATATTTAAAAATTTTGAAAAACTTTTAGTAATTATTCTTTTACTATCTTGAAGACAAAAAATTCAATTCATAATTTATTCAATTAAGGATTTTATTTTTTTTTTTTAAATTAAAAAATTTTATTGAAAATTATTTTCTAAGAATTTAGATGAATGCTCCTAATGAGCAATAATTTAAATGTTAATGTTGACAAAAATTTTAGTTGGGAAACTATTCAAAAAGAATTACGTCATCAATTTGGAAACGAAATATTCGAAAGCTGGTTAAAGAAAATTGTATTTGAAGAAAAATTTACAAATTATATTTTAGTTTCAGTATCAACTAGATTTATTAGAGACTGGATTGTTTCAAGATACCTTGACCAAATTTTAGGAATAATAAAAAAATTTAATAAGGAAATAATTAGGGTTGAGTTTAAAATAGAAAATAAAGTAAATAACAACAAACGTGAAATTGAATTCGGTTCAGATTCTAAAGTATCTTTTATCAGAGACTCTTTTTTACAGTACAACAGGATAGATCAAAATAAATCATTTGAAAATTTTGTAATTGGTCAGAGTAATAAACTTGCTTTTGAGGCAGCAAAAAAAGTCTCTGAAAAAATTGCACATTATAACCCCTTCTATTTATACTCAGGGGTGGGCATGGGAAAAACACATTTATTAAACGCAATTGGACTAAAACTTAAAGAGAATAAAAAGGTTACATTTATTTCAGCTGAAAGATTTATGTACCAATTTATAAAGTCAATTAAGTCTAATGAGATGGTTAAATTTAAAGATAATTTTAGAAATACGGACGTTCTTATAATTGATGACATTCAATTTATGAATGGCAAAGAAGCCATGCAAGAGGAATTCTTTCATACTTTTAACTCATTAATAGACAAAGGTTCACAAGTAATTTTATCAGCTGACCGCCCGCCAAGTAAACTTGTTAAAATTCAAGAAAGAATAAAATCGAGATTTTCGGGAGGCTTGGTCGTCGATATTCAAAGCCCAGAAAATGATTTACGATTAAAGATTTTAGAAAAAAAAGTAGATGAATTAAACATGTTATATGGCGAAAAATTAAAATTATCAGAGGAAATTTTAAATTTTATAAGCAGTGAAATTAAAAACAGTATAAGAGAATTAGTAGGTGCTCTTAATAGAGTTGCCTCATTTTCAAGAATATACAACAGAGTTCCGAATCTCAATGAAATTAAAATAATTTTGAAAGATCTTTTAAACATAAATGAAACCAAAATAACCATCGATATCATTCAGACTTTAGTATGCAAATATTTCAAAATTAGCAAAAATGAAATGCTCTCATCTAGAAGATCTAGATATTTGGTAAGACCCAGACAGGTTGCTATTTATCTATCAAAAATTCTAACAACAAAATCTTTACCGGAAATAGGTAGAGAGTTTTCTAACCGAGACCATACCACCGTAATTCATTCTGTAAAAACAATTGAAAAGCTGAAATGCGATAACACTGAAATATCTAATGGAATAAGTTATCTAAAAAATCAGATTTTGTACAAAAAAGAAAATGAAATTTAATATAAGTCAAAAAGATTTACAAGAATCCCTTGGTTTTTGCCAAAATGTAATTGAAAGACGAAGCACCTTACCAATCTTATCTAATGTTTTAATAGAAGCTAAAAATAAAATATTAAAAATTACAGCTACTGACCTGGATATGATCTTTATTCATAACATTTCAAATGTAGAAATAATTGAGGAGGGAGAAACCACAACTAATTCATCAATTATGCATGATATAGTTAGGAAATTTTCTGCAACAAAAAAAGTAAATGTAGAAAAAATATCTGACAGTAAACTGCAACTTGAATCTGAAAAATCCCTATTCAAATTAAATTGTATAGATGCTAAAGAATTCCCATTATCCGAGGATGATCAAAGTGGTGAAACAACCACGGTAAATTCACAAAGCTTTTTAAAACTCTTAAACAAATGTAAATTTTCTATATCTAACGATGAAACAAGACATTATTTAAGTGGTATCTTTTTGCATTTTAATCAAAACGAAGAAAAAAATTATCTTACAGCAGTTTCCACAGACTCACACAGAATGTCTATCTCTAAAATGAAACTAGAGGAACAAATTAAATTTGAACCAATAATTTTACCAAAAAAAACTATTTATCAACTTTGTTCAATATTGGAAAATTTTAATGGTAATATTAAAATATTAAATTCCAAGTCTAAGATAAAATTTGTTTTAAATAACAGTATTTTGACTTCTAAAGTAATAGATGGGAAATTTCCAAATTATATACAAGTTATACCAAAAAATAATAATAAAAAATTAGAGGCTAATTTAGAATTATTCCATAATAGCGTAGATAGAGTTGCCTCAGTTTCAACAGATAAAAAAGATGGTGTAAGATTTAGTTTATCAAAAAATAAACTAGACTTATCTGTAAATAACGCAAACAGTGGTGACGGAAAGGAAACATTGTCAGTAAACTTCGATCATAACTTGGATATTAGTTTTAATTCAAAATATTTAGTTGATGTGGCTAGTCAATTAGAAGGTGAAAATATTGAAATTTATTTCAATGATATTTCTTCGCCAGCGTTGATAAAAGATCCAAGTGACTTTGATAGTATTTACGTGATTATGCCTATGAAAGGATAATCTTAAGAAATCATGTCTAGTTCTTTATAAATAACTTGCTCCACTTCGGTGGCAAATTTATTTTGTTCTATACCAGGAAGTATTATACTTAAAATTGATACCGTAATTAGTTGATTGGATATAAGACGTCCATTTTTTGGCCAAACTTTGCCTGAATTAACGGCAATCGGCAAACAAGCTATTTTTAGTTCATTATATATTCTTACGAACCCTTTTTTAAATTTTGATCTGTCATCAAAACTCTTTCTGGTACCTTGTGGAAAAATTATTAAAGTTTTATTTGTATTTTTAATTACTTTACTAACATCAGCAGAAAAATTTAAGTTTTCTTTTGATATTTTATTTCTATCAACTGATATACAGCCCATTTTTTTTAAATACCAACCAAATAGAGGTATTCTTAAAAGTTCTTTTTTTAATATAAATACTGGATTTTTGAATATTGTTTGTAAAAAAAAAGTTTCAAAAATTGATTGGTGAGAACACACTATAAAATACTTTTGATTATTTATTATATTTTCTGTACCTTTAATTTCTATTTTGGTTGCCATAATATACTTTAAACAAAACCCAGTCCAATGACCTAATAATTTACCACCTAGTATAACTATATATTGAGGGAGTATTAAACTAGGTATGAATAAAATTAATAGAAATATTAAACCAAAATAGAAAACTAATAAAAAAATAGTATTTCTTATCATTTTTTAAATTATGTCATTTAATCTTTGTTTTTTACTAATTCTTTTAATCTTTGAATTTTTAATAATGAATTCAACCGGTCGTGGTCTTAAATTATAATTTGAAGATAAAACTATCCCATATGCCCCAACGTCTTTGATAGCTAAATTATCCCCCTCAATAATTTTTTGATAATTTTTTGTTTTAAGGAAACGATCAGATGTTTCACATATTGGCCCAACAAAGTCATGAGAGCTAGAATTTCTAGACGATTTTTTGGTTAGCGGTATTATTTCATGCGTTGCATTGTATAATGCAGGACGTATCAAGTCGTTCATACCAGCATCTATAATAACAAATTTCTTGTTTGAACTGTTTTTTATGTAAATTACTTTTGTAAGTAAAACAGCTGTATCTCCAACAATAGAGCGGCCTGGCTCAAATATAATCTTACAATTATTTTTTTTTGAAAATTTATAAATATTTTTCGAAAGTTCTGAGTAGTCTAATTTTCTGTTATCCTTACTATACTTTATACCCATACCTCCACCTAGATCAATATATTCAAATTTAAAATTAGATTTTGATAAAATTTTATTTATTGCCAAAAGCACATTATTATATGGTTTGTTTTCTGTTATCTGGCTTCCAATGTGGACACTCAGACATTTAATTTTGATATTTTTGGAATTTTTAAATTTGTTTAAAATTTTGATAATATCAATGCTATTTAAACCGAATTTATCTTGTAATCTACCAGTAGATATTTTTGTATTGGTTTTTGCATCTATATTAGGGTTCAATCTTAAACCTACACTTACTTTTCTTTTAAATCTTTTAGCTAATTTTTGAACATTTCTTAATTCACTTTCAGATTCAATATTTATAAGGAGTATATTTTTAGTAATTGCAAATTTTAATTCTTCAAATTTTTTCCCAACACCTGAATATACTATTTTATTTGGTTTAAAACCTAAAGATAGTACTTTTTTTAATTCACCATCAGATACAACATCAGCGCCTAGACCATGTTCTTTAATTATTTTAAGTATCGTTGAATTATAATTTGATTTAACAGAAAAACAAATTAAAGGACTGAAAGTTTTAAATGAATTTTTAAAATTATTAATATTTTCAACTAATTTTTTATTAGAATAACAATAAATTGGCGACCCATATTTCTTAATTAAATTTTCTGCTTTAATTTTTTCAATATAAAAATTATTATTCCTATAATTCATTAAACAGTAGTTTTTTGACTTTGTATTATAATATTACCCTTATATTCAGGAGCGCTTTTTTTCCCACATGAGATTAAAGATAAAAATACAATTATAACAAATAAAAAATTTTTCATTTAATTTCCTTTTTAAGTTTGTTTATCATTTTCCTAATGTTTTCAAAAGATGTTCCTCCATATGATTTCTTTGAGTTAACTGAATTTTCTATGTTTGCTTGTTCTAAAATTTGGTTAGTTAGTCTTTTATCGATGCTCTTAACTTGATCTAAATTTAAATCCCCAAGAGATAAATTCAACTTTTCTGCTAAATTTACTATTTTTGAAGTTATTTTATAAGACTCTCTAAAAGTAATTTTTAAATTTTTTACCATGTTATCAGCTAAATCGGTCGCTGTTGTATACCCTTTGTTAGCTGCTTCATGCATTACATTCTTATTGATTATCAAACCTTTTAAAACTTCATCAAATATCAATAAACTATTTTTTAATGTATCAAATGAATTAAATACCAATTCTTTGTCGTCCTGAAGGTCTTTGAAATAAGACAAAGGCAAGCCTTTAACAATTGTGAGCATAGAAATTAAAGAACCATAACTCACACCAGTTTTTCCCCTTAGATATTCTAGTGTATCTGGATTTTTTTTTTGTGGCATGATAGATGAACCAGTTACTAAGTTGTCTTTTAATCTAATAAAATTGAACTGGTCAGAGTTCCAAATAATTAATTCCTCAGAAATCCTCGAGAGATGCATTGAGCACATTGAAACATTATATAAAAAGTCTAAAACAAAATCTCTATCAGACACTGTATCTATGGAATTATTAGTTGGTTTACTAAATTTCAATTTTTTTGTTGTATACAATCTATCAATTTTAAAGGATGTGCCAGAAATTGCACAAACCCCTAAAGGATTTTCATTTAAACTTTCTAAGCTATTCTTAAATCTTTTTTTATCTCTATTAAACATTTCAACACATGACATAAAATAATGTGCTAAAGAAATAGGTTGAGCATTTTTTAGATGTGTAAATCCTGGTAAGACTGTTTTTAAATTTTTATCTGCATTATTTAATAAGCTTTTAATTACTCTAATTAATAATTTGTCAATTTCAATAACAGAGCTTTTCATCCAAATCTTGAGATCTGTTAAAACTTGATCGTTTCTAGATCTTGCTGTGTGCAAAAAACCAGCATCATCACCTATTAATTCAAATAATCTACTTTCAATATTCATATGAATGTCCTCTTTAGAAATATCAAATTTAAATTTTTTTTTATCAATCTCATTTTTGACTCTGTTTAAACCCCATAAAATTTTTTCTTTGACTTTAAGAGAAATTATTTTTTGCTTATAGAGCATATTTGTATGGACCATAGAACCTCTGATATCTTCTTTGTATAATCGCTTATCAATGTTTATTGAGGACCCTACTTTTTTAAAATTATTAGAAGTTTGTTTCTTAATACGACTGCTCCAAACTGGATAGTTGTTTTTATTTTTTCTCATGATAATTATTTGTATTATTTAATATGCTTAATTTAATTAAATTTTTTATAACAGTTATAATTATTTTTTCTACATTTAGTAGCTATTCGAAAGATTTTAATTTACCAAAAAATTTGATTATTTACGAAAAACCAAAAGAATATAAGGACGTAGCTTTTAAAAACACATTAGAAAAAGATATAAATTTAATCGATTATGAAGGAAAGTTAGTGTTAATGAATTTTTGGGCAACTTGGTGTGAACCCTGTAAAGAGGAAATGCCATCACTTGATAAACTTTCTCTTGATAAAAATTTCAATAATTTGGAAATTCTACCCATAAATATTGGTCAAGAAAAAATTAATAGAATAAGAGAATTTTATATTAAAACTAATATTGAAAATTTAGACATTTTTTACGATACCGAAGTTAGATTGGCAAAAAAGTTTTTACTAAGAGGTCTACCAACAACATTAATAATTAGCAAAGATGGTGGGGAAATTGCTAGAGTGGTAGGGTCAATAGATTTCCAAGATAAAAACTTTAAAACTTGGCTTCAGAAATTTGATTAATCTTTAAAAAAATATGCAAGACAAACTAAAACTATGATCGCAATAAACTGCAAAAGAACTCTCAGTTGCATAAGTTTGTTTGAATATTTTTTACTTGCAGAGCCACCTTTAAATAGGGTACCTATGCCAAGAACTAAAACAATAGCAACAGCCAATATAAGAATTATAGCTATTACCTTTATTAGTATTTCGGAAACCATTAAAAGTATTTATTACATAAACAGTTAAAAAAAAATAAAATTATTTATTTATGACATTTTGCCTTGATACAAAACTTATAAAACCAGAGTCTGATAAAGAAATAAAAAACATAGTTGTATTACTTCATGGTTATGGAGGTGATGGAAATGATATTGCACAAGTCACTTTAAACTGGAAAAGATTCTTACCAAATACGCTATTTGTATGCCCTAATGCTCCAGAAAAATGTTTAATCAGTCCAAGAGGTTATCAATGGTTTGATCTTAGCCAAGATAATGAAGAATTCATTTTGAACGAAAGTAAAAAAAATGAAATAATATTAAAAAAATTCATAGATGAGGTAAAGGAGAAATTTTCATTACCAAAATCTAAGATATGTTTATCTGGATTTAGCCAAGGATGCATGATGTCAATTAACGTCGGACTTTCGTCAGAAGAAAAATATTCTGGAATTTTAGGTTTTTCTGGAAAAATAATCAGTATAAAAGATTTATCAAAAAGAATATCTCATAAACCCCTAACATTTTTAATACATGGAGAAAATGATGATATTGTTCCTTGTGTAAAATCACTAGAAGCCAAAGATTTCTTGGAAAGAAACAAAGTTCCAGTAGAATTAGAGATAATTAAAAATTGTGGTCATCATATACCTATTGAGGCATCAAGTATAGGATTGAAATTTATTAAAAAAATATTTGATCTAAATTAAATTAAACAATTTGAAGCATTGAATTAAGTTTTTTTTTAGGTTAATTTAAATTATGAATTTTCAAGATCACGATGTTTCATTAGAAAAATGTCCTGCGCTTGTTTTAAATGCAGACTACAGACCTCTAAGTTATTATCCATTATCTTTATGGAGTTGGCAAGACTCAGTTAAATCTGTTTTCTTAGATAGAGTTTCTATAGTTTCTTACTATGATAGGGTAATTAGAAGCCCTTCCTTTAGCATGAAGCTACCAAGTGTTATTGCGCTTAAAAGCTACATCAAACCACTTTCTAATCCAAATTTTACAAGATTTAATGTTTTCTTAAGAGATAAATTCTCTTGTCAGTATTGTGGAAGTAAACACGAATTAACTTTTGATCATTTGTTACCAAGATCAAAAGGAGGAAAAACTGATTGGGATAATGTTGTGACAGCTTGCTCAGCTTGCAACGTAAAAAAAGGAGGCCGATTATTAGAAAAATCGGGAATGAAATTAAACCAAAGGCCTTTTCAACCCACTACTGAAGATCTTCATAAAAATGGTAGAAATTTTCCACCAAATTTTTTACATAAAAGTTGGATGGATTATTTGTATTGGGATGTTGAATTAGAACCTTAATTAGATTTTCTCAGATATATTAATTGCAATTTTAGAACCAGTTTTTATTACTTTATCAAAAATTGAATACAGACCTTCTTTAGTTGCCCCTTCATCGTAAGCAATATCTTTATGATCTATTTCGTCTTGTCTAAATTTTTCGATCTTTTTTCTAAGTGATTTTTCATCATTTTTAATTTCTTTTATTTGGTTTAAATAATGTTCATCTATTACTTCTTCGACAGATGCAGTACAAAGCATTGCTGCTTTCTTTCCTAGTAATGTGCTACCAAAACCTAAACCTAAACCCAAAAGATCCCATAAAGGTAAAAATTTTGTTGGTTCAATTCCTCTTTTTTTTATTTCTTTTTCAAAAAACTCACAATGCTCTACTTCATGCTCTTTCATATGTTCAATAGTCTTCTTTAGTTCTTCATTTTTGACTATAGTATTCAACGCTAAAAGCTGACCTTCATATATTTTGATGGCACCTCTTTCACCTGCATGATCTACCCTAATAAATTCTTCAATTTTTCTTTTATTACTTTTTTGCATACTTGAATATATAGACAATGACTATAGTTAAAACAAATGAAATTATAAAATTTAAGGTCGCAAGGGAAACCCCAAATATTGAAAAATCAACATCTTTACAATCAGGCTGAATATTATTTAGAGATTTAAGTATTTCCTCTTTCTCGAAAGATTTAATATTTTCACCTGTGCATGAAAATAGTGGTTCAATAATTCCTTTTTCAATACTTACATGATAACCTGATAACAAAATACCTGACAAAAAAGTTAAACCTAAAATTATTAATAATATATTTTTATTACCAATGAAAAAAGCAATTAAACTTATTAATATCGCTATAGCATACGGTATTCTCTGGTAGATACATAGTATACATGGTTTAAAACCAAGTATATATTCTACGTATAAAGCCGCAATTAAAGAAAAGGAACTAAGAGAAAAAATTATAATATAAAATTTTTTGATGTTTTGATCTGACATTTATTTTAAAAATTTATAAGAAATTTATATACAAAAAACGCAAAAACTATAATAATTATCGATATTAATATAGATATATGAACCAGTTTTTTTTCAACAATCTTTTTCATTGCTGCACCAAAATTACCCAATAAAAATGCAATTATAAAAAATCTAGATCCTCTCGTTAGAAGAGAGACTATAACAAAATAAAGGAAGTTAAAATGTACAAAACCACTTGTGATTGTCAGCAATTTAAATGGTACTGGTGTAAAACCTGCAATCGCAAGCAACGTAATCCACGCAATAGTTCCACCATCAGATGAAACCTTATCTTTTAAAAAATTAGTGTTATCAACCCCGTACAGCTCAAATATCTTTATACCAATCTCGTTAAAAAAAACGTATCCTATAAAATATCCTAAACATGCACCTAATACTGAACCTGTTGTTGCTATAAATGCTATTTTTTTCCACTCATTTTTCTTTGCAATTGTCATGGGTATTATAAATACATCAGGTGGTATAGGAAAAATAAAGCTTTCAATAAATGACATAAAACCTAAAAATTTTTTAGAGTTTTTGTGACCGGCAATTTTAATAGATTTATTATAAATATTTTTAATCATAATTTTGTGTTCTAAAAACACTCTTTATACTATAAATTTTAGATTAAATTAATTAAAAAGGGCGAATGGCGGAACTGGTAGACGCGTTGGACTCAAAATCCAATAGCAGTAATGTTGTGAGAGTTCGAGTCTCTCTTCGCCCACCAAAGTAAAATGAAATTAAATAGTTACAATAACCTTCTAGAACTTTTTTTTGATCAATACAAAAAAAAAGACAAAAATAATATTTTCCTAATTAATTTAGGTAATCCAAAACATAAATTAAGTTGGGAGAAAACGTATTTATTAGTTAACCACTTATCCAATCAAATATCTAAAGATATTAAATTGGGTGATAGATGTGTTTTAATTTCAGAAAATAGACCCGAATGGTTGATATCTGATTTGGCAATTATGTTAGCTGGAGGAATAAGTGTGCCTTCTTATACCACTTATACTACTAAAGATTATGAATACATCATTAAAGATTGTGAACCATCAATATTAATAGTTTCAAATAATATTCAGTTTGATAAAATTAAAGACATATTAGATTACAAGCAAATTAAAAAAATTATTTCATTTGATAGATTAGAAAATTTAAAATTTCAAAATTATCTATGCATTGAAGATATTATAAATAAAAAAGATGATTTTGAAAATTTTGATAGTGAAATAAGTCTAAAGCGTTCAGACCCAGCTTGTATTATCTATACATCTGGGACACAAGGAAATCCAAAAGGTGTAATTTTGAGCCATGGAGGAATTTTGAGTAATTGCGAAGGTGGTTATGAATTACTAAAATCAATCATATCGAAAGATATGAAATTTTTGACCTGGTTGCCATTATCACATTCCTATGAACACACAGTACAATTCATACAAATCGCTGTAGGTGCAAAAGTATTTTACGCAGAGAGTATAGATAAATTACTCAAAAATATTAGTGATTGCTCACCTGACATAATGACAGCTGTTCCAAGATTTTATCAAAACCTTTACCAAAAGATAAGTTCTGCTTTTAGTAAAGCAAAAGGTGTAAAAAAATTTCTTGTAGAAAATACTGTCAATTTAGGCTCCAAAAAATTTAATAAAGAAAAAATGAACATTAAAGATAAAATAGTAAATAAGATTTGTGAAATGACGGTGAGATCCAAGATTAAAAAACAATTTGGAGGTAGTCTCAAAACATTCGTATCTGGTGGTGGTGCTCTTGACCCTGAAATTGGCATTTTTCTTAATTCAATAGGATTACCAACATTACAAGGGTACGGCTTAACTGAAACATCACCTGTTGTTAGCTGTAACCCCATAGAAGATATAAGGATTGATACTGTGGGAATTCCTTTTAGGTGTAATAATGTGAAAATAGCTGAGGACGGGGAAATATTGGTGAAGGGAGAAAATGTAATGTTAGGTTATTGGAATAAAAAGGCTGAGACAGATAAAGTATTAATTGATGGATGGCTTCATACTGGAGATATAGGTAAATTTGTAAATGGTTTTTTAAAAATTACAGATAGAAAAAAAGATATATTAATTACTCCAGGTGGTGACAATATTTCACCTGTAAAGGTAGAGACCGCATTAAATAATTCAAATTATATAGATCAAAGTTTAGTATATGGTGATAACAAACCATATCTTGTAGCTTTATTAGTTTTAAATTCAGAAATTGACATTAATGAAAAAAATTTGAGTGATGAGATAGAAAAAATAAATAAAAATTTAACCAAAATAGAAAAAATTAAAAAGTTTTTTGTTATAAAAGAAAAATTTTCTATTGAAAATGGAATGATGACACCAACTTTAAAGTTAAAAAGATATAAAATTATTAATATTTATAAAAATAATTTTGAAGATCTTTATAAAAAATAATTAATAAACAACGGTATTAAGCGCATAAACATTAATGTTTTTACGTTTACTAAAAACAAAATTTAAAATTTTAAAATTTTAATTTTACAACTTAACTTCTAAAAAATTATATAATTGACATAACATAAGAAAAAATTTAAAAATTAGTTAAACAACGAATCAAAATGATTCGTACAAACAGGGAGCTAAAGATGGCTAAAAGAAGAAAAAAAGCTAAAAAGAAAGCTAAGAAAAAAGCTAAAAAAAGAAGAAGAAGAAGATAATATTTCTTTTTTAAAAACGCTTCTCATAACGTTTGTGTGAGAAGCGTTTTTTTTTTACTCTTCTTCATTTTCTGCTACTAAACTTGTATTTTCATCGTCATTGATATCTTCATTAGGCTCTTTTTGAACATCAGTTTTTTGTGTTTTTTCAGAAGTTGGTTCACTTTTCTCTAGGTTTCTTTTCAGGGCTTTATCTAATTTTTTTTGGGTGTTTTCTAAAGAAAGATTTAAAACTATCTGAAACTCTGAAATAATTCTTTCATAAGCTTTTTCAAATAATTGTCTTTCGCTGTAAGATTGATCTATCATTATATCGTCGCCTTTATTTAAATCTCTCACAACTTCCGCAAGATCATAGATTTTTCCTGACGTAATTTTTTGTTCATATTCTTGGGCCCTTCTACTCCACATAGATCTTTTTATTTTTGGTTTGCCCTTCAGTATAGAAATTGATTTATTAACTTGATTTATAGTGGACAGCGGTCTGAGGTGTGATTGTTTATTTACCGGCAACAAACCAATCGCTTTATCTTTTTCAAATTTAATATCATAGCATTGTACATCTATCCCACCAATTTTTTTTGCACTAACTGATAGAATCTGACCAATCCCATGCTTTGGGTAAACAACATAATCTTTCACTTTATATTCTCTTTTTTCTGTACCTTGTTTTTTTATCTTTATTATTTCTGGTTTTTGATCCAGAGTCTTTGTTAGCTTTAAATTTTCATTTTTAGTAGTAATTTTTTTTAATTCTTTATTTTTATTTTTATTACCTAGTATATCTTTTTTTATAACCTTTGGTCTCCCAACTTTTTTAATTGTGCTTTTTTTAGTTTTAACCTTAAGTTTTGATTTAGATTTTTTAATAGAAGTTTTTTTCTTTTTAAAGGTTTTCTTTAAAATACTTTTCAAATTTATTTTCTTCATTTCTGTATTTATCGTTATCTTCTGGGGGTTCTTTTTTTTGGGAAATATTTGGCCAAATTTCTGAATACTTCTGATTTATTTCTAACCATTTTTCCGATCCTTTTTCTGTATCTGACTTTATCGCATCTACTGGACATTCTGGTTCACAAACGCCACAATCTATACACTCATCAGGTTTAATTACAAGCATATTTTTTCCTTCATAAAAACAATCCACAGGACAAACTTCAACACAGTCCATTAGTTTACATTTTATACATTTATCATTAACTATATATGTCATTGTTTTTGTTTATTCTGAATATTTAATTTTATATCACCCATAGTTTTAGCATCTATGTAAAGCAATCCTGCTAAACGTCTCATAAGATTTTCTTCATATATATCTGAATTTCCGTCTGACAAAATAATACCCCAAATATTTTTTATAATTTCTACTTTATTTTCTTTATCCATAGCCTTTATATTTTTTGTAAAATCTTGAATATGATTTGAGTCAGACTCTTTTTTTTCTGCTTCTAATATCAATTTATCTATATCTTCATTATTATTATCGAGTTTTTTTAAAGTATTTTTAATAATTGTTTTTTCTTTATCGGTATAATGTTCATCAATTTTAGCCGCATGTATCATTAAACAAGCAACATTAATTAAATAATTATCGCTATTTGATTGTTCATCTTTTTTAAAAAATTTAAGCATCATTTTATATTTAACGTTTTTAAAGCTGCAAAAGGATTATCGCTTTCAAATTTATCCCTATTCTTTTTATTAATTTTTCTAATGGGAGTATATTTAAAAAAGTATTTATCATTTTCAAGTGAGACATTGTAGTTCATTTTCTTTATCAATTTTAGAAAATTTTCTTTATTACAGCCTAAGAGATTTAACATTTTTGGAACTAGCTCAATTTTGCTATCTTTAATGGAATCTGAGCTTATAATTTCTAGAAATAATCTCTCAAGAATATCTATTCGGACAAAATAATCATCGAATTTTTCAAAACCACAAAGTAGCATAAAATTTTTATCATTAAATTTTTTATCATTTAAAAAATTTAAACCAAAAGTTGGTGGTTCTAAATCATAATATTTTTCATTATAGTTTTTCCAAAGAATTATTCTTAATGAAACTACAGTTGGCTTAAATAGCTTGTACAAAAATATGTGATATCTTCCAAACTTAACTCCTTGATCCCTCAGAATTTTTCTTTCTTTCTGATCAATATTTCTTAATAATTTTTCAATATTATCTCTTTTTAAAACTCCATTATTCTCGTACAACATGTAAGATAATGCCCTTGTTGAAGAATTAGACGATTTGATATCTTTTAATTTTATAAGACTACCCAGTTCAGTATTAATTTTTTCATTCAACCATTCCTTCAAAAAATTTTGTAATTTATTTTTATCTTCAGTCTCTACAACGTCGTCGACAATAGCAATTATTTCAGGTTTTAAGTAGTCGCTTCCTTTTATCAAATATGCTATTGGAAATTTATTCCAATAAATTTTGAGATCTTTTTTTAATTCAATATTTTTTGTTTTAATTATTAGATTAATTCTATCCACTATTTCCGGACCAACATTTTGTCTTGATGCTTTTTTTAAAGACTTTATGTCAGAGTCTAAATCTCCTATTTTAAAATCAAGTTCAAGTTTTAGCCCTTTTAAATTTCCGATAAATTGGTTATTAATCATAACCTTTTCATTATCGACTATTTTAGTTTCAAAAATAATATCTTGTTTTAAACCTTTGGCCAATACACTCGCACGTTTATCAATAAAACTTTTTGTGAGTTCCTCGTGTAATCTATCGGATAATCTATCTTCAAGAAATTTAGTTCTCTCTACCCAATAATCTTGGTTTTCGACCCACCCATTTTTATTGGCTACATACGACCACGTTCTTACATTTGCAATCCTGTTTGAAACAGAGTCTACATTACCATCTAGTTTATCTAATATAGACAACTGTTGCTTCATATATTTACTTGTTATTTTTCCTGGTGACTCTCTTAAAAAGTTAAAAACTTTACCAACAACTTCTAAATGATTACCGTAGGTTTTTTTTACAAAGTCAGGTATTTGACAACATTCCCAAAGTAATTTTAGTTCATTTTCATTGTTAAATATTTGAAGTTTCTCCGTATCTTTAAGAATATATTTTAGTACTTTTTCATCCTCACACTCAGAAATTTTTCTCAACCAACTTTTACTAGGTCTTTCCTCTAAAGATTTTATTAATCTGTCACCATTTTTAAAATTTAAGTTTGGATTCCTCCAAAAAATTGTGTGTATTTCATCTATTTTATGGTTTTCCAATAATTCTATTTCTTCTGCACTTATTTCTCCACAATCTCCAGTTATTCCAAATGACCCATCATTTAAATATCTGCCAGCTCTACCAGCGATTTGGGATATTTCTGAAAGTTTCAATCTTCTTAGTTTTTTACCATCAAATTTTTTTAAATTGGAAAAATAAACATTGTTTAAATCCATGTTAATACCCATTCCAATTGCATCAGTAGCAACTAAATAATCAACATCACCTGACTGGTACAAACTCACTTGTGAGTTTCGAGTTTTAGGACTTAACGATCCCATTACTATTGCAGCACCACCCTTTTGTCTTCTTATTAGTTCTGCGATTGCGTAAACTTCCTCTGCAGAAAAAGCAATTATTGCACTTTTTCTCTCAATCCTAGATATTTTTTTATGGCCTGAATAAGTTAATTTAGAAAGTCTTTTTCTATCAATATATTCAATATCCTCCTCTAATTTTTCAATTATATTTCGCATAGAGTTTGAGCCCATAAACATTGTTAGCTTTTCTCCTCTTAAATTTAGCAATCTATCAGTAAATATATGACCTCTTTCGTGGTCGCTGCACATTTGTATTTCATCTATTCCAACAAACTCTAAAATCTTATCAACTGGCATAGACTCTACGGTGCAAAAATAATACTTAGCATTAGCCGGTATTATTTTTTCCTCTCCAGTTATTAGAGCAACTTTTTGTGGGTCAACTTTTTTAATTACTTTGTCATAAACTTCTCTTGCCAATAATCTTAACGGAAAACCCATCATTCCAGTATCAAATGAAAGCATCGTTTCAATTGCTAAAAAAGTTTTCCCAGTGTTTGTCGGACCTAGAACTGCTGTAATTTTATTTTTTTTCATTTCTACTGTTTGTGCGTCAAAATCTTTACATACTATATGTTGTTACCTGGTGAGAACAAAAATAGTCTAAAACATGACCGAATCGAAGTAAAAGAAGTTCTCATTTTCATATATTTTATATTCAATCTAAATTTTAATACCCTTATATTTTTTCATACATACGTTTGCCAATAATAAATTAGGGTCTATAAATATTTTTGATTTCTTAGCTTTTTTGAAAGACTTAAAAGCAAAAATAGCAATTGGTATTTCTGTACATCCGAGAATAATTTTTTTACACCTTATTTTAATTAAATATCTTACAGCAGGACCAATGATTTTTTCAGATTCTTTAACTTTGCCAGATTTAACCAGCTGAATAGCTTTATTAACACATTTTTTTTGTAGATTTTTAGTTGGTGTAACTAATTCAAAATTTCTAGACAAATAGTTATGATAAATCTTTGTATTTATAGTGGCTTCAGTTGCCAATAATCCAATTTTACAATTTCTTTTACATGTTTTTTTAGTGTGAAGAAAAACTTCTTTAGGCATACTGATTATTGGAATTTTTATTTTTCTTTGCAAATCATTATACCAATAATGAGCAGTGTTACATGGCATTACAATAAATTTACACTTATTTTTCTGAAGTAATCGACAACCTTTAACAAGCTCATCAAGAACATTAAAATATCTTTTTAAATTCCCAGGTCTTTCTGGCGTATCAGATTTATTAAATAATATAAATTTAGGATATTGTTGGTCTTTTTTTCCTCTATTTAAAACTGCAATTTTATTACAAAAATCTAATCCTGCTTGAGTTCCCATGCCACCTAAAATACCAATCATATTTTCTTAATCACTTTCCAAACCCCTGTTGCAGATGCAATTAATTGATCTTTTTTGTTTAAGACACAATTAACAAATACCATACTTTTGGTTTTTTTAAGTATTTGAACATTTCCTATCAACTCATCCTCTTTTCTTGATGGTGCTATAAATTTGATATCAAGCGATACGGTAACACAAGATTTTTGATTAGTTGTCCTATGCACAGCAGTTCCTGCTCCAGCGTCTATCAATGAGCAAATAAAACCACCATGGGTAATCTCTCGTTTATTTAAATGAAACTCCCTAATTGTTGCTTTAAATTCATACTCATTTTCAGAAATTTCTCTAAAATAAAGACCACCATTGTGGTGCATAAATCCAGATACTCTACTAATTTGTTCAAAATCTTTTTTCATATATAATTAAAGAACTACAGTTAGCAAAATCAGAAATAAAAATACAATTACAAAAAAAAATATTACACTTTTCTGTAAAGAAATTTTCATATAATTGGTGCGCCTGCTAGGAGTCGAACCCAGAACCTCCTGGTCCGTAGCCAAGCGCTCTATCCAATTGAGCTACAGGCGCTAATAAATTAACATAAATCATCTATATTTTAATGTAATTTTTAAATTTAAGTTTATTCTATCGTAATGTCAAAAAATTCTAAAGATATAGTTTTAACATCTGCCTTGAGAACATCAGTGGGTAAATTTGGTGGCATTCATAAGAAAGTTCAAGCCCATGAATTAGGCTCAATTGTTATAGAAGGTATTTTAAAAAAAACTAAAATAGATCCACTAGAGATAGATGAAGTCATACTTGGCCAAGTTTTACCGAGTCTAGGCGGACAAAATCCTGCAAGACAAGCTTTAATAAAATCTGGAATCCCTAAAGAAAAAACTGCATTTAATATTAATCAAGTTTGTGGATCAGGACTAAGAGCCATTGTTTTAGGATATCAATCAATTTGTATGGGAACATCAAAATTTATTATTGCTGGTGGTCAGGAAAGTATGTCAAATTCAGATGAGAAAGAAATGTTAACAAATGGTTTAATCGATGCTTTTAATAATTATCATATGGGTGTTACCGCAGAAAATGTTGCAGAGAAATTTAATATCTCAAGAGATGAACAAGACCATTTTGCTCTAGACTCACAATCTAAAACAGAATATTCAATCAAAAGTAAAAAATTTTTAAATGAAATAATTGATAATAACCAAGATGAACATCCAAGATTTAATTTAAATATTGAAAATCTTAAAAAGTTAAAACCTGTTTTTAAAAAGGATGGTTCTGTTACCGCTGGTAATTCTTCTGGAATAAATGATGGAGCGGCTGGTGTCTTACTTACTACAAGAGATTTAGCTGAGAAAAAAAATTTAGATATCCAAGCAAAAATTGTCTCTTGGGCCACTTCTGGAGTTGATCCAACTTTAATGGGTTTAGGACCTATTCCATCATCTATAAAGGCTCTTGAAATTGCTGGTTGGAGTATAAATGATTTAGATTTAATAGAGTGCAATGAAGCTTTTGCTGCACAAACAATTGCAGTTATTAAAGAGTTAAAAGTTCCTAAAGAAAAACTAAATGTTAATGGAGGTGCAATTGCCATAGGTCATCCAATTGGAGCATCAGGTGCAAGATTGATAGTCACATTAATTCATGAAATGATTAAACGTAATAATAAAAAAGGTTTAGTTACTCTATGTATCGGCGGTGGTATGGGTATTTCTATGTGTATTGAACGCGATTAGTATTTTAAAGATTTTAAGTTTTTATTTAATAGCGCCAATTGTATCCATACTCTTGCATCAGTTTGTTTGCTATTGTATCTTTTTAATAATAATTTTTTTAGCAAATTAATCATTTTAATATTTTCATATATAAGGATGTCAAAAAAAAGATATAAATATGTTATAAGTATAGCCTCAAATTAATGAAAAAAGATCTTTTAGTACCTGATATTGGCGATTTTGAAAACGTTGAGATTATAGAACTGCTAGTCAAACAGGGGCAGAAAATTTCTAAAAACGATCCGATCGTTACGCTTGAAAGTGACAAGTCTAGTGTTGAGGTACCTTCAACTGAAGAAGGTGTTATTGAAAGTATATCAGTTAAGATAGGAGATAAAGTTTCAAAAGGCGATAAATTAGTTTCAGTTATAGTAGAGGCAGGAAGTGAAATAATCGAAGAACCCGATAAAGTTAAAAATGAAATAGAAATACCAAAAGATACAGAAAAAATTATAAGCGACGCAGAAAAAGTACAAAAAACTGAGGAGCCAAAAATTATCAGACAAGAAGTTTTACAAAATAAAAAAACTTCAAAGTTAGAAAATTCAAAAATTGAGATTGTATCAGATACAAATGATATAGATCCTAGTGAAACTAAAGAGTGGCTTGAGTCATTGTCTGCTGTGCTTAACAGTGATGGAAAAGAAAGAGCACAATATATAATTAGACAATTAATAGAACATTCATACAGGGAGGGTTCCGGATTAGTAATGTCTAGAAATACTCCCTATATCAATACAATACCTCCTGAAGAGGAGAAAAAATTACCTGGCGATCAAAATATAGAAAGAAAAATTAGATCTTTAATAAGATGGAACGCTGCTGCCATGGTTGTAAGGGCTAATAAAAAAAATCCAGAACTTGGAGGACACATTGGAACATTCGCATCAGCTGCAACATTATATGATGTTGGAATGAACCATTTTTGGAGAGCAAAAAATAATAAGTTTGGAGGAGATTTAATATATTTTCAAGGTCACAGTGCACCAGGAATTTATGCAAGATCATATCTTGAAGGCAGATTAACCGAAAAACAATTAGATAATTTTAGACAAGAAGTTAAACCGGGTGGTTTATCCTCTTACCCACATCCGTGGCTCATGCCAGAGTATTGGCAATTTACTACAGTATCCATGGGTCTTGGCCCAATGCTCGCAATCTATCAAGCAAGGTTCATGAAATATCTTATCAATAGAGGTTTGATTAAAGACGAAAGCCGAAAAGTTTGGGCCTTTTTGGGTGATGGTGAAATGGATGAACCAGAGTCTTTAGGAGCGATAGGTTTAGCTGCTAGAGAAAATTTAGACAACTTAATATTTGTAGTCAATTGTAATCTTCAAAGATTAGATGGACCAGTAAGAGGAAATGGTAAAATTATTCAAGAATTAGAAGGTATCTTCAGAGGGGCTGGATGGAATGTTATAAAAGTTATTTGGGGCTCATATTGGGATCAACTATTAGCAAATGATAGAAAAGGGATCTTGGTAAAAAGAATGAATGAAGCAGTCGATGGGGAGTATCAGGCTTTTAAAGCCAAAGGCGGAGCATACGTCAGAGAAAAATTTTTTGGAAAATATAAAGAACTTAAAGATATGGTATCAAGCATGACTGACCAAGATATATGGAGGCTTAATAGGGGTGGTCATGATCCCCACAAAGTTTATGCAGCATATCACCAAGCTGTGAATACTAAGGGACGTCCAACA
>CACABD010000002.1:0-5000 GCA_902530715.1 uncultured Pelagibacteraceae bacterium
CCATGGCAATTTATACACGAATTTATCAGAAGAGAAAAAAAATATTTAAAGGAAGGTGGTAAATTCATTGTGCCTTTGCCTGAAGTAAGAATAATAGGGAAAGAATATATTGAATAAAGTCGATAATACAATTCTTGTGATTGGACTAGGAAGAGTTGGTCTTCCTTTACTATTGTTTCTTGAAAAAAAAAAATTTGATTTAATTGGATTAGATCAAAATAAAGCTCTCATATCAAAATTAAAAGAAAAAAAAATGCCATTTATTGAAACTGGATGTCAAAAATTATTAAAAAAATCCAATGCAAAATTTATAAGTAACTTTAAGGAGTTTAATCCAAAAAAGATAAAATATATTTTTATTACAGTAGGAACACCTTTAAGGGAAAGTATAGAGGTTAACTTAAATAATATTAACCTTGTAATAAACGAACTGTCCAAAATATTAATTAAAGGCCACACTATTATTTTAAGGTCTACTATAGGACCTGAAACTACTGACTATGTAAAAAAAAAAATAGAAAAGTTGACAAACTTTAAAGTAGGAAAGGATATCTTTCTTTCATTCTGTCCAGAAAGACTTGCGGAAAATAAAGCTTTGAAAGAATTGGGTCAATTGCCACAAATTATTGGAGTAGAAGATAATAAAACTTTTTTGTTGGTTGAAAGAGTTTTTAAAAGATTTAAGATTAAGGTTTTCAAAACATCTTTTCTCTCAGCCGAATTGGTAAAATTGTTTAATAATAACTACAGATATATTGAATTTGCTATAGCAAATCAATTCTCAATAATCGCAAATAACTTTAATCAAAATATTTACGATATTATTAGAATGTGCAACTATGACTATCCGAGGGGGAAAATATATGATCCTGGATTAACCGGAGGAACTTGTCTTAGAAAAGATTTTGGGATGCTTAATGAAAAAAATCCCGGCACGGATCTATTTTTATCTGCGTGGAAAGTGAACGAATATATTCCTCTTCATCTTACTGAAACGATTGACAAAAAGTTTAATATTAATGGTAAAAAAATCGGTATTCTCGGTTATGCCTTTAAAAAAGATTCAGATGATGAACGAGAGTCAATGGTTCCTAAACTTATAAGACAAATTGAGAAAAAAGTTCCTAAGTCCATTTTTATTTGTGACCCTAACATTAAAAAAAAATTTATTGATGGATATAAAAATTATAATTTAGAGGATACCTTAAAAAATTCAGATATAGTATTTATTGCGATTAATCACAGTATTTTTAAAAAAAGACAGATAATGAAATATTCTAGAAAAAATACAAAAATTATTGATATTTGGAACCATCTTAAAACTGACCAGTTTATTCAAAAAAAATGAAAAGAATTTTAATTACTGGCGCTGGTGGATTTATTGGTAGAGAGCTTGTTAATCAACTTTCAAAAAATAAAAAAAATAAAATAATTGCAATTGATAATAATATAAGAGGAAATTTAAAATCAATTGATGAGAATAAGAATATTATAGTTGAAAAAGTTGATGTGAGAAAAAAAGAGAAATTAAGAAAAATTTTTAAAAATATAGACGAATGTTATCACCTAGCCGCAATTAATGGTACAAAAAACTTTTATGAAAAACCAAACTTAGTTTTGGATGTAGGTGTAATGGGCACTTTAAATGTTATAGAATTAGTTCAGGAATATAAAGTAAAAAAGTTTATTTATTTTTCATCATCAGAGGCATATCAAAAACCTAATTTTTTACCAACAACTGAAAGAGAAGAACTTAAAATACCAGACGTTTTTAACCCTAGATTTTCTTACGGCGGATCAAAAATTATTGGAGAGTTGCTGACAATTAACTACTTAAGGAATAGCAAAACAAAATATTATATTCTTAGACCTCACAATGTTTATGGACCTAACATGGGTGGTGATCATGTTTTACCAGAATTGATAAGAAAACTAAAAAAAAGCACTAAATTTTTAAAAATAATAGGCGACGGCAATGATTCACGTTCTTTTATTTTTATTTCAGATGCGGTAAATGCAATTATAAAAGTAGCAAATAATGGTGCTCAAAATCAAATTTATAATATTGGAAGCAATGATGAATATAAAATAACAGAAATAGTAAGAATTTTATGCAAAATTTTAAATAAAAAAATCAGAATTAAGAAAAGCCCCCGTCATTTGGGAAGCGTATCAAAGAGACTGCCCGACATTAAAAAACTTAAGAAGTTAAAACATAAAAATAAAACAAATTTTATAAAAGGTCTGAGAAAAACAATAGATTATTACTATTTTGATGAAAAGCAAAGTTAAACAAACAAAACTTAATAGATGGGTAATTTTAGAAAAAAAAACTTTCTTTTTGAACAGAAAAAAAAAAATTTGGTATAATTTTAAAACCCATGATTATCTGAGTATATTCGTTTTAAGAGATGATAAAAAGATTGCAATAATAAGACAGTTTAGGCCTTCAATAAACAAATACACTTGGGAATTTCCCGCCGGTTTAAAGGACAGTAAAGAAAAAATTAAAATTATTGCAAAAAAAGAGGTTGAAGAGGAAACTGGTTATAAAGTTAAAAGTATTAAAAAATTGAAAACCCTTTATTCGGATACTGGTAGAATAAATAATAAAGTTCACTTTTTTTTTGCTAAATGTTCAAAAAAAAAATATTTTAAAGTTGAAAAAGGGATCCAGGTAAAATTTGTATCAAAAAAGAAACTGGAAAAAATGGTGCTTGCGAATAATTTTCGTTACAATCTTCATGTTTCATTATACATGTACGTAAAATTAAAAAAGATGATATAAACATAATTTCTTAATAGTTAAATATTGTTATTTCCATCTTTTGATCAAATGGTCAAATTCATCTAAAATTTTAGTATATGCCGTTTTAAAGGAGTCCTCACTGCAAATTTTTTTATAAAATTCATAGTTTTTTTTAGTTATACTTTCTATTTTATCCTCTTCATAACAAATATTTAATTTTTCACAAAAATCCTCAGGATTTGATGTATCAATATTTATCAAATGGTCGTTCAGCTCATTATCATTTATTAAATCTTTAGTGTAAAAAATAATTTTTTTAAAATAAAACGCCTCAAATATTGGCAAATTGGTTGGACCACAAAATGTAGGCATAACTATCGCATTTGAATTTAAATAAAGAGAAATTACATCATTGTCATTTATAAAATTCAGAATTTTGACATGGGTTTCCAATTTATTATCTTTGATCAAATTTTTTATATATTTAAAATTTCCCTTACTATCTCCACAAAATACGAAGAAAAAATTGTTATTATTTCTTGATTTTAAAATATTTAATACATCGATCAAGTATTTGTGATTTTTGTGTGCCCAAAATTGTGCCGGATAAAAAATAATTTTTTTATTTTTAGGAAGATCAAATTTATCAAATAATTCATTGTAATTTATTTTTATTTCTAAATTTTTTTTATGTAGTGATGGAAGCATTGGAATAAAATTTTGAACTATTATTCTTGACTCATTTGCTTTATAAAAATCAATTAGTTCTTTTTTAATTGATTGGTTAGGTGCTAAAATTTTGAAGGCTTTGTGAACAATATAGTTATATAATTTTTCTTTATTTTCAAAATTGAAATTGGAATTGTGTTCAGGAAATTGACTATTTTTTTTGTGATCGACATCCCAAATATTTGAAACAAATGAAATTTCAGCACAAAATTTTGACATTATTGATGGTCCTAAGAATATAATTAAATCGTATTTATTTTTTTTTATAAATCTAGTAAAGGGATGTTTTATCTTTATTTTATCAAATAAATTTTTTATTAAATCAATTTCAAAAAGTTCTGAAAAATACCTCATAAAGGTATTTTGACTAAATAACTTTGTATTTATATTTTTTTCCTTTAGATAATTAACAGCTTCTTTGTGTGATATAATTACTTCAATTTTTGATTTAAATTTTTCTATTTCTGATAATAAAACTAAAGATTTTAAGGATTGAAAAAAACCACCGCCCATTTTTGGTGTGCCTCCTAGAAAAATTCCAATTTTCATATATATTTTTTTAAATTATTTAAAAATATCAACAACTGTATTCTTTATATATTCTAGTTCTTTTGAATTTAAACCCAAACCTGAAGGGATATAAAATCCATTATTTGCTATATACTCTGAATTAGGCAGTCTTATTCTTTTGATATACTTGTTTTTTATTAAAAATTTTTGTTTATGAACTGGCCAAAAAAAAGGTCGAGTTCCAATATTTTTTTGATTGAGTTTTTTTATAACGTCTTCTATTTTAATTTTACTTTTTTTTTTAACAACGATACCAAATACCCAATAAATATTTTTACAATAAGGTAACTTGTTTGGTTGAAGAATAATATTTTTAAGGTTTTTAAAATGTTTATAATAATAATTTCCTATGTGAAATTTTTTCTTAATAATATTATTTATTCTTTTAAGTTGATTTAAGCCTAGTGAAGCCTGTAGATTTGTATATCGATAATTCCATCCAATATCTGAGTTTTTAAACCTATCCTGGCCTTTGCCAAAACAAAGGTTTTTATAATTTATAATTTTATCATTCAATTTAGGATTATTTGTTAAAAGCATTCCTCCTTCGCCAGTTGTTATATGTTTATTTGCATAAAAACTTAAAATACTAATATCTCCAAAACTACCACAATATTTATTTTTATATTTCAATCCAAAAACTTCAGCGGCATCTTCAATTAAAAACAATTTGTTTTTTTTTACTATTTTTAAAATCCTATCCATATTATTAGTTAATCCATAAATATGTGGTAGCATCAAACACCTAGTATTTTTATTTATTTTTTTTTCGATATCCTCAATTTTAATATTCCAGGTTTTGATATCCACATCTACTACTACAGGCTTTGCGCCTGTTTTGATTATAGCATTAACATTTGATATAATCGTGAATGCAGGTAAAATTACTTCATCACCTTTTTTTAAACTCAAAGATTTAATTGCTACCTCTAAAGCAGCGGTCCCGCTACTT
>CACABD010000002.1:7500-50706 GCA_902530715.1 uncultured Pelagibacteraceae bacterium
TACGCTATCTTTAAAGGATGGCTGCTTCTAAGCCAACCTCCCGGCTGTTAAGGAATTTCCACATCCTTTCACACTTAATCATAATTTTGGGACCTTATCTGGTGGTCTGGGCTCTTTCCCTCTCGACCATGGACCTTAGCACCCACAGTCTGTCTGATGAAGAACTACATTTAGCATTCGGAGTTTTATTAGGTTTGGTAAGAATCTCTTCCCCCTAGCCCATTTAGTGCTCTACCTCTAAATGCATATTTATTCATCGCACTACCTAAATAGTTTTCGCGGAAAACCAGCTATCTACGAATTTGGTTGGCCTTTCACCCCTTACCACAAGTCATCCAAAGACTTTTCAACGTCAACTGGTTCGGTCCTCCAGCAAGTGTTACCTTGCATTCAACCTGCTCATGGTAAGCTCATTCGTTTTCGGGTCTAATTCATTAAACTAATCGCCCTATTAAGACTTGCTTTCGCTACGCCTACACCTAGATGGCTTAAGCTTGCTTAATAAATTAAGTCACTGACCCATTATACAAAAGGTACGCCGTCACTCTAAAAAGAGCTTCGACTGATTGTAGGCATGCGGTTTCAGGTTCTATTTCACTCCCCTAATAGGGGTTCTTTTCACCTTTCCCTCACGGTACTAGTTCACTATCGGTCACTAAAGAGTATTTAGGCTTAGAGGGTGGTCCCCCTATATTCGAGCAAGATTTCACGTGTCCCGCTTTACTCAAGAACAAATTTAAGCATTACTTTTACTGGACTATCACCATCTTTGGTTAGCATTTCCATACTATTCAAATTTTCTTAAATTTATTACTGGCCTGTTCCGCTTTCGCTCGCCACTACTAACGGAATCTCAATTGATTTCTTTTCCTCTGGTTACTTAGATGTTTCAGTTCTCCAGGTTCGCTCTTTAAATCTATGTATTCAATTTAAAGTTACACATAAAGTGTAGGGTTTCCCCATTCGGAAATTTTCGGATCAAAACTTGCATACAGTTCCCCGAAACTTTTCGCAGTATACCACGTCCTTCATCGTCTTTTAGTGCCAAGGCATCCGCCACACGCCCTTAAACGCTTGATTTATGCACAGAAAAAAATTCTGTGTTTTGAATCAAATTTTTTATTAAATGTTCATTTATTCGAACATTCATGATTGTTCATCTATTCGAACAATCGGATATAGATATTGATAATATTATAATATTTACTTTTAAAATAACTGTGTGCTTCATGGTGGAGGATAGCGGGATCGAACCGCTGACCTCCTGAATGCAAATCAGGCGCTCTCCCAGCTGAGCTAATCCCCCAGATAAGTTTGGTGGGCCGAGATAGACTCGAACTATCGACCCCACCCTTATCAAGGGTGTGCTCTAACCAACTGAGCTACCGGCCCTTATTGTATTTAATAGAAACACAAAAAATTAAGAAGAGAAATGCGGACGGTCAACATTAACCTGTTAAATATTTAGAATAAAATTAAAAAATTTTATTCATCCTTAGAAAGGAGGTAATCCAGCCGCAGGTTCCCCTACGGCTACCTTGTTACGACTTCACCCCAGTCGCTGACTATACCGTGGTCAAAGTTTTTAACCTTTGCCTTAAGGTAGAACCAACTCCCATGGTGTGACGGGCGGTGTGTACAAGACCCGGGAACGTATTCACCGCGGCGCGCTGATCCGCGATTACTAGTAATTCCAGCTTCATGTACTCGAGTTGCAGAGTACAATCCGAACTGAGGCATTTTTTTAGGATTTGCTTAACGTCGCCGTTTTGCTTCCTATTGTAAATGCCATTGTAGCACGTGTGTAGCCCAACACGTAAGGGCCATGAGGACTTGACGTCATCCCCACCTTCCTCCAGCTTATCACTGGCAGTTCTTTCAGAGTGCCCAACTTAATGATGGCAACTAAAAGTGAGGGTTGCGCTCGTTGCGGGACTTAACCCAACATCTCACGACACGAGCTGACGACAGCCATGCAGCACCTGTGTTTCGTCCGGCCGAACCGAAAACTTTAATCTCTTAAAGTCGCGACGAACATGTCAAGTGTTGGTAAGGTTCTGCGCGTATCTTCGAATTAAACCACATGCTCCACTACTTGTGCGGGTCCCCGTCAATTCATTTGAGTTTTAACCTTGCGGTCGTACTCCCCAGGCGGTGTGTTTATTGCTTTCGCTGCGACACTGAAAATAAATTTCCAACGTCTAACACACATCGTTTACGGCATGGACTACGAGGGTATCTAATCCTCTTCGCTACCCATGCTTTCGTTCCTCAGTGTCAGTAATGATCCAGAAAGCTGCCTTCGCAATTGGTATTCTTTCTAATATCTACGAATTTCACCTCTACACTAGAAATTCTGCTTTCCTCTATCATACTCAAGCTAAAAAGTTTTGATGGCAGTTCCAGAGTTAAGCTCTGGGATTTCACCACCAACTTTTTTAACCACCTACGAACTCTTTAAGCCCAGTAATTCCGAACTACGCTAGGTCCCTTCGTATTACCGCGGCTGCTGGCACGAAGTTAGCCGGACCTTCTTATTCGGGTACAGTCATTTTCTTCCCCGACGAAAGAGCTTTACAACCCAAAGGCCTTCTTCACTCACGCGGCATCGCTGCATCAGGGTTTCCCCCATTGTGCAAGATTCCCTACTGCTGCCTCCCGTAGGAGTTTGGGCCGTGTCTCAGTCCCAATGTGGCTGATCATCCTCTCAAATCAGCTATTGATCATTGTCTTGGTAGGCCATTACCCCACCAACAAACTAATCAAGTGCAGGCTCATCCAATGGCGCATAAAGCTTTCTCCGTAAAGACTTATGAGGTATTAGCACAAGTTTCCTCGTGTTATTCCTCACCAAAGGGAAGATACCTACATGTTACTCACCCGTCTGCCACTAAGTATTGCTACTTCGTTCGACTTGCATGTATTAGGCGTGCCGCCAGCGTACGTTCTGAGCCATGATCAAACTCTCAAGTTTAAAAACGGCGCACACTAGCTTCCATATAAATCTAAGAATAAATTTATATGTAGTTGAAGTGTGTACGACAAATTTTGGTAACCTTAACCGTCCACACTTCTCTTCTTAAATTTCACGTTTTAAATAGCTAATTAGGCATAGCCTAATAATAACAATAATTTTATTGTTTGGAAAAAATGCTTATAGTACAAATTAGGACTAAATCAAGAATTATGATTGAAAAAAATGACAAAAAAAGCAGTAAAAACGTGGTTTTTTGATGTTAAAATAACTTTGAGCAAAATAACTATTAAAAATGAATTTTATTCAACTAAAAATTGTTAGTTTCTTTAAAAAAAATCTTGAAATCTTTTTATTATTAATTCTTTTAATAATTACTATTATTATTACACAACTGTACAATTCTAATACAAAAAAAATTCAAAGAGATTATCTAGAAATTATCAGAAATTCGTATTTCAAAAAGTCAGTTAACTATTTTTTTTCAAATTTAAAACCTAAATTCGAAGATATTGAATATACAATCAAGGACGGAGATACTCTTGTAAACATATTAGATGGTTTTTCAGTTGATAAAAAGGAGATTCAAGAAATTGTTAAATTATTAAAGGAAAATAAGATACAAAACTTATATCAAAACAAAATACTCAAATTAACATTAGAAAATAACGAAAACTTGACAGGAGTATCTAGTATCTTAATTCCTGTTAGTAAGTCGAGAAAATTCCAAGTTTATAAAGATTATGAAAAAAACGCTTTTCTTAAAAATGAAATTATCACTAACTTAGAAAGAAAAATAGTATTAAAAGAAGGTATAATTAAATCAAGTCTGTATAAAAGTGCAACACAAGAAAATATTAGTCCAAATATTATAATAGAATTCGCAAGACTTTATGGTTTTCAAGTTGATTTTCAACGAGATATAAGAAAGAACGATTCTTTTCAATTAATATATGAAACTTTTGTTGATGAAAATGGGAGAGTTATCGAAAATGGAAATATTTTGTACGCAAACTTAGTTTTACGTGGACAATATAATCAATTATATTACTTTCCTAAAAAAAAGTTTGATGGTCATTACGATGAAAATGGAAAAAGTGTTAAAAAAGCGTTAATGAAAACTCCAATTAATGGGGCAAGGTTGTCCTCATCTTTTGGTATGAGGAAGCATCCGATACTCGGTTATAATAAGATGCATAAGGGTACAGATTTTGCTGCACCAGAGGGTACACCGATTATGGCATCTGGTGACGGTGTAATAATTAAAGCTGGCTGGTGTGGTGGTGGAGGTAATTGCGTAAAGATAAAACACAACAAAACCTATCAAACTATATATGCACACATGAAAAATTTTTCTAATCTAGCTATTCCAGGGAATAGGGTTAAACAGGGTCAAATAATAGGTTACGTCGGTTCAACTGGGATGTCTACAGGTCCTCATCTCCATTATGAGGTAATAGAAAACGGAAAAAAAATAAATTCTCAACTTCTTAAACTTCCACCTGGAAAATCTTTAGAAGGAAATCATAGAAAACAATTTGAGATAGTTAGAATAAAAACAGATGTGCTAAAATCTGATTTAGTTGCAAATTTTTAAACTGTTTCTATAGAAGTTTGGGATTTGTCTTTTTGTTTTTCTTTTTGTTCAGTTGAAATTCTTAAAAAGTGGTCTGCGTACTGATAGTAATTTTCTGAAAGAATTTTATCTCCATTAGATAACGCTTCTCTTGCTAGTTCGTTATACTTTAATATCAATTTATCAACATTTCCGTTATTTCTATTATTTTTTCTTCTAAATCCATTTTCTCTATTACCAAATTCTGAATTTAATCTGCTAATATCATTAGATCTCTTAAAAGATCTATCTTGCATATTTCTATTTCTAATTCTTTTTTGATTATTTTTAAATGGTCTCATTACTTTGTTAGGAAATTTTTGTAGATATTATACATCTATCATGTTTTGAAAAATCTTTTGTTATTTTATTTACATAAAAATTATATTTTTTTAGTATTTTAAACATTTTGTATTTATGATTATTACCAATTTCAATAATTAATTTTCCATTTATTTTTAGTAATTGTGAAGCTTTAATTATCACCTTAACTAATACTTCAATTCCATCAATTCCTCCATCTAAAGCCTTTAATGGTTCATGATCACTAACGCCCAAATATTTTAGCTGATGTCTATCAATATAAGGAGGATTGCTTAAAATTAAATCATATTTTCCTGAATTAAAATTGTCAACATCTGTTTTTAAAATTTTGATTCTATTACTAATATGATGTAATTTTGCATTAAATTTAGCTATTTTTACTGCTTTAGAGCAACAATCTATGCCAATAGCTGAACAATTTTTTCTCTCTTTTAAAACTGATGTTATTAAACAACCTGAGCCTATTCCAATTTCTAATAGTTTTTTTTTTTGATTTTTATAAATTATATTTAAAGACGCCTCAACTAAATGTTCAGTCTCAGGTCTTGGAACAAGAACATCTTTATTTATATAAAATTCGTTTTTCCAGAATTCTTTTTTTTTTATTATATATGCTATAGGTTCATTTTCTTTTCTTCTTTTTATATTTGAAAGAAAGTTGTTAAATCTCAAAATACTTATCTCTTGATCAAGGTTTAGTATTAATTTTTCTCTGGAAATGTTTAAACTTTTACACAGCAAAAGCTCGGCATCAATTTTATAGCTATTTTTTTGATTAAGTTTCAATAAATTATATCCCTCATTTAACGCGTAAAATAAATTCATTTTTCTAGACTCCTTAGTTCTTCATCTTGTGCATGTAAATTAAGGCTATCAATCATCTCATCAAATATCTCGCCTTCCAAAAAATCATCAAGTTTATGTAAAGTCAAATTTATTCTGTGATCAGTGACCCTTCCTTGTGGGAAATTGTACGTCCTAATTCTTTCTGATCTGTCTCCAGTACCAATTTTATTTTTTCTATCTTTAGATCTTGCATCTTCTAATTTTTTTCTTTCAAACTCATAAATTCTAGACCTCAAAATCTTAAGACCCTTTTCTTTATTTCTAATTTGTGACTTTTCATCTTGTTGACTTACTACTATACCTGTTGGTAAGTGAGTAATTCTAACTGCAGAATCTGTAGTATTAACGCTTTGACCCCCGGGTCCACTGCTTCTAAAAACGTCTATTCTCAAATCATTATCATCAATTTTTACATCAACTTCCTCTGCCTCTGGCAACACTGCCACTGTAGCGGCTGATGTATGAACTCTCCCTTGGGTCTCAGTATCAGGAACTCTTTGAACTCGATGAACGCCACTCTCAAATTTAAGTAAAGAATAAATATTTTTTCCTTTAATGGTTGCTATTACCTCTTTTAATCCGTCAGCTTCACTTTTTGAAATACTTATTATTTCTAATGACCATTTTTTTTTATTACTTATTTTTTCATACATTTTAAATAGATCTGCAGCAAATAAGCTTGCCTCTAGTCCGCCTGTTCCAGCTCGAATTTCTATTATTGCATTTTTTCTATCAGCGTCGTCTTTTGGAAGTAAAAATAATTTCAATTTTTTTTCGTTTACTATTTTCTTTTTTTTAAGATCCTCTATCTCTATTTTGGCTAAATCTTTTATTTCCTGGTCTGATCTAGGATCATTTAATATTTTTTCTATGTCACTTAATGCACCATCATAAGATAAATATTGCTTCGCATTAACTAAAATTTCATTTAAATCCGAATATTCTTTTGAAATTTTGGCAAAATTTTTTTTATCTATCTTGTCTGATGACAATTTACTCTCTAATAATTCATGCTTAGAGATAATTTCTCTTACTTTATCAACTGGTATCATTATTTACTTTTTATTTAAAATCTCAGCTTCTTTTTTTTCTATAATTGAAACCACTTGAGAAATTATCTCTTCATTTTTTATCTTTTTATTTTGAATACCGTTTAGGTACAACATGTTGCTGTCTTTTCCTCCCCCTGTTATACCTATTTCAGTTTGAGAAGCCTCACCAGGTCCGTTGACCACACAACCTATTATAGATAGTGTTATTGGTGTTTTTATGTGAGCTAATTTTTCTTCAAGCTTTTTTACAGTTTCTATTACATCGAAACCCTGTCTTGCGCATGAAGGACAAGAAATTATTTTAACACCTCTAGATCTTAAATTTAAAGATTTTAAAATTTCATTTCCAATTTTAATTTCTTTAATGGGATCATCAGATAGAGAAACTCTTAGGGTATCTCCTATGCCTTCAAGCAATAAAACACCTAAACCAATAGAAGATTTTACACTACCTGGTACAAAGCTACCAGATTCGGTAATTCCTAAATGAAGCGGATAATCTGTTTTTTTTGATAGCTGTCTATATGCTGCTATTGATAAAAAAACGTCTGAAGACTTTACGCTAATTTTAATCTGATCAAAGTTATTATCCTCAATTAATTTTACATTTCTGAGAGCGCTATCAACTAAAGCTTCTGGGCAAGGTTCCTTATATTTTTTAAGTAGATCTTGTTCTAAAGATCCTGCATTTACTCCAACTCTTATTGAACAACCATTATATCTTGCAGATTTAATTACTTCTTTTAACTTATCATTATTTCCAATATTGCCCGGATTTATCCTTAAACATTTTGCACCGTTATCAGCAGCTTCCAAAGCTCTTTTATAATGAAAATGAATATCGGCAATTATAGGCACCTTGGAATGTTTACATATTTCTTTTAAAGCTTTGGTCGAATCTTCATCAGGGCAAGATACTCTAACCAGATCTGCTCCTTCATTAACAAGATCATCAATTTGTTTAATTGTTGCTTTTATGTTGGTAGTAAGTGTATTAGTCATTGATTGTACTGATATAGGGTTTGAACCACCAATTTTGACGTTTCCTACATTTATTTCTTTTGATTTTCTTTTCAAAATATCTCTATAAGGTCTTAAATTCATAAATTATTGTTCAATTTAAATTCTTGATGGAGTATTTCAACAGATTTTTTTAAATTTTTTTTGTTAATTAGAACAGATATTTTAATTTCAGAGGTAGATATAACCTCAATATTTATTTTTTCTTTTGCTAATGCTTTAAACATTCTATAAGTAATTCCTGGTGTAGTTATCATTCCTACACCAACAATTGATACTTTTGAAACATTTTCATTTACTACCAATTTTTTAAATTTGATTGATTTATTATTTTCTAACAACCTTCTAGTTTTTATTAAATCCTCTAATTTAACGGTAAATGTCAAATCTGTCTCTCTGCTTTCAGCTGATATGTTCTGAATTACCATATCTACATTAATTGAATTCTCATAAAGAGGTTTAAAAATAGATGCCGCTACTCCAGGTTTATCTTTAACTCCTATCAGTGTAAGTTTTGAGTCGTTTTTAGTAAAGGAAATTCCTCTTATAGTATTTTTACTAAAAATATTTTTTTTTCTTGTTATAGTAGTACCAATTTTTTTTGAAAAAGTTGATCTAACATCTATCTCAATTCTATTAAGTCTTGCCTCTTGTATTGACACGGGCTGCATAACTTTTGCACCAAGTGATGCCATCTCTAGCATCTCTTCATAAGATATTTTATTTATTTTTTTCGCAGATTTTATTAAATTCGGATCGGTTGTATAAATACCTTTAACATCTGTATAGATTATGCATTTTTCAGCATTGAAAAACTTAGCACACAATATTGCACTTGTGTCTGATCCTCCCCTTTCTAACGTAGTTATTCTAAAATCAGAGTTAACTCCTTGAAATCCTGCAACAATCGGTATGCCTCCTGATTTAAGATAATTTATCAACTTATTTTTTTTTATTTTAACGATTCTTGATGAACTATAATTACCTTTGGTCAAAATTGGTAATTGCCATCCTAACCAGGATCTAGACTTAAAACCTAGTTCATTAAGTTTGCCAGCTATTAAAGCACACGAAATTTGCTCACCGGTCGATAAAATTACATCTTTTTCTTCATCAGGAAAATTTTTAGAAATTTTTTTCGTTTTTAATAGCAATTCGTTTGTAACACCACTCATAGCTGAAGATACAACGATTACTTTATATTTTTTATTTATGTATGATGTAATTATTTTAGCCACTTTTGCAATTTTTTTTAGGTTTCCGACTGAAGTTCCCCCAAATTTTAAGACAATAATTTTCATTGCTATATGTTATTTAAATTTTATATTTAGGTAGATATTATCATAAATAAAAAGTCAACTATCAATGAAAAATATTACTGTTAATAAAAAAGAAATTGATAAATTTTCAAAATTAGCCTCAGAATGGTGGGACCCAAATGGAAAATTCAAACCATTGCATAAATTTAACCCTGTCAGGCTAAATTATATTAAAAAAAGTATTTTAGATAAATTAAAAAAAAGAAGTAGTGGCAAGTCTCTTAAAAATATAAAGGTCTTAGATATAGGTTGTGGTGGTGGTTTACTTTGTGAACCTTTGTCAAAATTGGGTGCGAAAGTGGTTGGTATAGATGCTTCGGAAAAGAACATTAAAATTGCGAAGACTCACGCAAAAAAAAGTAAATTAAAAATAAATTATTATTGTGCCTCTCCAGAAAATTTTATTTCTAAAGAAAAATTTGATGTTATTTTAAATATGGAGATTGTAGAACATGTTGAAAATGTTAATTTATTTCTAAAAGAAAGTTCCAAGTTTTTAAAAAAAAATGGAATCATGTTCATTGCAACATTAAATAAAACCTTAAAATCTTACGTATTTGCAATATTAGGTGCTGAGTATATTTTGAGGTGGTTGCCAATTGGCACTCATGATTGGAACATGTTTATATCACCTGATAAACTTGTGAAAATATGTGAAAAAAACTCGTTATCATTAGATGAAATTTTAGGTGTAAAATATAATGTTATTTCAGGGGAATGGGATTTTTCTACTGATGATGATGTGAATTACATAGCAAGGTTTAAAAAAATTTAATTATTTTTATCATCTATCCAGGGAAATGAATGAGCTTCTATACCCTCTTCATTTAAATTTGCAATCTGTTCTTTTGTTGCATTTCCAAATATCCCTTTTGTTTTTTTTCTACTGTTATAATGTGATTCCCTTGCCTTATATGCAAAATCATCTCCAACATTTTCAAAATTGTTTTTAATAAAATTCTGAAATTCCAAAATTTTTTTTTTTGTTTTTTTATTATTTTTTATGTCATTTTCATCCTTAAAATTTAAACTTAATAAATTAGGTGCCATTATAGTTTTGCCAATATCTTTAGAATTACAAAAGTGACAAGTAAGATATTCTTTTTTTCTTAGTTTTTCATATTCAAAAGAGGATGAATACCAACTATCATACGATTTAAAACAACTGTTACATTTTAATCTATATTTAATCATTATTTAACTTCTGTAGTCAGAATTAATTTCTAAATATTTTTTTGTGAAGTCCATTGTATAACAAGTAAATTTTTTTTTGCCCAAATTAATATCTACTATGATATTTATACTATCATTTTTCATGTACTCCTTGACATCATCTTCTGAATAGTTTTTAGCAACTTGACCCTTTTCGAAAACTTTGTGGTTCCCTAATATTAAATTTATAGTATTGACGTTTAAATCAACATCATTTTTTCCAACAGCCATCATTATTCTACCCCAATTAGGGTCTTCTCCTGCTATTGCAGCTTTTACTAAAGCAGAGTTAGCAATTGAAAAAGCGATTTTTTTTGCATCTTCCTCACTTTTGCAATTTAGTACATCTATTTGAATGAACTTTGATGCGCCCTCGCCGTCACTCACTACTCTTTTGGCTAAATTTAATAATACATTATTGATAGATTTGTCGAAATCTTTCAATTTCTTATCGTTAACGTTTGTTATATTTTTATTTTTCGCAACTCCAGTTGAGAAAATTGTTATCATATCATTAGTGCTTGTGTCTCCATCGCATGTGATTGCATTGAATGTATTATATATATTTTTTTTTAAAATTTTTTTTAAAACACTAGAAGATAAATTTGCATCTGTAAAAATATATGCAAGTGTTGTAGCCATATTAGGAAAAATCATACCTGACCCTTTTGCTATGCCGTAGATCTTAACTTTTGTATTACCTATTTTACATTCCTCCATAGCAAGTTTTGGTTTTAGGTCTGTCGTGAGAATACTCATAGCAGATTTAATCCATAAATATTTATTTTGTGTATATTTTATTTTATCAACTAAAGTTTTAATAGATGACTTAATTTTTGTATGTGGAAACGGTTCTCCTATAGTGCCTGTACAGCCGAATATAATCTCTTCAGGGGTTATTTTTTTAGGGTTATCTTCATCTAATTTTTGTTTGTGCGTTAATAATCTCGCTGTCTCTTCAGCAATATCCTTTAAGGAATTATAACCTTTTAAACCTGTTAAACAATTTGCATTTCGTGCGTTAATTATTAGTGCTTTAATTTTTTTACTTTTAATTGACATATTCCATTTAATATTTTCTGAAATTATCTTTGACTGTGTATATACAGATGCATATTCTGCCCCATTTCTGAAATAAAAAAGTGTAAGATCATCCCTGCTATTATTGTATAAATTTGCTGATGTAACTGAAATTGACAATCCATCAAGGTGATCTAGGTCTTGAAAGTCTGCCATTTTTGACCTGTCTTTTTTGGAAATTAAGAAATTATTTAAATTTATTGCCATATGTTTAAAATTATTAGTTTATGACTATATAATTATTTGAATATTAATGTATATGAAAAATTAAATAATGCTAAATCCTATAAGTTTTATCAGCAAAATATTTAAAAGTAGCAGTCAAAATGAGATTGATAAAATCCAATATCTTTTAAAAAAGATAAATAATCTTGAGATCAAAGTTTCAAAATTAGACAACAAGGATTTTCCAATCAAAACCAAAAGTTTGAAATCTAAACTATTAAATGGAGCCCTTAGTGATGATATGCTGTGTGAGGCTTTTGCTTTAGTTAGAGAAGCATCTAAAAGACAAAGAGGGGAAAGACATTTTGATGTTCAAATATTAGGAGGTATAGTTTTACATCAAGGTAAAATTGCTGAGATGAAAACTGGTGAAGGTAAAACTATCACGATTGCTCTGGCTGCATATTTAAATTCACTGTATGGAAAAGGAGTTCATGTAGTAACTGTAAATGATTATCTCGCTAAAAGAGACTGCGAAGATATGTCAAAAATTTATAATTTTTTAGGAGTAAGTTGTGGTTTTATAAATAATTATCAAGATGATGAAGAAAGGTTAAAAAATTACAAGTGCGATATTACATATGCTACTAATAGTGAACTAGGTTTTGACTATTTAAAAGACAACATGAAACTTTCATTAAGTCAAATTGTTCAAAAAAATAGAAAATATGCAATAGTTGATGAAATTGATTCTTGTCTTATAGACGAAGCTAGAACACCATTAGTTATTTCAGGACAATCTGAAGATACAAGTAATCAACATAGATCTATAAATAATTTTATAAAAAATTTAAAGTCATCTGATTATGAAATTGATGAGAAAGATAGAACTATAATGCTTTCTAACAGTGGTATTGATAACATAGAAAATATTCTAAGTAATATAGGAATCTTAAAAAATAATAATTTTTACGATCCTGCAAATCTTCATATAGTTCATCATGTAAATCAAGCTTTAAAGGCAAATTTTATTTTTAAGAAAGATAAGGATTATGTTATAGCTGACAATAAAATCAAAATCGTAGATGAATTATCTGGAAGAATACTAGAGGGGAGAAGATATGGGGACGGACTACACCAGGCAATTGAAGCAAAAGAAAATGTTCATATTGAAATAGAAAATCAAACCCTTGCTTCAATCACCTATCAAAACTACTTCAAACTATATGAAAAACTATCAGGTTGTACTGGGACAGCTTTGACAGAAAGCCAAGAATTTTTTGAAATTTATAATTTAAATGTTGTATCAATTCCGACAAATAAAAAGATGATAAGGAAAGATTTGAATGATAAAATATTTAGAACTGAAGTAGAAAAACAAAAAGCAATTGTTGATTTAATAATTGAATGTAACAAAAAAGGTCAACCTGCTTTAGTTTTCACATCTAGTGTCGATAAATCAGAGATATACTCTGAACTTTTGAAAAAGAAAAATATAGAACACACTGTTTTAAATGCAAAAAATCATGAGAAAGAGGCTGATATTATTGCCAATGCTGGAAAATTACACTCTGTAATAATAACAACAAGTATTTCTGGGAGAGGTGTAGATATTAAACTTGGTGGTAAAAAATTTAATTCAGATAATACAAACAATGTTGAACCAAATGATGAAAAAAAAAAAGTAAAGTCACTGGGTGGTTTATATGTTATTGGCACTGAAAGAATGGAATCTAGGCGGGTCGACAACCAAGCAAGGGGAAGATCGGGCAGACAGGGAGATGAAGGAAATTCAATTTTCTTTGTAAGCCTAGAGGATGATTTAATGAGAATTTTTGGTTCAGAGTCTATCAATAATATGTTAGAAAAACTCGGACTTAAAGAGGGTGAAAGTATTGATCATCCTTGGATAAATAAAGCCCTCGAGAGAGCTCAACAAAAAGTAGAAGCAAGAAATTTTGATATAAGAAAATCTCTTTTAAAATTTGATAATGTGCTTAATGATCAAAGACAAGTAATTTTCAATCAAAGAAAGAAAATTTTGAGTACGGAGGAAATAACCAAATTTATAGATAAGCTTCTCGAGGATGAAACAAAACATGTTTTAATCGAAAAAAATAAATCTGTAGATGTTGAAAAAAATAAAGTTTTGAAAAGTAAATTTGAAATTTTGTTACAAAATAATGACAAAAATTATTTAAATAAAATTTTATCCTCAAGTAATAAAGAAATTGATAATGCAATTAAAGATATATTCTTAAATAAAAGAGATTATAGAATCTCTAAAATTTCTGAGCCTGGTAACAAAGATCTTGAGAGGAAGATATTTTTGCAAATTATAGACTTAAACTGGAAGAATCATATTCAATACCTTGAACAACTTAGACAAGTAATCGGTTTAAGGTCTTACGGTCAAAGAGACCCTTTAGTTGAATATAAAAAAGAATCTTTTGAGTTATTCAAAAATTTGATGGATAAGATTAGGCAAGATACTTTGGTATTATTATTGAATTTAAGAATCGCTGAGGATGCCGTAAAACCTAAAACAGGTGAAAAAATAATAAATAGAAATAAAAAAAAAATTGGTAGAAATGAGTTATGCTTCTGTGGTTCAAATAAAAAATACAAGCATTGTTGCGGTTCTCTATCTAAAGTATAATTGAAATAGAGATATTGATAAGATACTAAACAAAATTATTAGTGTAAAAATATAAGTCTTATTTTTTCCAAATTTTTCTTTAACATTAAAAATATTGGTAACTTTGCCAGAAAATAAATCATCAGAGGATAATAGGTTTTTTGAAAGGCCTTTATCTCTCCCAATATTTAGATACTTATCCTTCCTATGTTCAATAATTTCTTGTCTGGACATAGTTGTCAGTTCTTCTAAATTTTTACTTATTGATTTTTTTACTTTTAAGAGTGTTAACTCTCTGTCTCTGTGAGCGCCCCCGTTTGGCTCAGATATGACTTCATCAATAATTTTTAATTCTAGTAAATCTTTAGATGTGAGTTTCATTGCAGTTGCAGCTTCTAAAGTTTTTTTAGGATCTCTCCATAATATTGACGCACATCCCTCTGGTGAAATAACTGAATAAATAGCGTTTTCGAACATTAAAATTTTACTTGATGATGCTAAGGCGATTGCTCCACCAGATCCGCCTTCGCCTATAATTATTGATATAGTTGGAACACTTATACTTAAAGAACACTCTATCGATTTCGCTATCGCTTCTGCTTGACCTCTTTCCTCAGCACCCACACCTGGGTATGCTCCTGGTGTATCAATAAATATTATTACAGGTAAACCAAATTTATCTGCAATTTTCATTAATCTAATCGATTTTCTGTATCCCTCTGGTCTCATCATGCCAAAATTTCTTTCTATTCTAGTATCCAAATCATCGCCCTTTTCTTGTCCAATAATCATGACTGAGTGTCCTTCAAAATTTGCTAGACCTGCGATGGATGACTTATCTTCACCAAATAATCGGTCTCCGGATAAAGGGAAAAAGTTCTCAAAAAGATTATCAATAAAAAATTTAGATTTTGGTCTCTCCTCGTGTCTGGCAACTAAAGTTGTTTGCCAAGGATCAAGATTAGAGTAAATATCTTTTAATTTTTTGTCTAAATCTGATTGCAATTTGTCAATTCTATCAGTATTAACAGAAGATATCCCTCCATTGTTATATGGATCTTTTAGTTTATCAATTTCTGCTTCAATATTTTTTATTTCGTTTTCAAAATTTAAATAGCTTTTCATGTATAGTAATATTCATTATTTTTAAAAAAAGGCAATATAATGATTGTTATAATATTAACATAAATAATCCTTGTAAATATAGATTTAAATAAAATACTATAGAAGCATGAATAAAAATCTAAATCAATATAAGCCTGTTAGAAAATTGTTTGTGAGCAAAATTTTGTATAATTTTGTTAATAAGGAGCTATTGAGGAAAACAAAAATTAAACCTAAGCAGTTTTGGCATGGTTTAGACAGATCGCTATATCAATTAAGACTTAAAAATGAAAAATTATTACAAACAAGATCAAATATACAAAATTTAATAAATTACTGGCACATAAATAATAAAGGCAAAAAATTTAATTTTAATAAGTATAAAAAATTTCTTTTAGAAATTGGTTACTTAAAAAAAAAAAGTAACAACTTTAAGATACAAACTAAAAATGTTGATGACGAAATCGCAAAAATACCTGGGCCTCAGTTAGTGGTTCCTATATCTAATGCTAGATATGCTTTAAATGCAGCTAACGCTAGATGGGGTAGTTTATATGATGCTCTTTATGGGACTGATGCTATAGGTTCGGTAAAATTAGAGAATAGATATAATCCTGTACGGGGAGGAAAAGTAATTAGATATTGTAGAGATTTTTTAGATGAAATTTTTCCGCTTAAAAATGGCTCATGGAAAAAAATTAATGATTTAAAAATAGTTAGGCATAAGCTTATATTAAAAATTAATAATAAAATTGTAAGTCTTAAAAATATAAAACAATATAAGGGATATAGATCTAGTAATAGAAAATTGAAAGGTGTCCTTTTAGTAAATAATAATCTACATGTTGAATTAATAATAAACCCTTACGCTTTTAGTGCTAACAATGATCCTATAGGTCTTAGTGATTTAGTTATAGAGTCAGCTGTATCCACAATTATTGATCATGAAGATAGTGTGGCGGCAGTTGATGCTGAAGATAAAGTTTTAGGATACAGAAATTGGTTAGGGTTAATGAAAGGAGATTTAAAAGTAAAATTTGAAAAATTAGGAAAAAAATACGTAAGAATTTTAAATTCAGATAGAAATTATATTTCTTCTAGTGGAAAAGATATTAAGTTACATGGTAGAGCTTTGCTTCTAAATAGAAATGTTGGTCATCTAATGAAAACTCCTGCAATTCTTTTTTCAGACAAAACGCAAGTTCCAGAAGGTATTTTAGACGCATTTATTACTTCAGCTGCTTGTCTTCATGACTTAAGTGCCAAAAAAAATTCGAAGACAGGCTCTATTTATATAGTTAAACCAAAAATGCACGGTCCAGACGAGGTTTCTTTTGCAGATGAAATATTTTCAAAAGTTGAGGATGTTTTAAAACTTAAACAAAATACTATAAAAATTGGAATAATGGACGAGGAAAGAAGAACCAGTTCAAATTTAAAACAATGCATAGAAAAAGTTAAAAAAAGAGTAGTTTTTATTAATACCGGTTTTTTGGATAGAACCGGAGATGAAATGCATACCTCAATGGAGGCGGGTCCAATGATGAGAAAAGGTGATATGAAGAATTCTAATTGGATAAAGGCATATGAAAATAATAATGTAAAAATTGGATTAGAATGTGGATTTTCAGGAAAAGCCCAAATTGGAAAAGGGATGTGGGCTGCGCCGGACAAAATGCAAGATATGTTAAATCAAAAAATTGGACATCCAAAATCTGGAGCAAATTGTGCTTGGACACCTTCACCAACAGCAGCAACTCTTCACGCTATGCATTATCACAAAGTAAATGTCTTTGGTGTACAAAAAAAAATAAGAAAAAAAATTAAATTTGATTTAGAAAAATTATTGACCATACCTATTATATCTAAACCAATTTGGAATTTGGATGACATAAGGAATGAATTAGAAAATAATTGTCAAGGAATTTTAGGTTATGTTGTTAGATGGATAAACAGTGGTGTAGGTTGCTCAAAAGTTCCAGATATAAATAATATTGGTTTAATGGAGGATAGAGCAACTTTAAGAATCTCCTCGCAACATATTGCGAATTGGCTTCACCACAAAATATGTACTAATGTTCAAGTTTTAGAAACTATGAAAAAAATGGCAAAAATAGTTGATGATCAAAATAAAAGTGATCAAAGATATGAAAAAATGTCACCAAATTTTGAAAAATCAATAGCTTTTAAGACAGCATGTGATTTAGTTTTTAAAGGAAAAGATCAACCCTCTGGTTATACCGAGCCACTATTGCACGCTAACAGATATTTGAAAAAAAATTAAATTTGGGTTCGATTTTTAAAAGCTGAAAATAGAGTTCCGTCATCTAAACTTTCGATCTCTCCTCCTACCGGGAGTCCTTGAGCTAATTTAGAAATTTTTACATTTGTATTTTTAAGAGTTTCCTCAATAAAAAAAGCTGTAGTTTGTCCCTCGACTGTTGCACTTGTCGCAACAATAACTTCCTCTATTTTTTGTTTTTTTACTCTTTCCTTAAGTGAATCGATAAGCACCCTTTGACTTTTATCGATTGTTCCAGAAATTGTCCCCCCTAAAATATGGAAATAACCGCTAAAAATATTTGTGCTTTCTATGCTCCATTGATCTGCAATATTTTCGACTACACATATTTTAGAAAATTTTTTTTGTAAATTACAACAATTTTCACATCCTCTACGTTCTTCTTTTAGCGATTTTAGCGTGCCACAATAATTACACCTTGAAATATTTTTATATACATTTGCTAAAGCATTTATTGTAGGTTTCATAATTTCATCTTTGTTGTTTATAAGTTTTAGAATTATCCTTTTTGCAGACTTCGGTCCCAATCCTGGAAATTTTGATACTGCCTTTATTAGTTCATCAATTTCTTTTAATTCCATCATAATTTATAAAGGCCATTTAAAACCCGGTATTCCAAAACCACCGGTGACTTTAGAAAGTTCATCTGAGGTTTTCGTTTTTAAATTATTTTTTGCATTATTATGAGCCGCAATAATTAAATCTTCTAACAGAGACTTGTCTTCTTTAAAAATGTTATCTGAGATATATAAACTTTCAATTTCACCATCTCCATTTAAAACTATTTTAACATCTCCTCCGCCAGATGAGCCCTCTGCTTTAATATTTTTTATTTTTTCTTGGCTTTCTTTAACCTTTGACTCTATTTCTTTTGCTTTTTCTAATATTTTATTGAAATCATTCATTATTTTCATCCTTCAAATTTTCTACATTAATAACTTCAAGATCCGGAAATAGAGTAATTGCTTTTTTGTATTCATTAGAATTTTTTAGAACCTTTAAATCATTTTTTTTATTATTTATTTCTAATTCTTTCTTTGTTATTGATCCAATTTTTTTAGATAAGGTAATAATCCATCTCTCACCAGTCCAATCTAACAATTTAGATGTTAAATTCTTAATAAAGTTTTTATCCAAGTTTTCATTAAAAGAGATCTCAATATTTTTATTCTTAAAACTAATTAGGTTGACATTATTTTCTAATTCAAATTTTAATTTAATTTCTTTTTTTGATGTACAAATTAATATTAAGTCTGAAAACGAGTTTATATTTGTTTTATCTAATAATTTTTGATCATCTATTTCAATCTTTTCTTGCTCTTGTGAAGAAAACTTAATTTGATTAACTGTTTTATTATCATTGTTATCTTTGTCTAATTTATCTTTATAAGCTTTATCTATTAATTGACTTTTTTGGATGTTATTTTCATCATTTAAATTCTTATTAGGTGTAATTTCTTCCAGATTTTCTTTGTTTAAGTACATTAATCTAATCAAAAACATTTCTACTGCCAGGTGTTGGTTTGAAACTAAGTTGATTTCACCTATTATGTTTACAGAAAATTCCCAGAATAACAATAATGTCTTATTATCAACTTTATTCGCCAAGTTCTCAATTCTTTTTTTATCAGTATCTGAAAAATCTAAAGACGAATTAAGATCATTTATATTTTTGTAATTTTTTATACAGTAGAGTATTTCAAGAAAATTATTTATAAATAGTTTTGGTTCTATTCCTTGATTGTAAATATTTTTATATAATTCTAAAACTTTTTCCTCATTGCCGTTTAATATCTCATAAATAATATCTAAAACATAACTTTTATCAAAATAGCCAAATATTTCTTGAGCAGATTTTAAATCCAATTTACCTCCATCTTCTTCGATGCTTAGTAATATTCTATCAAGTAAAGATAAAGAATCTCTCACTGATCCTTCAGATATTCTAACAATAAGTTTCAATATCTCCTCATTCAAATTTTTTTTTTCTGCTGAGACCACTTTTTTTAAAAAGTTTAGTAATTCATCAAAGTTTATTCTTATTAAATCAAACCTTTGACATCTAGAAAGTACTGTAATCGGTATTTTATTAACTTCAGTAGTTGCAAATATAAATTTTAAATATTCAGGCGGCTCTTCTAAGGTTTTAAGCAAGGCATTAAATGCTTGCTTACTCAACATATGCACCTCATCAATTATAAATATCTTATATTTTGATGATGTTGGTCCATATCTTGAAAACTCAATAAGATCTCTAACATCATCTACTCCTGTTTTACTAGCAGCATCCATCTCAAGAACGTCTATATGTCTAGACTCTGAAATTTGATTACAATTATCGCACGTATTATTTAAACAATTATTTTTTTTTTTATCTAAACAATTAAGAGATTTAGCTAAAATTCTTGCAATTGTAGTTTTTCCAACACCTCTTATACCTGTAAATAAAAATGCGTTTGGAATTTTGTTTAATGAAATTGATTTTTTTATTGCCTCCACAATGATATTTTGCCCGACTAGTTCATCAAAAACTTGGGGTCTATATTTTAAGGCTAATACTTTTTTATTTGTTTTCATTTTAAAGGGACCAGCCAACCTGGAAAATACTCATTACCCTTGCTCTTTTTCAAGCCTGGGGGAGTTCATGGTAATACCACCTGGATGGCCCCAAATTTATTATAACAGTTCTATTTTCTAGTCTACAACAAAAGTTTTTAATTATTTTATATTTCTATACTCACTTGCTTCATAAACTCCGAGTATATCTAAATTAACAGTATGAAAACCTAGTTCTTCCAAAGACTTTTGGATTTTTGGATCTTCTATATGGCCGTACATATCACAAATAAATAGATACTGCTCAAAACTATTTTGGTCTGAAAAACTCTCCAACTTACTTAAATTGACATTGTTTGTGGCAAAACCTCCAAGACATTTGTAAAGAGCTGCAGGTTTATTCTTAACTTTGAATATACAACTTGTAATATAATTCTTATTTTCAAGCTCTGGGTGCAATTTTTTTTTACCCATGATTAAAAATCTTGTTACATTGCTTTTATTATCCTCAATATTTTTTTTTACAATTTTCAAATTATAAATTTTTGCAGCAAGTTCAGATGCGATAGCTGCTTCATTTTTTAATTTTTTTTCACTTATATACTTTGCGCTACCAGCAGTATCTGCTGCAATTATTGGTTCAAATTTATTTAAATTAATTAATTTTTGGCATTGCGATATAGCTTGAGAATGTGATCTAACCGATTTAACGTTTTTCATTTCATTATCATTTAATATCATTAAGTTATGCTTTATCTCTTGAAAATGTTCTGCATAAATTTGTAGTTTATATTTATTTATCAAATATTGAATATCAGCTACTCTTCCTGCGATAGAATTTTCTACTGGTATTATTGTTTTATATTTCTCATCTTCGTAACATTTTTTAAAACAGTCCTCAAAAGTATTGCAAGGTATAAATTCACTTTTTGGATATATTCTTTCTGCTGCTAAATGAGAATAAGCGCCTGGAGATCCTTGATAAACAATTTTCATAATTTCTTGATTTTATATTCCATAATTTTTTTTATTTCTACATAATCCTGAACTGTATCAATGCCAAAGGACTTATTTTTACTGAAAACAACATCTATATTAATGCTATTATCAATTGCCCTTAATTGTTCGAGCCTATGTTTAATTTCATTCTTTGATTGATTTAAGCTCACAAATTTTTTTAAAATAGATGTCCTAAATTGATATATCCCAATATGACCGTAAGTATTTTTTTTGGGATGTTTACATTTTCTTAAAAATTTTTTTGCTCTTGATATTTTTTTTTTTTCTATATTGTCTTTGGTAATTACTTTAACAATACTTTTATCTATAAAATCATTTTTAGTAATTTTATTTCCCAGTGTACCAATATCTGAATTTTTCGAAATTATATTATTATTTAAATTAACAATATCTTTGGGATTAATAAAAGGTTCATCTCCTTGAAGGTTAATAATATATTCACAATTAAATTTTTCACTGATTTTTTTATATGCTTCAAATATTCTATCTGTGCCGGTTTTATGTTTTTTTTTGGTTAAAATAAATTTACCTTTGATTTTTGAAATCTCATTAGCAATTTCCTTATCTCCTGTAGCTACATAAACCTTGCCAACTTTAGACTCTATTGCTCTTTTATAAACATGCTGAATTATTGATAAATTGCCTATTTTTATCAAAGGTTTATTAGGAAGGCGAGTTGCGCTCAATCTTGACGGTATTATAATGATAGTTTTAGACATAAATTGTAAAATTTGTGCGTCTATGAGACGCAAACTTTTTTTTAGTTAGTTTTTTTTTCAATTAACATGTTATATGTGTTTTATACATAGAATAATGGATTCCTTTGAGTTAAATAAAATAATTGCTTCAATACTACTTGTTGCACTATTAATAATAGGTATTAGTAAAATTTCAAACATCATATTTAAAGTAGATAAACTTGAAAATTCAGCTTACAAAGTAGAGCTTCCAGACAGCGATACAAAGAAAATAGACGATGGTGAAATTAAGAAGGTTGAGGAAAAAGTGGATATTTCAGCACTAATGGCTTTAGCCGATATTAATCATGGAGAAAAGGTTTTTAAAAAATGTTCGGCATGTCACTCGATAGAGGCTGGTGGAGGAAATAATATAGGTCCAGCTTTATATAATGTTGTGGGAAGAAAAATTGCGGCAATACAAGATTACAAATATTCAAAAGCCTTAACGAATTACAAAAAAAACTGGACTTTTGAGGAATTAAACGGTTTTTTAATAAAACCACAAAAATGGATTAAAGGTACAAAAATGGCTTACGCTGGATTAAGGAAAGAAAAAGATAGAGCCTCGGTTATTTTATATTTAAATAAGTACTCAGATAATCCACTACCTTTACCTTAATTTTCCAAAACAATATAGTAATATGCTTTTTTGAACGTGAACTCTATTCAAAGCTTGTTGCCAAACACACGATCTCTTTCCTAAGAAAATTTCATCCGTAACTTCATTGCCTCGAGGTAAACAATGTAAAAAAATACAATCTTTTTTTGCATAGCTAAACAATTTCTTATTAATTTTAAAATTTTTAAATTCTTTTAATTTATTTTTTTTATTAACTTTATCGTTAAGAGATATAACCTTATCTGAAAATATTACGTCAGCGTTGTGAACCGCTTTTACAGGATCATTATAAATATAAATTTTTCTCTTATTTTTTTTTACCCAATTTATAACATCTAACTTTGGTTGAAACTTTTTGGGGCAACCTATACGTAAATTAAATGAAAGTTTTACAGATGCTGCAATTAAACTATTTAAAACATTATTAGAATCTCCAATCCAGCAGATATTCAAATTTGAAATAGATTTTTTTTTAATTTCTTCAACTGTAAAAATATCTGACAGTACTTGTGTTGGATGAGACGATGGGCTTAAACCATTAATCACTGGGATTGAAAGATATTTTTTGAAATTTTCTAATTTGTTATCATCATCGGTTCTGAGCATAAATCCATCGCCATAGGTCGACAAAATTTTAGCTGTATCTGCTATACTTTCACCGCCTTGCCCAAGATGAAGTTCGTTTGATCTCAAAGTAATTGTGCCACCACCTAACTGTTTGATTGCTAAATAAAAACTCAATCGAGTCCTTAAGCTTGATTTTTCAAACATCTGTATTAATAATTTGCCTCTAAGAGGTGATCCTTTGTCAACTTCTAAGGTATTTAATTTTTTTCTGTAATTTTTTCTTTTTTTAGCATCTAAGATAATATTTCTTAAATCTTTAGTTTTAATATCTTTTAAATCAATAAAATGTTTCATATTATTTGAAATTACTGCAAACTTTGGAAATAATCTTTAACGCATTATCTATTTCATTTTTCTTAACATTTAATGGAGGCAAAACTCGAATTACATTTTCAGCTGCACGGATTGTTAATAATCTGTTATCCATTAACTTTTGTATAAATTTTGTTGGATCTTTATAGAGTTGAATGCCAATTAATAAACCCTTGCCTCTTATTTCTTTGATAGTTTTTGGGTGTTTGGATTTAATATTGTTGAGACTTTCTAAAAAATATTTAGATAGACTTTTTACGTTATTTAAAAAACTTTTTTTAGTTACAATATCCATAACTGTATTACCAACAGACATAGCCAAAGGGTTTCCTCCAAAAGTTGATCCATGAGATCCAGCGACCATTCCAGAGGCAACCTTTTTATTCATTAAAACTGCTCCAATAGGAAATCCACCGCCAATTCCCTTAGCAATTGGGACAATGTCAGGTTTTACTTTAGATTTTTCAAACGCAAAAAAATCTCCAGATCTTGCAATGCCACATTGTACTTCGTCTAAAATCAATAATATATTTTTTTTGTTACACAAATGTCTCAGTTCTTTCAAACACCAATCAGGTATTACTTTAATCCCGCCTTCTCCCATGATTGTTTCAACCATAATTGCAGCGGTGTTTTTATTTATCTTTTTTTTTAATGAGTCATGATTTCCAAAATTAAAATGGTCAAATCCTGGTATTTTAGGCCCAAATCCCTCTGTCATTTTTTTTGATCCACTAGCGAAAATTGCTGCCAATGTTCTTCCATGAAATGAATTTTTAACACACAAAATTCTGTTTTTATTGGGTTTACCAATTGAATAAAAGTATCTTCTCGCAACTTTAACCGCAGCCTCTGTTGCCTCAGTTCCACTATTTTGGAAAATTACAAAATCAGCAAAAGTTTTATTACATAGCTTTTTTGCAAGTTTTTCACCCTCTGGAATTTGAAATGCATTAGAGACATGCCATAGTTTCTGGGATTGATTTTTTATAGTTTTTACAAGTTTTGGATGCGAATGACCCAAAGAATTTACTGCAATACCTTGGACAAAGTCTAGATACTTTTTATTATCTGAAGAAAATAAGTAACTTCCCTTTCCAAATTTAAAAGAGATTTTTTTTCTATTATAGTTTTTTGCTAAATAGCTCATGTCTTTATTTTATATCCTATTTTATATAAATAATAAGCGGTCCACCACAAAAGTAAATTTAGAACTAACAAGTAAATTAACCCAAATGTTGTGGATCCATCACTTATACCAATCATCGAAAATCTCAAACCATCTATCATGTGAAAAAAGGGATTATAAAAACTCATTTCTTTTAGTAAATCTGGAAGTCTCTCAATTGAATAAAATGTTCCCGATAAAAAAGATAAAGGCACTATTACAAAATTAGTGACGGTAGCCATGTTATCGTATCTATCGGCCCATAAACCAGCTATAAAACCTAAAGATCCCATAAAAAATGAAGAAAATAATAAGTAAATTATGAAATAGTAATAATTTAATATGGCTATATTTACAAACAATTTAAAACAAACAATAGACACAAAGCAAATTATAAATGCTCTTGTGACTGAGGCCAAAATGATTGCTAATGATACTTCTGCTGCAGACAACGGACTTCCAATTAAATCTATGATATTTCCCATCATTTTACCTCCTAATATTGAAGATGATGAGTGGGAAAAAGATTGTTGAATTACTTGCATAGAGATTAGCCCTGGTGCTAAAAACTGAATAAAAGGTAAACCTAAAACTTCACCTTTAAGTTTTCCTAAAGAAACAGATATTACAATTAAAAATAGAATACTTGTCAACATTGGACCTAATATTGTTTGTCCTGATACAATTAAAAATCTTAAAGTTTCTTTTTGATATAATGAATAAAAACCTATCCAATTTATTAATCCAAATCTTCTCTTTCCAATTTTATATTTTTTATTTAATTCAACCATAAATATAATTCTTAATAATTTAAAAAAACTGTGAGGAAATAAAATAATATGCTTGTTTAAAAATTAAATTTATTTATGCTATATATAGTATTTAATTTATAATTAATTACTAAATATAGTTTATGAATTGGACAGAAGAAAAAGTAGCAAAATTAAAAGCACTTTGGGGCAAAGGTAATACTGCCAGTCAAATTGCTGAAATATTAGGCGGTGTAAGTAGAAACGCAGTAATTGGTAAGGCCCACAGGCTTAATTTGTCTGGCAAAATTGTTGCAAAAAAAGGATCATCAATACAAAGAAATAATAAAACAAAAAATTTAAACTATAAAAAAGTTAGAAAAGGAAAGTTTAAATCTTTAGTAATAGAAAAAGATTTTGAGCCAGAAAATCCGAAACAACTTGAAGAACTTGATGAAAACTCCTGCAAATGGCCTATAGGACATCCTAATGAAGAAAATTTTTATTTTTGTGGTAGGACTTCACTTAAAGACTTTTCCTATTGTAAACTTCACTTACTGTATGCATTTCAGCCTAAAAACAAAAAAGAAGATGTCGTTGAAAAAGATAGTGAAGTGCCAAAATTTATTCAAAAAAAAATTAGATCAGCTTAATAATTTTTTTTTCGCGGCTTGAAATTCTTTCTTGCTAATTGTGCCATCCTTATAAAAAATTTTAAGTTTTTTTAATTCTTCTGATATATTCTTAGAGGGGCTTTTGTCTATATCTAAATTTTTTAATTTATTTAAATTTTTTGCTTTAACTCCTCGATCGATTCCTTGTACAGCCAAATACAAAACAAAAAATAAAATCAAACCTACGATAATATAAATAATCCAACTTATCATAATATAAATTTATTTTTTTTTTGCATATTCGCCAGTTTCTTTCCACATATAACAATATTTTTCTACTTCTTTGTCAAAATTTCGATTAAAATTTTTACCAATATCAATATTTGTTTTATATTTTCCTGAAGGGATATTGTGATAAAAAAGTAATTTTATTTGATCTCTTGTAATTAAGGGATTAGGTAAAATCTGGAAAAAAGTTGCCATAATATTTGCTAAAAATAGAGGCATGGGTACAAAAAATCTTTTTTTTTCAATTAATTTAAGTAATTTTTCTATAATCTGTTTAAAAGTCAATTCGTCTGGTCCAATACACTCAATTATTTTATTAGGGTTATCTTTTTCTATTAAATCTATGATTAAATTACATATGTCAATACAATGTAAAGGCATAAATTTAGTTTTACCTCTGTAATATAACGGAAAAATTGGCAACATGTTCAATAATCCCATTATCATGGTTGTAAAGTTATCATCAACAGAGTAAATGATTGATGGTTTTAGAATTATCGATTCTTTAAAGTTTTTTTGAACTGCCATTTCTCCATTTAATTTACTCATTGCATACTTAGAGTCCTTTGCATTTTCAATTCCAAGTGCAGAAAGATGAATAAATTTATCTAATTTATGTTTCTGACAAAGACGTGATATCATGCTTGGAAATTTTTCATGTATATTCGTAAAAGTATTAGCTCCCTTTTCAAATAAAATTCCAACCAAATTTACACAAACGTCTGCTTTTTTAATAAGTTTGTCTATTTTATTAAAATCAAATATATTTGTTTCAACAATATCTAAATATCCGGGATTTGCTTGAGTTTTTAATATATAGCCTTTTTGATGTAAATTTCTCGTTACTGCAGTAACCTTTAAATTTTTTTGTGTAAGACCTCTTATCAAGTTTCGACCAATCTGACCACTAGCGCCAAAAATTAGACAATTTTTTGGTTTCATATATATATTAAGTATTAAAAATTTTATGGATATAAAAGTTCACAATCATGATTTACCAAAAGATATAGAATTTGGCAATAAGATTGCGATTGATTGCGAATTTATGGGTCTTAATTTTTTAAGAGATAAATTATGCCTTGTTCAAATTTCTTCTGGAAAAAATGATGCGCACATTGTGCAACTAAATAGAGTGAATTATGATGCCCCAAATCTAAAGAAAGTCTTATCAAATAGATCAATAATTAAAATATTTCATTATGCAAGGGCAGATCTCGTTTTTATAAAAAAATATTTAAAAATTGAAGTTGATAATATTGAAGATACAAAATTACAGTCAAAATTAATTAGAAAGTATACTGATAAACATGGTCTTAAAGATTTGATTAAGGAGTTTGTTGGAGTTGATATAAGTAAGCAATATCAATCATCAGATTTCGGAGGAGAATTATCACCTGCTCAAATTAAATATTGCGCTAATGATGTTGTATATTTGCATAAAATTAATGATGTATTGAATAAAATGCTAGTAAGAGAAAAAAGAATAAACCTTTACAAAGACTGTTTAAAATATTTAAACACTAGAGTGAATCTGGATTTAGAGTGCTTTCCAGATGATATTTGGTCACATTAATGAATAGAAACAAATTTAAAAAAATAGCAAAGGAAGTTATTTCCTTTGAAATAAAATCATTACAGAAATTAAGAACTTCAATTGATAAAAATTTTAACAAAGCTTTGACTGCAATTACCAATTGTAGGAAGGGGAAAATAATATTGTCTGGTGTTGGTAAGTCTGGCATAATAGCAAAAAAAATATCATCTACACTTTCATCGGTTGGAACTCCTTCTTTTTTTGTTGACGCAAGTGCATGTTCTCATGGTGATCTAGGACAGATAAGTAGTAACGACGTTCTCATTTTAATTAGCAATAGTGGAGAGTCAGCTGAATTAAAGAATATAATACAACATGCTAATAGAAATAAAGATATTATTTTAATAGGAATAGTTTCAAAAAAAAATTCATTACTTTACAAAAATTCTGATATAAAAATTTTGTTGCCAGAAGTTAGGGAAGCTGGACCTGGAAATATAATACCAACATCTTCAACGGTAATGCAACTTGCAATAGGGGATGCATTAGCTATTTCAACAATGAAACAAAAAAATTTTGGTGAAAAGGAATTCAAAAAATTTCACCCATCTGGAAGTATTGGTGCTAAGCTTAAAACAGTTGAAGATTTAATGCTAAAGGGTAAAAAAATACCATTTATAAAAGAAAATACTAAGATGAGAGTTGCATTAAAAATTATTACTAAAAAAAAACTTGGTGTTTTGATTGTTCAAAATAATTCAAAAAAAACAAATGGTATTATAACTGATGGACAAATAAGAAGGTTTAGTGAAAAAGAGGGTAATTTAGATAACTTTAAAGTTAAAGACGTGATGACAAAAAATCCAATATCTATAAATAAGGATGTTTTGGCCGCGAAAGCCTTATCATTAATGAATTCTAAGAGAATTACATCTTTATGCGTACATAAAAATAAAATTATCAATAAAACAATTGGTATTATTCACATACATAATATTTTAGAAAATAACATTCAGTAAATGGATAAAAAGTCTTACATTCAAATTTTTATTATCTGCGGAATAGTTTTTATCACAACATTTGTTTATTTAAATTACTTTAAAAACCCTAGTGCTGGCTATGTTGAGAATTTAAGAAATAATGAAAATTCAAAAGTTCTAGAGGGATCGGGTGATATGATAAAGCAAATGTCATATTTTTCAGAGGATAATAAGGGTAATAGATACGAAATAACTTCTGAGTCGGGCATTATTAATCCTGACAAATCAAATTTAATATTAATGAATAAAGTGACTGCCGTGATATTTTTATTAAATGGTGAAAAAATTTTTATCAGTTCAAATGAGGCTAGATATAATGATGAAAATAATGATACAACTTTTAGTGGATATGTTAAAATGATCTATAACGATAACAAAATAATTTCTGAAAATCTCGATCTGTCATTTAAAGATCAAACTGCAGTCTTATATGATAATGTAAATTATATAAGTAATTTAACTAAATTGAATGCAGATAGAATTATTATAGATTTTATAAGTAAAAATACAAAAATTGAAATGGATGACAAAAAAAATAATATTCTTGTTCGTAGTAAAGTAAAAAATGTCAGTAATTAAAAAATTTCGTATTATAAAATTTAAACAAAAAAAACCACTGCTGAAGTTGGAAAATATTAATATTGCATTTGCTAAAAGGCCCGTTTTACAAAATATTAATTTAGAAATAAATCATGGGGAGATACTCGGAATGCTCGGGCCAAATGGGGTTGGTAAATCTACAATATTCAATCTAATTACTGGTTTAATAAAACCTGATAAAGGAAATATAATTATAAACGATGAAAATGTTAATGAATTTCCAATATTTGTTAGAACATCTAGATTCAAGCTAAATGTTTGCCCACAAATTGGGGGATATTTTTATGATTTGACTTTACAAGAAAATCTCAAAGCGGTGGGTGAAATTCAAGTTAGAGAAACTAGACTAAGAGATGAAAAAATTAATTATTTAATTTCAAAGTTTGATTTAGAAAATATTAGAGATATAAAGGCTCGTCATTTATCTGGTGGACAAAAAAAGCGCTTAATTCTAGCAATGGCTCTATTGGGCGATCCAGAGTTGCTCTTGTTGGATGAACCGTTTAGTGCTTTAGATTTAAAATCTATAAAAACATTGCAAGATATAATTATAAATTTACAGTCAGAGAGAAAAATAAGTATCTGCATAACAGATCATCAAGCAGCAGACTTACTTAGAGTTTGTGATACTGCAATAGTTTTAGCTGAGGGAAAAGTCATAGCAAAAGGAACTCCTTCAGAGCTAGTAAAGAATGAAAATGCAATAAATGCATATTTTGGTGACTCATTTAAATTCAATTAAATTTTATGGTGAAAGTTGTTATTAAAAAAAGGGTTAATCAATTTAATGAAGTAATTAATGTAGATGGAGACAAAAGTTTATCCATAAGATCATTGTTAATTGGTTCTCAGTCTTTTGGGATTTGCAAAATTAAAAATTTGCCTAAATCTGAGGATATTTTGAGTACAATAAGTGGATTAAAAAAATTAGGTATTAAAATTTATTTCAGAAATAAAATATGTTTTATATACGGTAAAGGGCTTAACGGATTTGATTACAAAAAAAATATTGTCATAAATGCAGGTAATTCAGGAACATTTGCTAGACTTTTACTTGGTTTATTAATCAAGTCACCATATGAATTAAAAATTATTGGAGATAAAAGTCTATCTAGGCGGGATTTTAAGAGAATTATTAATCCATTAGAACAATTTGGAGCAAAATTTATTGCAAATAAAAAAAAAACTCTTCCTCTAAAAATTTTAGGTTCGGAATATTTAAAACCGATAAATTTTTTTGAAAAAAAAGGTTCGGCGCAATGTAAAAGTTCGGTAATCTTGGCTGCTCTAAATACACCTGGCAAAACCACTATTGTTGCTAAAAAATCCAGAAATCATACTGAGTTACTTCTAAAACACTTAAAGTTGCCTATAAAAGTATTAAGTAATAAAAAACACGACCTAATCGAAATAACTGGTCAAAGACAGTTCAAATCTTTTGACTATGTTATACCAGGGGACATGAGCTCAAGTGCTTTTTTTATCGTGCTTACTCTACTTTCAAGAAATTCTAAACTTAAAATTAAAAATATAAATATTAATCCGTCACGGACAGGATTCATAAAAATAATAAATAAAATGGGAGCAAAAGTAAAATTTGCAAATAAACGAAATAATTACGGCGAGTTAATTGCTGATGTTTGTGTAGTCAGTCAAAGAAAATTTAAAGCTATTAATTGTCCAATTGAATTAAATAGTAATGCTATAGACGAGTTTTTAATAATTTTTTTGATAGCCTCAAAAGCATCTGGAATATCTTATTTTAAGAAACTTGGAGAGTTAAATAAAAAGGAAAGTCCAAGACTGGAATTAGCTTCGATGATACTTAAGAAAATGGGAGTAAAAACTGAAACAAGTAAAGACTCAATAAAAATTTTTGGTAATCCAAATTTAAAAGTGAATAAAAAAATTTTAATAAATAATTTTTATAAAGATCATAGAATTTTCATGACTTCTGTAATTGCAGCATTATGTTTTGGAGGAGAATGGACTATTGAGGATGGAGAGTCACATATGAGTTCTTTTCCATCATTTTTAAGAATTTTGAGAAAAATGGGTTACAAATTTTAAGAAATCTTTAAGTATTAAAAAATTGACCTAAAAAAGCTTAATTTATCAGTTATTTAACTTTTTTTTGTTTCTTGATTAATTTAACGAAATTCTCTAAAAACTCTTCCTTTAAAATAACTAATGGAAATTTATAAACAAACAAACACTGCTGCAACTAAAGAATTTGAAAAGCTTCTTGATAACCAGATATCTAAAACTAAAAATATAATTGAAGGTAAAATCATAGAGGGGACTGTGACCAAAATTGGTGAGAAATACGTATTTCTATTCATAGAAGGTCTAAAATCTGAACCCCTAGTAGATATAAATGAGTTAAAAACATTGGGACAAGAAAATAAAATTAAAATTGGAGAAAAAATTCAGGTGCTACTTGAGAGAATTGAAGATAAAAATGGTGAAGTAGTTGTTTCGGCTAGTAAAGCTCATAAGATTAAAGGTTGGGATATTCTCGTCAAAGCCTTTGAAAATAATGAACCAATTATGGGAAAGATAACAAGCAAATGTAAAGGGGGAGTAATAGTTGAACATATAGATACAGGTTCACTTATGTTCTGTCCTGGTTCACAAATTTCAGATATTCCAATTAAAGACATTTCACACTTGATGAATGAGCCACAAAAGTTTGCTTTAATTAAAATGGACAAAGTTAGAGGTAACGCATGTGTTTCTAGAAGACAAATTATTTCTTCTGGTAAAAAAGAGGATAAGGCTAAAATTATTGAAAAATACAAAGAGGGAGACATAATTAAAAATGCAGTGGTGAAAGGTTACAGTTCGTTTGGCTGTTTTTTTAATGTCAACAATGAATTAGATTGTTTAGTCCATTTACAAGAAATTAGTTATTCAAGGGTTAATCATCCCGAAGAAGTTTTTAATATAGGAGATAAACATGATTTGCTTGTGATTTCAGTGGACAAAGAAAAATTACAAATAGGATGTAGTATAAAGCAACTTTCTCCAGATCCTTTTGAAAAAATATCTAACTATGAATTAAATAAAAAGTATGAAGTTAAAGTAATAAAAATAATGGACTTTGGTGTGTTTGCTGAACTAGAGCCAGGCTTAACTACTTTGTTACATTCGAGTGAAATAAGCTGGTCTAGGAAAAACATTTCGCCAAAAAAAGTATTCAAGGTTGGTGACAAAATAGATTGTGTAATAACTGAGATAGATAAAGATAAAAGAAGAATAGCAATCTCTTATAGATTAACGAAAGAAAATCCTTTTGATCAAATTCTAAAAGATAATCCAGTAGGTTCAGAGGTAAGCGGTATTATAAGTAGCATGAACGAATATGCAATTTATTTAAAATTAGATGATTATGAAATTGATGCATTTCTCCATTTTAATGATCTAAGTTATACTGGTACTCCAGAGGAAATAGCAAAAAATTTTAAATTAAAAGATAAACTAAAAGTTAAAGTTCTTGAGATAAAAAAAGATGCACAAAAAGTTAGGGTTGGTTTAAAACAAACACAAAAGGATCCTTTTGATTATTTTAAAGATAAAAAAGTTAATGAAACAGTAACTGTTAAAGTTCTTTCCTCTGACAACAAAGGACTGACAGTCAAGCCCGAAGGATGTGATATAAATTTGATTATTAAAAAATCCCAAATCGCTGTATCATCATCTGATGCTAGGCCATCGAGGTTTGTTGGAGGTGAAAGAATTGATGCCGCAATTTCAGAGCTGAATATTGAAAAAAGAAAAGTTTCACTAAGTATTAAACTTTTGGAAGAATTACAGAATAAAGAGGCTGTATCAAAATTTAGTTCGCCATTATCTGGAAAAAATTTACCTTTTTCCTCATTGTCTGATAAGTTAACTTTTTCCTCATTGTCTGATAAGTTAAGTAATAAAAAAGAAAAAAAATAGTATTTACAAACTAAATTGTCAGTATCAAAGTCAGATTTGTTAAAACAACTAAGTCGAACTTACCCCAATCTGTTAAAAAAAAATTTATTAAAAATTTTTGATATATTTTTAAAAGAAATAAAGATAGCTTTAAAAAATGGCGAAAGAGTAGAGTTGAGAGGATGGGGTGTTTTTTACCAAAAAACACAAAAAAGTAGAAATTCAAGAAACCCTAAAACCTCAGAAACCGTTTATACTCCAGAAAAGAAGAAAATAAATTTTAAGATGAGCAAAGAATTATTTAAAATAATTAATGAAAAATAAAATTTTTATTGCAATTGATACAAATAAAGTCTCCAAAGCAAAAAGAATAATCAGAGACACACAAACAAAAAAAATTAAAATAGGTTATAAATTCGGATTAGAATTTATGAATTCTAAAAATGGGAGGCGATTCATATCAACTTTAAGAAATAAGATAATTTTCATTGATTTGAAATTAAAAGATACAGTAAATACAATGGTGTCAACTGTAAAAGCTTTAAAAGATTTAAAGATTGATTATCTTACAGTTCATATTTCATCCGGTTTAGGAGCGTTAAAGGCTGTTAAAAAAATTTCTGGAAGAATAAAAATAATCGGAGTGACAACTTTAACTTCATTAAATGATAATGATTTAAGATTAATTGGTTATAATAAATCTGTGAAAAGTTTAGTAATCCATCAAGCTAAGCTTGCAAAAATGGCTTCTTTAGATGCTTTAGTTTGTAGCCCTTATGAAGTGAGCTCTTTAAGAAAAATTTTTAAAAAGGAAATCATAACTCCCGGTGTTCAAATTGGAAAAAGAAATTATGATCAAAAACGCTCTATGGAAGCTAAGAAAGTTAAATCCGACTGGATAGTCATTGGGCGTGCTATCACACGAGGGAATGTAAAAAAAAATATTCAAAATCTTATTGAAGAATTAAGATAATGAAAATAAAAATTTGTGGTTTAAATCCAGCTAGAGATGTTCAGCTTTGTATTGATCTTAAAGTGGATTTTTTAGGTTTTGTATTTTATGACAAATCACCTAGAAATTTAGATTCGGATGATGTTAAAAAATTAAAAAACTACAAAAAGCAAAACTCATTGTATACTGCTGTTACTGTTAATCCTAGCGATGAGTTTATTCAAAACATTGTTCTTAAAAATTTCGACTACATTCAATTACATGGCTCAGAAACAATAGAGAGAGTAAAAGAGATAAAGTCCATGGGATTAAAAGTTATTAAAGCAATTAAAATTAAAGATGAGATTGATATTAAAAATTATAGAAAATACAATGAAGCTGATTTAATATTGTTTGATACGCCTGGAATGGAACAATCAATAAAATTCCCTGAAAACCTTATTGCTAAACTTCCGAAAGGAGAAAGATTTGCTGTAGCAGGTTCAATTTCAGAACATAATATTGATAATATGATAAAATTAGGGGTTAACTTTTTTGATTTATCGTCTAGTTTGGAATCTAAATTTGGACAAAAAGATCACCTAAAGATAAAAAATTTTATGAAAAAAATTAATAATTCAAATGAAAATACCTCCATTTAAAGAACATAATCCACCTGATAATTTGGGTTATTGGACCAATAAAAAAACAGGTGAGAAATATGGTGGACAATATATCAGTCCTCTGCTTATCCCTAATCTTAAAAAAGTTGAGACAGGATTTAAAAAAGCAATGAAAAACAAGAAATTCTTAGCTGACCTTGAAGAACAACTTGTTAATCATATTGGTATTGTGACACCAATTCTGAGAAGTAAAGAACTTGAGGAAATAGCTGGAGGAGAAAAAAAAGTAGGAAAAATTTTTCTTAAAAGAACTGATCTTCATCATGACAGTTCTCATAAACCCGTAAGTGCTTTTAGCTCAGTTTTTTTTGCTAAACATATTCTCAAAGCCAAGAAAATAATTACTGAAACCGGTGCCTCAATGAACGCTAGAGCTGTAGCCTCAGCATGTGCCAAACTAAACCTTTCTGTTGAAGTGCACATCGGTGCACTTGATGCGGAAAAGGTTTCCTTAAATAAAGATATAACTGAACTTTACGGTGCAGATATAAAAGTATGTCACGACTCTACAAAGTCGCTTTTGCCAGCGATGGCCGCAGCTCTTCGAAGTTGGCAAAGTGATCCTACCGCAATGTACGTTGTAGGTTCTGTATGTGGGCCTCACCCATATCCTTTAATGGTTAGAACTTTTGCAAGTATAATTGGTAGAATTGCAAAAAAACAAATGAAAGATCTAATAGGTAAATCACCTTCAACTGTATTTGCAGTATGTGGAGGAGGATCAAATTTATCAGCAATAAGCTATCCTTTTTATAATGAGAAAAGTGTTGATATTTTTGGAATAGAGTCGGCTGGAAAGGGAATTGCATCAGGAGCTCACGCAGCAACAATTACAAGTAAAGCTCCTATTGGAATTTTATTAGGTGCACGATCAAACGTTTTAATGGATGCAGATGGCCAAGTAGACCCTTCTGAAACAGAGGCCAGTGGGCTTGATTTCAGTGGAACAGGACCAGAAATATGTTACATGGCAAGCACAGGCAGAATAAAATTTAGAGCAACAACTGATAAAGAAGCGCAAGAAACTTTTTTAATGATGTGTAAGAAAACAGGTATACTTCCAGCTATTGAGGCATGTTATGTAATACATGCTGCGCTTAAAGAGATTAAAAAAAGAAAAAACCCTAAAGAAAATCATTTAATACATCTATGTGGTTCGGGTGAGTCAAATGTTGCAAGAATGTTAAAATATAAAAAAGATAATGAATAAAACCTTTCAAAGAATTTTTGCAAAAGCTAAATCAGAAAATAAATCTTGCTTTGTTGGTTTTGTAACTGGAATGGATCCAGATTATGAAAGTTCAAAACAGATATTAATTGAATTATCTAAATATTGTTCAGTCCTAGAAATTGGGGTGAGTTTTAATACCTCAACGTCAGATAGCTCTATAATAATGAGTGCTAATGATAGGGCGATAAAATCTGGTGCTAAAACTGAAAAAATTTTTCAACTTATTAAGGATGTAAAAAGAGAAATAACTTCTGATACTGCTTTTGTTACAATGGGCTACTTAAACCAAATTCACGTTTATGGCATTGAGCGATACATTGAAGACTGTAAAAAAAGTGGTGTCGATGGTTGTATTGTTGTGGACAGTAACAATGAGGCACCTGAAGACGACCAGATTTTTAAAGAACTAACTAAAAACAACATGGCTTTTATAAAATTAATTGCTCCAACTAATGATAGCAATTATATCAAGCAAAGTTTAAAAAAATGCTCTTCATGGGTATATATAGTTTCTTATGCGGGCGTAACCGGTTCAAAAGATGTGAACTTAAATAATGTTAAAAAATTATCAAAAATGATTAGAAAACAGTCTAAAATTCCTATCGGTGTAGGTTTTGGAATTAAATCTCTAGATGATGTGAAAAAAGCTTCAAAACTTGCAGATTTAGTCGTTTGTGGAAGTTCAATCGTTGAAAAAATTAAAGAGGGTTCGCAAAATGGTTTGGACAGTAAAAATTTAGCGCAATTCGTTGGGCAATATGTTAAACAACTCTCTGAAGGAGTTAAACATTGAACTGGTTAAAGAAAACTTTAGACTTTGGGCAAAAAATTAAAAGATTTTTAAAAAAAAGACCCTCTCGTCAAGATATAGAGAATAGCGATTGGGTGTCGTGTTGCGGTCCAATTTTGAAAAAAGATTTAGAGAATAACCTTTTCGTCTGTGCAAAATGTAACAAACATCACAGAATGAGTTGTGTACAAAGATTTGACACTTTTTTTGGAAAAGGGAATTATCAAATATTAAACACCCCTATTTCAAACAATGAAGATCCACTTTTGTGGAAAGATAAAGTTGCTTACAGTGAAAAACTTAAAGCGGCAAAAAAAAATACAAAACAAGATTGTGCTATAATGGTTGCTACAGGGAAAATTAACGATATTGAGGTAGTTGTAGCAAGCGCTAACATGGCTTTTCTTGGTGCATCAGTCTCGATTTCAGAAGCTGAGGCCTTAGTATATGCAGTACAACATGCAATTGATAATAATAAAAGTTTTATAAATTTTTGCTCTGGTGGTGGTATGAGAATGATGACATCAACTATAGCATTAAATGCTGGAATGGTAAAAACAACCTTAGCAATAAATGAATTAAAGAAAAAAAAATTACCTTATATAGTATGTTTAGCTGACCCTTGTTTTGGTGGTATCCTAGCTAGTTACGCGAGTACCGCCGACATAACATTAGCTGAAGAAAATTGTTTTGCGGGCTTCGCTGGCAGAAAAGTTATAGAGGGTACTTTGAACGAACAATTACCATTAAATTTCCAGAGCGCAAGCCATTTACTATCATGTGGGTTTTTAGACGCCGAGGTTCATCGGAAAGATTTGCCTGAAAAAATTGGGTTGATACTCTCTATCTTGCTAAAGAAACAATCTAATGTAAAAATGGAAGATAGTGGACAAACTTCAGAAAATAATATCAAAACTAGAGAAGCATCATAAAAAGAAAATAGATCTAACTTTAGGTAGAACTCATAACCTATTAAAAAAATTAGGAAGTCCCGAAAGCAAACTCAAGAATGTCGTAAATATTGTCGGTACAAATTCAAAGGCTTCAATGGCGTTTTCTCTTAAATCTATTTTAAATGAGGCTGGATATAAATGTAATCTATACACCTCACCTCACCTTCAGTCATATACAGAACGATTTATTTTTGATGATAAAGAAATATCTAAAGATGATTTAATTCATTTATTAGTTGATATAGATAAAATCCTAGGTAATGATGAGGCCACAGTTTTTGAAATTTTATCATGTGCATTTTATAAATATGCTGAGAATTTTAAAGATTCTATAACAATAGTGGAAAGTGGTTTGTTTTTTGCAAAAGATCCGAGTAATGTATTTAAGAAAAACCTATGTACACTTCTTGGAGTATGCCATTCAGATCACTACCAATGGATTCAAAATAAATCTATTGACGGGGTTATATATGAGAAAACTTCAAAATTATTAAATTCAAATATATTTATAAATAAGCAAGTAAATAATGAAATAAGAGATAAAATTCAAATTGCTTTACAAAAAAATACATCTAATAAATATTTTTTTGGTAAAGACTTCAATATTTCAAGGTCTGAAAATGGATTTATTCAATATCAAGATGAAATGGGAGAATTGATATTGCCAGAGCCTAATATTTTAGGAGAGCATCAACTTTACAATATAAGTACATCGATTTGTGCATCTAGAAAAATTTTTAATGTAAAAGATGACTATATTAAAAGTGGTATAACAAAAATTGATCTTAAAGGTCGTCTTCAAGAACTTAAAACAGGTAAATTAAAAGATTTTGCTGGAAATAACAGATTAATTATTGATGGTGGCCATAATATTTCTGCAGCACTATCGATTGCAAATTGGGTAAAAGAACAAGATAGTGAAGTGAATATAATTTGCGGAATGCTTAAAGATAAGGATCATCTTGATTTTATGAGATGCTTTGAAGGACTAATAAGTTCAGCCACCTTGATAGATATACCTAATCAAGAAAGTGGCATTAAAAAAGAAGACCTTATGAAAAAGATAAGTAATCTAAAAATTAATTTTAAAACTGCTGACAGCATAGAACAAAGTATAAAGTCATACTCAAGTTTTAATAATACAATTGTTTTATTTGTAGGTAGTTTATATTTAATCGGTGAAATTTTAAAACTTAACTAATTTGATCCTTCAGCCAGGCCACAAGTATAGATTTTGTAGTTGCCCCAACTTTAGTTGCTTTTAATTCTCCGTCTTTAAACAAAAGCATTGTTGGTATACCTCTAACTCCTTTAAAAGACTAGTCCCCCTTTCTGCTGAAAGGGGGACTAGCCCCCGAATTTTGTTGGCTGGTTAGGATGTTCATCGATATTGTGTTTTGCAACAATCAATTGATCCGACATCTCGTTAGATATTTCCTCTAAGATTGGTCCAATCTGTTTACAAGGACCACACCATTCTGCGCATTTTTTATTATAGCCCCTAAGGGCTACCAGAAGTCCACTAGAACAGGCTTGCTGTTCTTAAGGACTTCTCCATCAAAGTTCTCATCTGTTACATTTATTGTTGGCATAATTTTTTATAAAAAAATATAAAGATTAAATCAATAATTAAATAAAAGTTATATCTATTTTTTAACAACCTAGAATTTAAATTTTTAATTCAAATCTTTCTTGTCCGGCTCTTCATTTCCTTTGAAACTTAATAATTGGTCCTCTATTTCGTTGGTTTTTGGAATTGGATTTTTTGGATTAATACCTTGGTCTTTTAATTTTTCGATTCTTTGTTCCAGACTACCCTGTCCTTGCCAAGTTCCCTTGATCACATTTTGAAGATTTTTTCCGTGAGCGTTAAAGCTTGTCATTGTTTTAATCAAGTGTGATTTTACTAATGAGTACTTATCCATTAAGTTAGTTGCTATATCCGTAATCGTCTTAACACCTTTTATTTGTTTATCTTTATCTTGTATTGTCTGGATTATTGAAATTATTGCGAAAAGATTTTTTGGACCGACTAGTAATATGTTTTTTTTGTAAGCATACTCATATAAATCTGGATAATGCTCTAGTGCCGCTAAATAACTTGCTTCGTGACACATGTACATAACTACCTTAGGAAAAACGTTTTTCTTGACGTTTTTCATATAGTCTTTTTTAGCTAGATTATCGATATGTTTTTTTACAGCTGAAGCATGTTTCTTAAATTCTACGTCTTTCTCAATATCAGTTTTTGCGTTAACGAATTTTTTCCAATTATCTAAAGATACTTTTGAGTCACAAACTATATAATTTTCATCAGTCAAATTTATATATATATCAGGATTACTTGCTTCAATATTATCGTTATCTAAATTATAAACTTGTTCTTTTTTTTGTTTTGTGTAATCGATGTTTTCTTTAAAACCGTGAATTTGTAAGGATTGTTCTAGAAATTTTTCTCCGAAGTTCCCTTGGTATTTTGCATTACCAGTTAGTTTATCAATGAAGTCTTGCTGATTTTGAATTTTTTTTTTACTATCTTGCATGTCAGAGGTTACTGTTGTCTTCCAAGACTCTACATTTTTTAATGTCGACAAAGTGATTTTTGAGCTTTCTCTTTCAGTTGTGAGTGTATCTTGTAAATTATTTTTTATTTTTTCAACACTTATATATTTTTCGTTTAAGAGTTTAATTTCATTTGTGTGGCTGATTTTAATTTTTTCAATTTCGTGATCTTTTTCTTTTAATTCTTCATCTTTTGTCCTTAAGGCTTCAACTTCAGCAGAATTATCTTTTTTGTAAAAAAATTTTATAAATATAACCCACAAAGCTGATGTTATAATTCCAGTAATAAGTATAATTAAAATATCCATTATTTTGATCCTTTATTGTATTGTATGATTTTCTGCATCTGATTTCAACTCTGGAAAGTTTTCTTTTTGATATTCAGCTAAATTTTTAACTACTTCGTTAGAAGATGCATCATTTGCTGATTTATATAAACCATAAGAAACATTTAAAATTGTTCTTTGTTTCAAATGGAATAAAAAATGATAGTAAGCATAGTCAGCACTTAATTTTGACTCAATCACAAATCTATCAATTTCATCACAAATTTTCCTAGCAAAAGCATTTGTTCTTTTTCTCTCTTGCTCTTCAACTTCTTCAGTGCTTAAGATTTTTTCCTCATTTTCTAATGTTTTAAGATCTTTTCGAATTGGAACTACATTTGAGTGTTTTTTATTTTTACTTTTTGAACTTTTTTTAACTTTTGGCATTGTTTTTACTCCCATTGTTTATTTGTTGATCATTATTGTATTTGTTCATTTCTTGCCTGATTATTTCAATCTCTAATAGGGTTTTGTTATATTCAGAGTATTGTCTAATCTTAGACAAGAAATTCAGTGTGATTGTTGGTAAATTAATCGCTTTATAAATAAGGTAAATTATTAAATTATTTTTAAAAGTTTCTCTTTCTGCTTTTTCTTTAAGCTGTCTAAATTTGAAAAATATTTCAATATTTTTTATCCACTCTTGTCTGCTTGATAAACAGTCTTTAAGAACATAATAATATTTATCTTTCATGTATTCCCTTTAAAATCGAAAGCTAGGCCCCCAGAAAGGAGATTATAGAAAGATAAGATAGGACCTAGCATTTCAATTAATATTAACATTAACCTCAAATTAGCAATATTTAATGGAAAGTCAAGCGTTATTTTTATTATTTTTCTTGTTTCTGAAGGAATAAAAAGTTATATATATATATTATGATTCACAAAACAAAAACTGCATATAATAGGGCTTCTACTGAATTATTGTTAAAAATGCTGAAGTCTGCTCAATTAACAAAGGCCCAATCAAAAAAATTTTTACATAATCACAAAAATTCTCTTGATTCCTACCTTTATAAATTCATCGGACCAGTTTTCCCTTCGAGTTTTTCATATTTTTTTTTAAATGCAATTTCTGCACATAAACCACTTCCAAATGATAGACGCAGCAAGTCTAAAAAATATGCTTACATGGAAGATTTACAAAAAATAGAAAAAAATAGTTTTCATAAAATTTTAAAAAAATATGAGAATTTAGAGGTAAAGAATAAACTAATATTACCTTGTCTTATACATCATTGTTCAATTTTAATTAAACTTTCTAATTCAGAATTTCTTCATGATAACTTAGAATTCGAAAGCATAGAATCAGAATTTAACCAAGATTTAGAAAGTAGAAATGACGAAGGAGAAAATAATTTTTTAAACCAATATATTGATGAGGTCTTACCTGGAGTAAGAGAATATTTACAAGACAACGAGGAGATTACCGCCGAGGATAAAGTCACAGCAACTTCAGAGCAAGTTAAAATAGTAGATTATAAAATATTAATCGACTCTGTCAGATTTTTTTTTCCACACCTTGAAGTTTTAAGAAAAAAGTATTTACCCAATTTTGTTGCACCAAATGAAACTTTTAAACTACCAGTATTAAATTCAAACGAAAAAGTTTTGTTTTCAAAAAGTTTTGTAAAAAGAAATTTAAATTTAAAAAAATACAATGATTTAGTCCTTATGAATGTTGGTGAAGACAATATGAATGGAACAATAAATAAAGGAGACTTAGCTTTAATAATTAAACTAGAAAATAAAGTTAAACCTAAATTAAACAATGGGATTTATGCTGTAAATTTAAACAATAAGATAGTTATTAGGAGATTATATTTTTCAGAGTTTTCGAAGAGGACATTAGTTCATATTATTTCTGATAATAAAATCTATGGAGGTGAACAAGTATTATTAGAAAATGTTAACATATTTGGTGAAGTTGTTTGGAAGTGTAATAATTTTCAAGATATTCAATTTCTCAAACATGAAGGAAATGAACCAGATCTATTTTCTAACGAGGATATCGAAATTCCAGAGTTTATAAAATCTAAAAAAATTGATAAGGAAATTGCTTGATGAATTATATATTTTTCGATACTGAAACTAACTCGGGGAGATTGACAGCTGATATTTTAGATTTATCAGCTTTTTTCTGTGACAAAGATTTTAATGTTATTGAAGAATTTAATATTAAAGCAAAATTGCGTAAAAGTAGAATTTATGAAATTGATAGCTTTTTAGTAAACAATCTTGATCCATTTGATGTTGACAAATATGAAAACTCAAACTTCGATTTGACG
>CACABD010000003.1 GCA_902530715.1 uncultured Pelagibacteraceae bacterium
ACTAAAAGTGGATGCATGCTAAATATCCTTCTTAGCTTCTCGTTTTTTACATATGATGAAACAAGTGAGTAAACAGACTTATAACTTTTTAGTTTCAGCAAAGATGGAATTTGTTTGAGCATAAAAAAAGGTTTATTAAAAGGTACATCAGAAAGTTCCATATATCCTTTGTCAAAAATTCTTTTAGTAAAATTTACTAGATCTAAGTAGCCATCTACGTCTTGATTAGAAAGTTCTGAGATTTGTCTCTTCATTTCTTTCTCATCCCCAGAATAATTAAATTTATAACCATCCTCGAATACAAATTGATACCAAATCTGCAATGGTTTAATATTTAAATAATCTTCTGCCTTTTTTCCATACAATTGAAATAATTCATTAATCAAATAAGGCGCTGTAATTACAGTGGGCCCAGCATCAAATTTAAAACCATTCTTTTCAAAAACTCTTGCTCTACCACCTAAATCTTTTTGCTTTTCAACTAAAGTAATATCATGCCCTTTAGCTTTAAGCCTTAAAGCAGCTGATAAACCACCAAATCCTGAACCAACTATTAAAGTTTTCATATTGTTAATTTATATTTTTTTAAATTCGAAAGTAAGAAAATATTTAATTTGAATTTAATTTTTTTAGAGCTTGTTTACTTTCATCAATGTTTTTCTGAAAAATGTTATCTAATTTAGACTTACTTATTGTATTTTTTATTATTTTTTCAACCGAAGTAACCGCAATATTTATAGACGTATTTTTAATTTCTTTTATTGCCTGATCCTTCATTTGATTAATTTTTTCCGCTGTCAATCTTTTTTTAATTTCCGCAGACTTGTTAAATTTTTCTTTCATTTGTTGAACCATAGCATCAGCGTCTTTCTTAGCATTCTCTATTATAACTTTTGTTTCATCTGAAGCGCTATTAAGTTTTAATTGGGATTGATCTAAAAATGCTTTCGTTTCTTTTCTTAATTTCTCGCTTTCATTTAGTTCATTTTTTATGCCGGCTATTAATTTATCTAGGCTTTCGTTTATTTTTAAAGGAACTTTTAAATAAATTAAAACACCAGAAAATATAATAAAAGATATTGCTACCCAAAAAGTTGCATCAAAGATCATTATTTGTCCTTCATAAGTTTGACTTGTTCATTAACTATTGTTGAAACGTTACCTTTATTTACCTCTGCTCCAATTAATTTTTGAATAATTTCAGCTGCAGTATCTATAGCAATTAGACTTATTTTTTCTGGAGATGATTTTTTTAGATCTTTTATCTCATTTTCAGTATCTTGAATTTCAGAATTAAGTTCGCTTTCTATCTTTTCTCTTTCTTTACTTAAATCTAACTGAATTTTTTCTTTTGCCAAATTAAAAGTTTTTTTGGCATTATTTTTAGCATCCAATATTATTTTATCATATTCTTTTAGATTTTTTTCACTTTTTGTTTTTTGATTATCTGCAATTTCAATATTTTCCATAATTTGTGATTTTCTTATCTCTAAATTATTTCTTATTTTTGGTAATATAAATTTAGATAATATAATGAATAAAATCCCAAAGGTAATGGTTAACCAAAATATTTGAGAAAACCAAAACTCTGGATTTAATTGGGGCATGCCCCCAGTCTCAGCACTTATAGCAATATAGTTAAAGCTAAAAAGTGCACACAAGTAAATTATTATTTTTTTCACAAAATTAATTTAAAATGCGAATAAAATAATCAATGCAACAACAAGTCCAAAAAGCCCTGTAGCTTCAGCTAAAGCGAAACCTAATAATAAATTAGGAAACTGCTTTTGAGCTGCAGACGGATTTCTCATTGCGCCAGATAAATAGTTACCAAAAATAATTCCGATACCTACTCCAGCGCCAGCTAATGCAATCGCTGCAAGACCTGCTCCTATCATTTTTGCCGCTTCTAGTTCCATATTTCTCCTCCTTTTTAATGGTGTAAATTTAATGCATCATTTAAATAGATACATGTTAAAATTGCAAAAACATAAGCTTGAAGAAAAGCAACTAATATTTCCAAACCTGTTAATGCAACTGAAAAGCCTAATGGAAGCCAACCTCCCACTAAACCAAGACTTACTACAAAACCTCCAAAGACCTTCATCATTGTGTGACCAGCCATCATATTAGCAAACAATCTAACTGATAAACTAATTGGTCTGCTTAGGTATGATATTATCTCAATAACAACTATCAAAGGTAAAAGAATGATTGGTACACCACTTGGCACAAAAAGCTTTAAGTATCCTAAGCCATGTTTTAAGAAACCTATAACAGTTACGCCTATAAAAATAAATGCTGCTAAAACAAAAGTAACTATAATATGACTAGTTACTGTAAATGAATAAGGTATCATCCCGAACATATTGCAAAATAATACAAACATGAATAACGAAAATATAAATGCAAAATAAGGTTTTGCTTTTGCACCTGCTGTGTCACTGATCATCTTTGAAATAAAAGAATAACTTAATTCGGATATTAATTGAATTTTATCAGGTATAAGTGATTTTTTTTTAGCACCAAGATTAAAAACAATCAGAATGGCAAGAGTGCTAATAACCATGAACAAACTGGCGTTTGTGAATGATATATCAACTTCACCTATTTTTATTTCAGGTCCAATTCTATAAACATTGAATTGGTACATCGGATTTGCAGCCATAAATTTTACTTTTGTATTTTTTTTGCAGACCTAATAACATTGGTTATACCTGCTACGACACCCACAAAAAAAAATATTATTATTAACCATGGTTTAGTATCAAACCAAGTGTCTAAAATAAACCCAATAATTGTCCCAACTAGTACAGCAGAAACAAGCTCAGTGCTCATTTTGAAAGCCTGTCCTAAATTTGACTGTGCAGGTGGTTCTTTTTCGGGGGCAATTTTTTTTTTTGCAATTTTAAGGCGAATTTTTAGATCGTCATCTCTTTTCATTTAAGCGACCATGCTTTCGGCTTTCTCTAAGTCAACTGCAACAAGCTGACTAATACCTTTTTCTGGCATTGTAACACCATAAAGACGGTTCATTTTTGACATTGTTAAAGCGTGATGTGTAACAATCACAAATTTTGTCTTTGTAATTTTTGTAAGTTCCTCTAGTAAATTACAAAATCTTGTAACGTTAGCATCATCTAAAGGAGCATCAACTTCATCTAAAACACAAATTGGAGCTGGGTTTGTTAAAAAAACTGCAAAAATTAAAGATAAGGCTGTCAATGCTTGTTCTCCACCTGACAATAAAGTTATTGATTGCAATCTTTTTCCTGGAGGACTTACAAGCATCTCTAAACCTGCATCAAGCGGATCATCAGAGTCAATTAGTTCTAATTTTGCACTGCCGCCATTAAAAAGTTTTGTGTAAACTTCATTAAATTTTCTATTAACTTTTTCAAAAGCCCCAATAAGCCTTTCTCTGCCTTTCTGATTTAATTCGTTAATACTTTCTTTTAATTTTGTAATTGCAGTCACTAAATCTGATCTATCTTTTTCCATTTTTTTTATTTCATCTTGGTATTTCGTAGTTTCCTCATCCGCCCTTAAGTTAACAGATCCCAATTTATCTCTCTCTCGCTTTTTCTTATCAAGCAACTCTTCTTGCGTTACAGCATCAGGAAACTCTTCCTTTGATTCTAGGTTTGAGAATTCAAGAATATTGTTTTCATTCAAATTGAGTTCATTCTCTATTCTCTCAAGTAGATCTAATCTTCTCTTATTCAATCCATCAATAGTTGCAGCCGAACTAGCCTTTCTCTCTCTTATCTCAATAGAATTTTCTTTAACTTCATTTAGATTATTATTCAATTTTAATAATTTATCTTCACTTTCTCTAATAATAACTTCATTTTGCTCTTTATCTAAATTTGACAATCTTAGATTTTCATTTAGTTGGCCTTTTTTCTCTGCTTGATCTTTTGGTTTGGCCTCAAGCCCCTTTAATTGATCAAGCGTTTTATTTTTTCTATCTTCTAACTTATTGATTGTTATTTCTGATTTGTTTAAAAGGTTTTTCCAACTTTCTATTTCTTGATCAATATTTTGTATTCTCTCCGATCTTTTTATAGACTCTTTTTTGATATTTTGATTTTTACTATATACTTCACAGTACTCATCGATTGTATTCTTAAAATTTTCTAAAGCAACTACAGCATCATCATTTTTGTTAGAAATAATTAAATCTTTGATTGTGGCTAGTTCGGTATTTAATTTAACCTTAAAATCTTTTAAGTCCGAAGACGATTGTTTTTCAGTTTCATAATATTTAGAGTCTATTTCAATTAAATCTTTTTTTTCCTCTTTTATTCTCTTCTCATTAGAATTTGCATCAATTATGACACTTTTTTCTCGATCCTTATCTTGATCTAGAATTTTAAAATTTTCATTAAGTTTTTCTATTTCATCTTGTATTCTAATATTTTCCTCATCTAAGCTTTTTAATTCTAAATTTAATCTTTGTATTTTTGAGAGATTTTCAAAATTTTTTTGTTTAATAGGGTCAATCTTATCTAATTCATTTTGAATTTTATTTTTTAAATCTTCTATTTCGTTATTGAATTTGTCGAATTCTTTATCAGAGTCCTCATTAATTTCTTTTTCTAGTTTAATCTCTTTATCAATATCTTGAAGCTTGAGATAATATAGACCAGCCTCTATTTTTTTTATTTCATTTGATATAACTTTATATTTATTAGCCTCTTCTGCTTGTTTTTGTAAATTTGCTAATTGTTTTTCCTGTTGTCTCCTTAACTCGTCAGCTCTTTTGAGATTATTTTCCGCCGCGTTCAATCTAATTTCAGCTTCATGTCTTCTTGCATGTAGCCCTGCAATACCTGCGGCCTCCTCTAAAATGGCTCTTCTGTCACTTGGTTTTGCAGTTACTAATGAGCCAATTCTTCCTTGGCTTATTAGTGATGGTGAATGTGCACCAGTCGACAAGTCGGCAAAAAACATCTGCGCATCCTTTGCCCGAACTTCTTTGCCATTTATCGAAAATTTTGATCCTTTGTCCTTTTCTATTTTTCTTTTTATTTCTATACTAGGGGTATTTTTATATTGATGTGGACCTTCATTGTCATTATTTAACAAATTTAAAGTTACTTCTGCAATATTTTTTGATGGTTTGTTTGAAGTACCAGAGAATATGACATCCTCCATTCCCGATCCTCTCATGCTCTTCGCAGAAGTTTCACCCATACACCATCTTAATGACTCTACAATATTTGATTTTCCACAACCATTAGGTCCAACAATACCCGTAAGCCCATTTTCTATTAATAGATCGGTTTTATCGGCAAATGATTTGAAACCATTTAATTGAATTTTTTTAAATTCCATTAAAAACTATAATAGTTTTTCTATAGCTTTTTTCAAATTTTTGAATGTAAGTGATTTTTCGAACTTTTTCCCATTTATTAATAGAGTAGGGGTTGAGTTTATATTAAAACTTTTTACCCCTTCGATTCGGTCGTTAAGTATATGATCCTCTAACGACTTATTCTCCAAGCATTTTTGCTCGTTAATTTTAAAGTTTCCAGATTTAATAACTTTAATTAGATTTTTGTTATATTCTTCAGCTGTCGAACCTTTTGCCCATTCGTTCTGGTTATAATATAAAAAGTGAAGCAATTCAGAATTTCCATCGTTCTCACAATGTGCAAACTTTGAAGCATTAAAAGCCGCAATATTTAATGGAAAACTTTTATATTCAATTGATATAATTCCCTCATCAATAAATTTTTTTTTTAATTCTGGATAAACATTCTTATGAAAGTTAGCACAATAAGAACATGTTAAAGATTCATAAACTACAAGTTTTATTTTTGCATTACTATTTCCATCTATTATTGGCTTAATTGTTTCAGCGTAAGACAGATTAGACAATGCAATAAAGACAAATAATAATATAGTTTTTATTTTTTTCATTTATTTTTATATGAATCAATTAATTCTTTAAGAGCATTTTTAATATTTAAGTTTTTAATGCCGTTTAAACTTTTTGAGAAATCTCTTTTTGACGTACATTTACTTTTTTCTAAATTAATTTTCTCATTTTTTTCAAAAGTTATTATCTTTATTTTATCGACCGCTACATAACCAAAAACTGAATTTAATTTATTCATAATTTGTTTTTTAGAATACTCTACATCCACTTCACTACCTCTATTTACCATAATTTCTAATAACGATCCTCTTACTTTGTTTGAACTCTTAAATTTGTATGGATAACAAACATTGAATAATTCTTTACCTACTATATAATTCCAATTATTTAATATTTCAGGAAATATACTACCTTTTTTATTTATAATTTTTTTTACTTTTGTGGGCAAAGTGTCTTTAAAAGATCTTAGACCTTGAATGCCCCCTAATCTCTGCTTAGTATATTTTTTAAATTGCATATGAAAGATCCATTTGTAACAAAAAATATTCTTAAATGGTATGATTTAAATAAAAGATCATTACCATGGCGAAAAAATGTTTCCAAAGAAAAAAGACTGTATAATACGTTGATTAGTGAATTTATGTTGCAACAAACTCAAGTAGCAACCGTAATTCCATACTTTAACAAATTTGTTAAAGAGATTCCAAACATAAAAAAACTTGCAAGGGTTGATAACAAAAAACTAATTAAACTTTGGGAGGGTCTTGGATATTATTCGAGAGTATCAAACTTAAAGAAAGCAGCACAGTCTGTAATTAAAAATTTTAATGGAGTAATACCTGATAATTTTGAAGATTTGAAATCATTATCTGGCATAGGAGATTATACTGCTAATGCAATTTTAGCTATTGCATTCAATAAGCCATATATTCCACTAGATGGAAATGTAGAAAGAATTTTAAAAAGATACCTTTATTTAAAAAAAGAAAAAGAAATTCAGAAAGAAAATTTAATTGAAAAAAAATCTATTTTAGGATTTTCAAAGCGTTCAAGTGATTATGCTCAGGCACTTATGGAATTTGGTGCTTTAGTTTGTAAGCCTACTAATCCAATATGTTGCCAATGTCCTATAACTAAAAAATGTAAATCCTTTAAAAAGAAAGACTTTAATTTAACAAAAAATTCAAAAAAACATAAAGACAAATATTTTTTACTCAAAGTTTATAAAAAGGATCAAAAATATTTATTAATAAAAAATACTAAATTTAATTTTTTAAAAAATTTAAGAATTTTTCCCATGGAAGAATTACATAAGCCTAAAAAATTTAATAAAAGTCTTAATATTAAAATGTCTAATATGAATATGAATATAAAAATACTGCATTTAAAAAATATTAATAAATATTCATCATTTATTTGGATTGATCAAAGAAAATTAAATAATTACATGTTGCCAACATTCACTAAAAAAGTAGTTAAATATCTCGAGAAAAATTGATGAAAAAAATTGCGATAATTGGAGCAGGCATCTCAGGATTGTATATCGCCAATCTTTTTAGAAAAAGTTTGAATTATGAAATTACAATTTATGAAAAAAACGACACTATTAATTTAGAGGATGGGTACGGTATTCAACTTTCGGTCAATAGCGTTAAGCTTTTGAATAAAATTGGATTTAATAAATTATCTAATAATGAAAAATTTAATCCTAAAAAAATCGATTTTTTTTCAATCAATTCATCAAATAAAATTTGTGATCTAGATATCACAAATTTCAATACAGATGATATCAAATATACTACACTAAAAAGATCAACTTTAATAAATTTTTTAAAAAAAGATTTGGATGACATAATAAAAACTGGTTTTAAAATTTCTAAAATAAATGATCAAGAAAAACGAATTAAAATTTCATTTGAAAATAATGAGACTAAAGAATGTGATTACTTGATTATCGCTGATGGAGTCTTTTCAAAGAGCAAAAATCTAATTTCAAATAATAAAGTAAAACCAAAATATAATGACACATTAGCTATTAGAGGTAAATTAATTAAATTTCCTGAAAACATGAACAAAAGAAATATAGCTTTGTTTTTGGGTCCAAACTTTCACTATGTTATTTACCCATTAAATTCTAAAGGTGATTTAAATTTTATTGCTATTATGAAACACTCTCTCTCATTAGAGGAACAAGGTAATTATTCGTTATTTAGTGAAAACTCCTTTATCAAAAGAATTTTAGAAAATATCCCTCACGAAATTAAAGAATTTGTTACAGGTGTTAAGGAATTAAAAATATTTCCAGTTTTTATTAGTGATGAGTTTCTCAAAATACAGAATAATAATATTCATTTGATTGGTGATGCTTTTTTTGCTTTTCCACCATCATTTGCTCAAGGTGCATCGCAATCGATTGAGAGTGCTTATGAACTTTTTATGTTTTTAAATACCGATAAAGAAGTTAATTTTTTCAAAAGGAGGGTAAATAAATTAAAAATGGTTAATTTTAGATCAAAATTTAATTTGTCTGCTTTTCATTTATCAAATCCTTTAATAATATTTTTCAGAAATATTTTCCTAAAAAGACTAGTAAAAAATAAAAAATTTCTAGAATATTATTTAGGTAGAATTTATAAAAATTGATTACTAGATATTAGTCTTTGTCTTAAGTGGTCAATAGGTACAATGGTACCGTTAAGATTGTAGTGCCAAAAAGTCCAACCATTGCAGCTTTCTGTTCCTAAAATTGTGGCTGCTACTTTATGAATTGAACCTTCTGTTTGTTCATGCTTAATACTCCCATCAGCCATTATTTTTGCGCTAATTTTTTTTTTATTATCGTATATAGTAGTCCCTGGTTTAATTATTCCTAACTCAACTAACGAGCCGAAAGGTATTCTTGGTTTAGATCTTCCATTTTGAAGAGTATCTAAATAATCATCCTCTATAAGTTTTGTTTTATTTAACCTTTGTTCAGCAGCATTAAAATAGGTTTTTTCTTTTTCAATACCACAATAATTTCTTCCCAATTTCTTAGCAACTGTTGCCGTTGTTCCTGATCCTAAAAAAGGATCTAAAACAAAATCATTTTTATTTGTTGTTGCTAATAAAATTCTGTGAAGTAGAGCCTCAGGTTTTTGGGTAGAATGCACTTTTTTACCATTCTTTTTTAATCTTTCAGAACCATTACAAATTGGCAATTCCCAGTTAGATCTCATTTGAAGATCGTCATTTAAGCACTTTAAAGATTGATAGTTAAAAGTGTATTTAGACTTTTCAGATTTCGATGCCCAAATTAAGGTTTCATGGGCATTAGTAAATCTTGTTCCTCTAAAATTAGGCATTGGATTTTTTTTATTCCATATGACATCATTTAATATCCAAAAGCGTAAATTTTGAATGACTGTTCCAACTCTAAAAATATTATGATAACTACCAATTACCCAAATAGCTCCATTTTTTTTTAAAATTCTTTTACATTCAACAAGCCATGCATATGTAAAGTCATCATATTTTTTAAAGCTTTCAAACTGATCCCATTTATCATTTACTGCACTCACCTTAGATCTATCTGGTCTAGAGAGTTGATTTTTTAATTGCAAATTGTAAGGTGGATCTGCAAAAATTAAGTCGAAAGTTTCTTTAGGGATTTTTTTTAGCTCTTTAAGACTGTCCCCATTAATAATTTTATTTTTTAAATTTAACTCTTTCATTTTAAAAAAGATAATTAGACTCTAGACAAGACTACACGTCAACTCATGATTGAATTATTTTGAATTAATTGTGTCTGTTATTACCTTGGACTCAATATGTTGTGTACGGGCTTGAAAGTTCTTCTGTGATGCCGTGTGATACCAAATTTTCGAATTGCTTGAATATGAACTTTTGTTCCATACCCACAATTTTTATTCCATTGATATTTTGAAAAATTCCTAGAAATTTTTTTCATCAAACTGTCTCTAGAAACTTTAGCAACAATTGAGGCCGCTGAGATTTGAGGTATTTTTCGATCACCTTTAATTACATATTTTAGATTATAATTTTTCATTACTGGAATTCTGTTACCATCAACTAAAACCAAACAAGGTTTTTTTTTTAATTTTTTTATAGCTCTTTTCATGGCTAACAGTGAGGCATTTAGAATATTTAGTTTCTCTATCTCTTCTTTTGATGCAGACCCGATAGACCAATATGAGTTTCTTTTTATATATTTGTTTAAAACTTCACGCTCTTTTTTTGTTAATTTTTTTGAGTCTTTCAATTTTTTAACATCGCAGTTTTTTTTTAATATAACTGCAGATGCATAAACGGGTCCTATTAAACTACCTCTACCCACTTCATCTACACCTGCAATATTTTGATTACCTTTAGATATTGATTTTAAGTTCATCAATTTTCTTTCTTATCTCTTTTAAATCTAGCCAAGAATATTTTTTTTGTTCAGCTTGTCGTAGTAAATACGCAGGATGAAAAGTTATCATTGTTAAAAAGGTTTTATTTTTGATCAGTATTTCTTTCCAAATACCTCTTTCTTTTGATATTTTTAAATTTGATCCAAAAAACGCCTCCATGGCTGTGCTACCAAGTAGAATAATCATTTTTGGGTTAATAATTTCAACGTGTTCATATAAATATTCAGAATATCTTTTAATTTCCTTTATTTCAGGTTTTCTATTTGAAGGAGGCCTGTAATTAACAACATTTGTAATATAAATATTTTTCCTGTCTAAATTAATTGCTGCAAACATTTTATTTAATAATATACCCGCATCACCCACAAATGGTTTACCTAGCTCATCTTCTTTTTGACCTGGTCCTTCGCCTATAATCATTACTGAACTATCTTCGTTACCATCACTAAATACAATTTTGTTAGCATTTTTTTTAAGTTCACAATCTTTTAAATTTTCAATTTTTAGTTTTAGTTTTTTTAATAACTCTTGTTTATTTTGAATTATTTCAACTTTTTTTAATCTATTAATTGGTTGATTTTTGTAATCAAACTTAGATTTAAATAAAAAATCTTCTACTTTATTTCTTTGATTTAAATTATTTTTAGACATATGTTTAATGTATGCATAAATACATTTATTTTCTTGTAATTTTTTTAATATATCAAACTTCATCGTTTTCTAAAGTAAGTGATGTTAATAAGTTTGATCAAAAAAATTTATCTAATTATTTTTCAGCAGTACTATCAATCAATAACAATGATGCAAAAAACTCCTTGAAATTCCTAGAAAATTCAAAGATCTTAAATGTAAGACACGAAGAGCATTTCAAAAATTATATAAAATCACTGGTTGCAAATGAAAAAATCTATTTGGCGATTAAGAAAATCAAGTATTCCCAAAATAATTTTTCCTTTTTAGAGAAAGAAGTGATTCTCTTGGTAGATAATTTAAAAAATAAAAATTTAGAAAAAAGTAGTTCAAATTTAGAAAAAATAGAAAGCTTGATTGATCCAGATGATAGATACCACATTATTTTGTCAAAAGTTTTAAAAAACTACTTAAAAGTTTTTAAAAGCAAGGATATCGAAAGTTATAAAAACAATAATTTTGCAGAATTAGACGAAATTAGCTTAGCTTTTTTAAGCTGTTATTTTGATTTAAAAAATACAGATAAAAGGTTTGAAGAATTTATAGAATATGATGGAAGTAGCTCTAGATATATCTACTTTTATTTAGATTATTTAATTGAACAAAATAAAATTAATAAAATCGACCAAGTTTTACAAAATATTAACCAACTTAATAAACCTTTGCTAATTGCTCAATCAGTAAAATGGATTGAAGAAAAGAATTACGACAAATTAAATAATTTATTTTCATGTAAAAATGAGAAAGATATTATTGCAGAGTTTTTCTATTTAATCGCTAATCTTTACTCATCACAAGGTTTATTTAAAGAATCAAATTTTTATATTATCTTAGCAAAATATCTTAACCCGAAATTTACTCTTAATTCGACATTACTGATCGAAAACTACATGGATACTAAAAAATATAAATTAGTAAAAAATGAATTAAGCAACATTGAAAAAGATAACGTTATATATAATTGGTTTAAAGTGAAAAAAAATGCATCAATTATCCAAGAGACTAAAAATGACGATAGTGCTTTAAAATTTATTAAAAAAGAGTACGGAAAAATTCAAAACCCGTCAAACAAGATTTTATTTGACATGGCTAACATATTGAGAAACTTTCAAGACTACGAAGGTGCAATAGAAATTTATTCAAATTTAATACAATACTCGAATTATAGTGCAGAGGAATATGCAGATCTTTTATATAAAAGAGGAACTAGTTACGAAAGAAAAAAAAATTTTTTAAAAGCTGACGAAGATTTAATAGAATCTCTTAAAATAGATCCAGATGAACCATATGTCTTAAATTATCTTGGATACAGCTGGTTAGAGAGATCTTACAAAATTCCTGATGCAATGGATATGTTAAAGGAAGCTTATAGTTTAAGAGAAAATGACCCTTACATTACAGACTCAATTGGATGGGCCTACTATTTAATTGAAGACTTTGTTAATGCAAAAAAATATCTAGAAAAAGCAGTAAAACTTATGCCTTATGATCCAATAGTTAATGATCATTATGGCGATGTATTGTGGAGACTTAACAAAAAAGTGCAAGCAAGATATTTTTGGAAGGGAGTTTTAAAATTAGAAGATACCGAAGAGGAGTTAAAAAAAGAAATTGAAAAAAAATTAGTTTTTGGATTATAATTTTACTAATTAAACTGTTTCTATGAACACGATATCGCAAAAGTCTTATGCAAAAATAAATTTAAATTTAAACGTTATAGGAAAAACTAAAAATTTACATAAATTACAGAGTATAGTATCGCTGATTTCTCTTCATGACAAAATTAGTCTAAGACAGATAGACAGTCGTAAGCATAAGATATTGTTTAAAGGTAAATTTTCAAAAAAAATTACTAGTCGTAATACAATCTTTAAAACTTTATCTATTTTAGACAAAAAAAAGTTACTTAAAAAAAAGTATCTTGTAATAGTAAAAAAAAATATACCTTTTAAGTCAGGAATGGGTGGTGGATCTATGAATGCTGCCACTTTAATTAAAATTTTCATGAAAAATAAAATAATTAAAATTAACAAAAAAATATTAAAAAATTTAAACGATTCAATTGGACATGATGTGAAACTGGGATTTTGTAAAAATATTATGTTTTTAGATAGTAATAATTCTGTAAAAATATTGAACAAAAAGACAAAATATTTTTTATTATTATTTATGCCAAAATATGGTTGCTCAACAAAGTATATCTTTTCCAAAGTAAAAAGATACTCAAAACCTCTAAAAAATATTAAAAACAAATTCAATAATTTAGGCAGTCTAAAAAATGATTTGCAAGATATCGTAATAAAAAAATACCCAAAGTTAAAAAAACCTATTGAATTTCTTGAAAATCAGCCTGGGATAAATTTTGTTAAAATGACAGGATCGGGGTCATGTTTTGTCGCCTATTCTAAATCAAGAAATTCTATTATAAATAGCATCAGAAAGTTTAGAAAAAATTATCCAGAATATTGGTCTGTTTTATCTAAAACTATATAAATATTAAAACTTTATGTTATAAGAAACTGATTTTGGGGCGTAGCCAAGTGGTAAGGCAGCGGTTTTTGGTACCGCCATTCCTAGGTTCGAATCCTAGCGCCCCAGCCATTTTATGATAAAAAAGTTTTTAAAAATTTTTACTAATAATAATATTAATTCTCCAAATCGATTGCAAAATTTAAAAAATGATCTAAAGATAAAAAAAATTTTTAATTCAATTAACGACCACTCAATAGAAAGTGAAATACTTTTTGTTGGTGGATGTGTTAGACAAAATATATTAGGTGAGAAAATAGAAGAAATTGATCTAGCAACTAACCTTAATCCAGATGAGGTTATGAATTGCTTAAATAAAAATAATATCAAACATATAGATGTTGGAAAAAAATATGGGACGATAACAGCAATTATAGAAAAGAAAAAATTCGAAATTACCTCTTTGAGAAAAGACGTGAAAACAGATGGAAGATTTGCAGAAGTTCAATATTGCAAGAATTGGAAAGAAGACGCAAAAAGAAGAGATTTCACATTTAATTCAATTTATTCAAATTTAAACGGAGAATTATTTGATCCATTTAACGGAAAAAAAGATCTGTTAAATGGATGTGTTAAATTCATTGGAAATCCTGCAACTAGAATTAAAGAGGATTATTTGAGAATCTTAAGATATATTAGGTTTTTCCTAATCTATTCAAAAAATAATCATCCAGAAGAAATTAAAAAAATAATCAAACAAAATATTAGTGGCATAAATATAATATCAGGCGATAGGTTGCTTAGTGAGTTAAAAAAAATATTTTTATCTAAAGGTTTTTTTAAAATAACCAAAGATCAGTTTTCAAGAGAAATAATACAATTGATTTTTCCTCAAATTAACAATTTTAATATAATTAAAAATATCGAAAAAAGGGGTAACGAAAATCTCTTTAAAGAAAATGATTTTACCCTTTTAATAAGCCTCTTAATAATTGATGAAACTGATAATGCAGATTATTTCCTGCATAAATTTAATATATCAAAAGATGAAAAAGATAGAATATTATTTTTAAAAAATACTTATCAAGACTTAAATAAGAATTTTTTTGAAAAGGAAAATTTAAAAGTACTCCTTTATAAACATGGCAAAGATAAAGTAATTGACCTTATCAAATTTCATATTCTTAAATCTAAAAATATTCATAATATTAAGGAGTTAATTACATTTTATGAAACGGAGAAAGTGCCAGTTTTTCCTTTTAACGCTAAATTTTTAAAGGAAAAATATAATTATAAAGATGGTAAACTATTAGGCGATAAACTTAAACAATTAGAAACTGCATGGCTGAGTAACAATTTTAAATTAGCTGATGAAAAAGTTGACAGTATTTTAAGAAATTAAACGTAGTCTACCTTTATAATTTCAAAATTTTTATTACCAGACGGAGTATTAATTTCAACGAAGTCACCATTATTTTTTCCAATAAGACCTTTGCCAATAGGAGATTGATAAAATATAAATTTTTTTTTAATATCTGCTTCATCTTTACCAACAAGTTTATATTTAATTTTTTCATTACTGTCTAAATCTTGAAGAGAAACAGTTGCACCAAAGATTACCTTACCATCATTTTCAAGTTTAGTTACATCTATTACATTTGCTCTTGCTATAGTATCCTCTACTTCTTGAATTCTTCCCTCATTTAAAGATTGCTGTTCTTTTGCAGCATGATACTCAGCATTTTCTTTTAAATCTCCGTGTGACCTAGCTTCTGAAATAGCATTTACTATTTTAGGTCTTTTTTTTTCTTTTAAAAAGACAAGTTCTTCTGATAATTTTTTTAGTCCATCTACCGTAATTGGTTCTTTGTTACTCATATTTTATTTCCATTTTGCTAAAGGGGGAAGTGACATTAATATAGCTTCTACATTTCCACCAGTTTGTAAACCAAATTTTGTGCCTCTGTCATATAATAAATTGAATTCCACATATCTACCTCTTTTTAAATATTGAATATTTTTTTGTTTCAAGTTCCATTTTTTACTTTTTCTAAGACTAATAATTCGATTAAATATTTGAATAAAGTTTATTCCCAGATCCCTTACAAATTCAAAATCTTTTTCCCAATCTTTTTTTTTATAATCAAAAAAAATTCCGCCAATACCTCTTGGCTCTTTTCGGTGTGGTAAATAAAAATATTCATCGCACCATTTTTTATATTTTTTAAAATATTTTTTGTCATGTCTATCACATATTTTTTTTAACTTTTTAAATAATAGTTTTTTAACAGTTGAATCATTTAAGCATGGAGTAACATCCATACCTCCTCCAAACCAGCCGTGATTTGTATATATATATCTGGTATTAAAATGCATAGCTGGTACATGAGGATTTTTCATGTGCATTACCACGGAAACGCCAGATGCCCAAAAATCTTTATTATTTTTTGTACCAGGAATTTTCTTTTTAAATTCTTCAGTCAGTTTTCCATAAACTTCCGAAAAGTTGACACCAACTTTGTCAAATATTTTCCCATTTTCAAGAACGTAATAGCAGCCACCTCCCTCATCCTTTTTTATACTTCTTTTCCAGCTCTTCTTTAAAAATTTTATTTTTCCACCTTCAATTTGCTGTATCGTATTACAAATCATTTCCTGCAGGTTTATAAACCAATTCCTAGTTAATTTCTTTTTTATATCTTTATCCATTAAAATTAGCCTGATTTATAATTTTTGAAACTACAATTGATACTGATGATGACAAATTTAGTGATCTTTTTTTATTCATCATGGGAATAGTTAATCTATGACTTACTTTTTTGTGTACGTTAGTTGGTACACCTGAGCTTTCGTTACCAAATAACACAGTATCACTTTCTTTAAACAGAAATTCTTTATATGATTTTTTTGACTTAGTTGTCATTAAAATTATTCTTTTATTTATTTTACTAATAAAAAAGTCCTCTGGACTTTTGTAAAATTGAATATTTTTAGCATCATAATAGTCCATCACAACTCTTCTGAATTTTCGATCACTTATGATAAACCCGCATGGCTCAATAATTTCAAGCATTATTCCTAAACAAGAGCAGGTCCTAATAATTGATGCGGTATTTTGCGGTATATCCGGCTGATAAAGGGCAATTTTTGGAGCAAATTTTGTTTCTTTATGTGTCATTCTTACTATGGATATATTTAGTTTTTATATTATATGAATTCATATATTAGGTATATTTAATAATTAGAATGTCAGATCAAAAAAAAGTTGAGCGTAGAGACTTCATATTCACTGCATCTACAGTTGTAGGAGTAGTTGGAATTGGAGCCGCAGCCTGGCCACTTATTGACCAAATGAATCCTGATGCTTCAGTAAAGGCTCTTGCAACAACAGAGGTTGACGTAAGCTCAGTACAACCAGGTCAATCAATAACAGTTTTATGGAGAGGTAAACCCGTTTTTATAAAAAGAAGAACTGAAAATGAGATTATGGAAGCTAAATCGGTTAGTTTAAATGAATTAAAAGATCCGCAAAAAGACGAGGACAGAGCAACTAATCCTGAGTGGTTAGTAATGCTTGGAGTTTGCACACATCTTGGATGCGTGCCTTTAGCTGATAAAGGTGATTACAATGGTTGGTTTTGTCCTTGCCATGGATCTCATTATGATACTTCTGGTAGAATTAGGAAAGGGCCAGCGCCTACCAACTTAGAGATACCTAAATATAAATTTGTTAATAGCAAAACTATTATGATTGGATAAAATTATGAGTGAACATGAATATCAACCCAAATCTAAATTTGGAAAATGGTTTAATGATAGATTACCTCTACTAACATTAACAAACCATCTAACAGACTATCCCACTCCAAAAAATTTAAATTACTGGTGGACATTTGGTGGTATTTTAACTTTTTGTCTTATTACTCAAATCATAACAGGTCTAGTCTTAGCTATGCATTATATTGCTCACGCAGATATGGCATTCAACAGTGTCGAACATATAATGAGAGATGTAAACTACGGCTGGCTTATAAGATACATTCATGCAAACGGAGCATCAATGTTTTTCCTTGCAGTTTATATTCATATATTTAGATCGTTGTTTTACGGATCTTATAAATCACCAAGAGAAATTATATGGATTCTTGGTATAATAATTTATGTATTGATGATGGCTGCTGCTTTTATGGGTTATGTGCTTCCTTGGGGACAAATGAGTTTTTGGGGAGCTACTGTAATAACAAATTTATTCAGCGCAATACCTCTGGTTGGTGAAGGAATAGTTACATGGTTATGGGGAGGATATTCAGTTGATAATCCAACACTAACAAGATTTTTTACATTACATTATCTTATTCCATTTTTGATACTAGGTTTAGTAGTCTTACATATTTGGGCATTACATATTCCTGGAAATAACAACCCTATTGGAATAGATATAAAAAAGCCATCTAAAGATACCGTTTCATTTCACCCATACATAGTTATAAAAGATTTATTTGCATTATTGCTATTTACGATTTTGTTTGCTGCATTTGTATTTTATTCACCAAATGTATTAGGTCATGCAGATAATTATATAGAGGCAAACCCAATGGTAACACCTGCTCACATTGTTCCAGAATGGTATCTGTTGCCATTTTATGCGATCTTAAGGTCAGTTCCCGATAAGCTAATGGGGGTTATTGCAATGCTATCAGCAATTTTTATACTTGTAGCTTTACCTTGGCTAGATACCTCGAAAGTTAGATCTGCAGTTTTTAGACCTTTGTACAAACAATTTTATTGGATCTTAGTAGCTGATGTTTTGATTTTAGGTTATGTTGGAGCGATGCCCGCAGAGGGTCTATATTTACTAATTGCACGAATAGGAACTGCATATTATTTTGCACATTTCTTAATAATTTTGCCTATTTTAGGTAAAATTGAAAAAACCACACCATTACCTTTAAGTATCACCGAACCTATTTTTGGCGGATCTTTAAATGCAGAACCTGTAAGAAATAGAGAGAACAGTCAAAAGTTATAATGTTAAAATTTTTTAGGTATTTTTTTTTAATATTCTTTTTAATTTTAAGCAACGCAGTAAATACTGCAGAAAAATCTGAAAAACTATTAAAAACCAACTGGACTTTTAAGGGACCATTTGGAAAGTTTGATAGGGCATCTCTGCAAAGAGGTTATCAGGTCTATCAAGAAGTATGTGCTTCATGTCACTCATTAAAATACATGTCTTACAGAAATCTTTCAGAGGAGGGTGGCCCAGAGTTTTCAGTGCAAGAGGCAAAAGCTATAGCAGCTAATTTTGAAATACCTGACGGACCAAATTCCGATGGAGAAATGTTTACAAGACCTGGAAGATTATCGGATAAATTCGCAATGCCCTATGCAAATGAGCAAGAAGCTAAGTCAGCCAACGGTGGAGCTTATCCACCGGATATGTCCGTATTAGTTAAAGCTAGAAAAGGTGGGGTAGATTATATCTATTCAGTTTTACTAGGTTATGAGGAACCTCCACAAGATATAAAATTAGATGACGGAGTTTATTATAACAAATACATGTACGGAAATAAAATAAAGATGCCAGCACCTCTGTCTGATGGTCTAGTTGAATATGCAGACGGCACTAGTGCCACGGAACAACAAATGGCAAAAGATGTAGTGAACTTTTTAATGTGGACAGCAGAACCTCATCTAGAACAAAGACACAAAATAGGTTTTAGAGCAATAGTCTACCTTATTATATTAAGTATACTAGTCTACTTTAGTATGAAAAAAATCTGGTCACGTATTGAAACGGAAGTTTAAAATATCCCCATCCTTAACTGTATAATCTTTTCCCTCTAATCTCATTTTGCCATTGTTTTTACAATTAAGCCAACCATTATTTGTAACAAAATCATTAAAGGAAATTGTCTCGGCTCTTATAAATCCTTTTTCAAAATCTGAGTGAATTTTTCCTGCAGCGACAGGAGCAGTGCTACCTTTTTTTACCGTCCATGCTCTAGATTCCTCAGGCCCAGAGGTAAAAAAAGTCTCAAGATCAAGCAACTTATATCCTTTTTCAATTAAATAATTTAAACCAGTTTTTTCAATATTCATTAACTCCATAAAATTTTTCTTATCATTATTTTCTAATTGATTTATCTGATTTTCTATTTCTGCTGAGACTAAAATTGTATGATCAATTTTCTTATTTTTTTGAACCTCTTTCGAATATTTGTTTCCTGATGAAATACTTTTTTCATCAACATTACACACATAAAGTTTTGGTTTTAAAGATAGTAAACCAGATTTGTTAATTAAATTTAAATCAAATAGGTTTCTCAGCTCATTTAAATCTTTATCATTATTTATATAATTTTCAGCTGTTTTAAGTATATTTAAATCATCATCTGTAATCTTTTTTAAATTTTTTTTATCTACTCTTTTTCCTATAGACTCTAAGTCTGCGAGCTTCATTTCTGTCTCAATAATATCTAAGTCTCGTATAGGATTTACATCCTTATTTACATTTTGGATATCATCAGTGTCAAAACATCTTAGCAAGTGAACAATTGCATCAACTTCTCTAATATGCGACAAAAATTTATTACCTAATCCTTCTCCCTTCGAGGCGCCCTGCACTAACCCCGCAATATCGAGAAAAGTCATAGTGGTATAAATTTTTTTTTTTGATTTAGAGATTTCGAATAATTTGTCTAATCTTGGGTCTAAAACTGGTACAATGCCAAGATTAGGTTCTATTGTACAAAATGGAAAGTTACCTGTTTGAGCTTTTGATGAATTAGTTAGAGCATTAAATAAAGTAGATTTACCTACATTCGGTAGCCCAACAATACCACACTTGAAACCCATTATTTATTATTAACTGTGCTTGAGAAAAGATCTAATTTTTTATCTATTAAAATAGCTAAATTTTCAGTAATATTATTTTTTAAAGTTTCTAATTGCTGTTTTTCATCATCATCAAAATCTTTTAAAACATAATCTGAAACTGCAATTTTGTCATTTGGTTTGCCTATCCCTACTCTTACTCTAGAGTAGTCTTTACCTATAAATTTATCTATAGACTCTATCCCGTTGTGACCTGCACTAGAACCTCCAAACTTTGTTTTTATCTTACCAAAATCAATATCCAAATCATCGTGAAAAACTATTATGTTTTCAGCTTCAATTTTAAAATATTCTATAAGTTCTCTTATACAGATCCCAGAGTTATTCATAAAAGTTAGTGGTTTTATCGCATAAACTTTTTTTTCATTGATATTCCCTGTCGTTAATAGACCTTTAAATTTGGGTTTTTGTTTAGATAACTTAAATTTGGAGTTTATAGCATCAATTATTTTGAAACCAATATTATGCCGATTGTTTTCTGAATTTGGTGTGGGATTACCGAGTCCAACAAATAAAAACATGTGAATTAAATCTAATCAATTATTTTTTTTCTGATTGAGGTTTCTTACCCTCATCTTTTTTTTCTGTTTCAGTTCCACTTTTTTCATCTGTCCCCTCTTTAGGTACTCCAGCAGCTTCTTGTGTATCTGTAGAACCTTCAGCAGCTTCTTCACTTTCTGCTGTCTCAGCTGGTTTTTCAGGCTCTTTAATAACTGTTGGTGCTGCTACAGTGGCGATTACAAAATCCCTTCCAGTGATAGTTGGAAAAACATTTTCAGGTAGTTTTATTGATGATATCTTGAAACTATGGCCTATATCCACACCATCTAAATCGACAATTAATTCACTTGGTATGTTTTCAGAGGGACATTTTAATTCAACTTTTCTTCTAACGATATTAAGTACTCCACCTCTTTTTAAACCTGGAGATTTTTCATTGTTTATAAATTTCACTGGTATTTCAATTATAACGCTTGAACCTTTAACAACCCTTAAGAAGTCTATATGAATTGGCTCATCCGTTATAACATCAAATGATATATCCTTAGGTAATACATTTTCTTCTTTTCCACCAACTTTAAGTTTAATAATTTTTGAAAGAAAATTTTCTTTTTCCATTAAACTTTTTAGCACTTTAATTGAAACAGAAACATTTTGATTTTTTTCTGATCCACCATAAACAATTCCTGGAACATTTCCTTGTTGTCTAATAATTTTCAGTTCACCTGGTGTTTTGGTATTTCTTATATTTGCTTCTAAAGAACTCATAAAAAAAAAGTTTTTTAACTCATGTTGACTAATAAAACAAGAAAATTATTTGAATAAAAAAGATACAGAAGTTGAGTTAGAAATACGTCTTATCGCTTCACCCATTAAATTTGATACAGACAAAATTTCAATATTTTTAGCGTTTTTTATTTTGTTATAATTGTCTATTGTGTCTGTAATAACTAAATTTTTAATAGTTGATTTTTTAATTTTATTAACCGCATCACCACTTAATACTCCATGTGTTATGTAAACATGTATCTCCTTTGCACCTTTTTGTTTTAGAACTTTAGCTGCATTTACAATTGTACCACCTGAATCAATTATATCGTCAACCATAATACAACATTTATCTTTTATATTCCCTATAACATTCATTACCTCTGATTTTCCTGGAGACGGTCTTCTTTTATCTATTATAGCTAATCCTGAATTAAGAAATTTGCTTAAACCCCTTGTCCTCGCAACTCCACCAACATCTGGCGAAACACAAATTATATTTTTTGATTTAATTCTTTTTTTTATGTGTCTTGCAAATATAGGAGTAGCAAATAAATTATCTACCGGTATGTCAAAAAAACCCTGAATTTGTCCTGCATGTAAATCAACTGTTACAACTCTATCAGCACCAGCTTTAGTAATTAAATTAGAAACTAATTTTGCTGATATAGATGTTCTTGGCACAACTTTTCGATCTTGCCTTGCATATCCAAAATAAGGAATTACAGCAGTGATATTTTTTGCGGATGATCTTTTCAAAGCATCAATACATAATAGCATCTCCATAAGATTATCATTAGCAGGAGATGAGATTGATTGAATAATAAAAATATTATTACCTCTAATGTTTTCATTAATCTCTATATATATTTCCCCATCTTTAAATTTTCTTATACTTGAATTGACGAGCCTCTCTTTTAAATATTTAGCAATTTTTTCGCTTAATTTTTTATTACTATTTCCCGTTAGAAGCTTCATTATTTTGAAAAAGTTTATTTAATCATAATTAATGATATATTTCTACCATAATCATTTTGATTGTTATGTATAGCTCTTCTGGCACTAAAAAAATTATTTCTTGGATTATAAGTATCCTTATCAATTAAATCGATTTTTTTTAAACCAAGACTTTTCAATTGAAAATAAACATATTTATTTAGGCTAAAATATGTTTTTTTTTTTATTTTTTTGAAAAAATTTTTATTCAAAGTGTTTTGTTTTAAAAATTTAAGCTTAAAATCAGATTGAATCTCATAATTTTTTTGAGTTATACAAGGGCCAATAGCAGCAACCAAATCTTTGGGATCACTTCCTGATTTAATCAAAAAATTAACAACTTTTTTAATGATTTCTTTGTAGGCACCTTTCCACCCAGCATGTATTGCTGAAATTATTTTGAGTTTTGAGTCATAAATAATTATAGGCGCGCAGTCAGCAGTCAGAATACCCAATACAATATTTTTTTTATCTGTTATTAAAGCGTCTCCAACTAGCTTTGTTTTATATTTTCCTCTATTTACATAGAAAAACTTATTACTATGGACTTGATGTAACAATATTAATTTTTTGTGAGTTGAGCCAATTTTTCGACAAGCTATTTTAAGGTTTTTTGTTATGTTTACTTTTGTATCAGATGAACCTTTTCCACAGTTTAATCTTTTATATATTCCTTTAGATTTCCCACCTTCCATGCCTAGAAAGCAGTGTTTAATACTTCTATACTTTAATAATTTTTTTGATAAAATCATTCAAATCCAAAAAATTTTTTATTATTACTTTTATATGCAAAAATAACTTTGAATAACCCTCCCATTGAATTTTTATTTAAAAGTCTTGAAAGCGTTGTGATCATATATTTTTTTTGTTTTTCATTCATTTTTTTTTCCAGAATCTTAGCTCTTTCAATAATACCCATTCTTTCTAAAAAAAATTTCTGAGTAACTACTCTCTTAACGTTTAATTTTTTTTTTAAAAAAAATTCATTTAATAAGCTAAAATTTACCAACGAAGTGATATCTGCATTACCAATATACTTTAATAGGTTTTTTTTGTGAATTTGTCTATTTTTCATCACAATTTGTATAGTACTTTCATTTAATGCTCCCATATAACCGTAATCAATTAATAGCACTCCTCCAGATAAAGATTTTATTTTTTTTACAATTTTACTTAATTCCCCAAGACCTTGCTTTGGGTATTCAATAAATTTAAGTTTTTTTAAAATTTTAAAAGATTTTAACTTAATTAAATCGCTCAATTTAGGCTTGCACTGGGTTTCCTCAAGAAATTTTCCATTAAAAATATAGCATTTTTCTAATAATTTTTTATCCTTATTAAAAAATTGTTTTATTGGTATTGCATCAAAAAATTCGTTACCAAAAAAAATAATTGGACCGCCCTTTATGTTTTTATAATCATTTATCCACTTTAAATTAGTCCCCTTTAATTTTTTTTTTTGAATACTTCTTAAAAATTCACTTTTTTCATATAAAAAAAATTTTACGGAATTATTAAAGGTTGGAAAATTTTTAAAAGTTTTTACTAATACTTCCGATAAACTTCCATCACCTGGGCCAAGCTCAACTAAGTTAAAAATTTTAGGTTTTCCTAAAGTTTCCCAAGTCGAAATTATCCATATAGCTATAATCTCAGAAAATAAATTTGATATAGTTGGAGATGTAACAAAATCACCCTTTTTCCCAAAAGGCATTTTATTTGTATAGTACCCTACTTTTGGTTTGTATAATGCTCTATTTATAAAATCATCAACTTTAATTTTTCGATTTTTTATAATATTAAATTTTTCAAGTGATTTTTTCATTTTCTACGCAAGAGTAAAATACCTATAAATATCATAAGTATACTTAATAACATTCCCATACTTAATGATCCAAAGATATAACCAATTTGTTCATCAGGTTCTCTAAAAATTTCAGAAAACAATCTAAATATTCCGTAAAAAATTAAAAAAGCAAAAGAACAGCTTCCCTCTTTGTAATTTTTACTAAAGTAAATTTTATTCATTATAATGAATAAAAATATGCCTTCAAAAATAGCCTCGTACAATTGTGACGGATGTCTTGGAATATTATCGACTAAAGGAAAGATAACACCCCAAATTAAATCAGTTGGTTTTCCGACAAGCTCGCTATTTATAAAATTTGCAATTCTACCAAAAAAAATTCCAATAGGTGCTGCAACAGCTATAAAATCAAAAAAAATATACTTTTCTAAATTATTTTTTTTACAAAAAATAACAGTGGCTATTATAATTCCTATTAAACCCCCGTGAAAAGACATCCCTCCTTGCCATAACATAATTATTTCTAAAGGATTTTTTAGGTAAAATTTTAAATTATAAATCAAGACATAACCTAGTCTCCCTCCTACAATTATACCTATAATTAGATAAGTTATTAAGTCATCGATGTAAATCTTATGATTTTTGTTTTTAATTAATATTTTCTTTATGTAAATCCATCCACAGATAATCCCAAAAATATACGCAAGGGAGTACCAGTGAATTTTGATAAAAAATATTTCAAAAGCTACTGGATTCAAATTATTAATAAGCATATTATAAAAATTAGAATATATTATTTTTAAAAACAAAAGTATGTCAAAATCTAAAATTTTATTAGAAAAATTAACAAGTTTACTTGCCCAAGGATTAATATCCTACAAAGACTTAAGCAATGAAGTAGTTAACATAATTAAATCTCAGAGAGATGAAATCATTTTAAAAATGAAAATATCAACAAAAGAAGAAACAGATATTCTTAAAAGAAGAATTGAAAAATTGGAAAACGAGATAAATAAATTAAAAAAAAATAAACGAATTAAAAAGGTAAAGAAATCTTAACACTCAAACCACCTAATTTTGATTTATTTAAATCAATTTTTCCCCCATGGGATCTAACTACGTCAGATGCAATTGAAAGGCCAAGACCCACGCTTGATTTTGAGTCACCTCTTCCTTTATTTATTTTATAAAAAGGTTTGAAAACATTTGAATATTCTGATTTTGGAATACCTGGTCCGTCATCCTCTATAATTATAACCATTATTTTATTTAACTTTTTTAGAGAAAATGTAACTTTTTTTCCATACTTAAGACCGTTGTCTATTATGTTGCTGAGACACCTTATTAATAAATTCTTTCGCCCATTAAAGTTTACAATTTCCTCAATATCTGAGGATATTAAAGCATTATCATATTTTTTTATTAAAGATTTGATTGTATTTGAGATATTAAATGATTCATCTTTTTCAGAAGACGTCGAACTAGCAAACTGCAAATATTCATTTAACATTTTTTCCATTTCCTCTATGTCCTCAGAGAGTTTTTTTGAAATATTGTTGTCTTTGATAAAGGCTAATTGTAACTTTATTCTTGTTAGTGGAGTTCTTAAATCGTGGCTTATTCCAGACAACATCTCAGATCTCTGATTTAAATGTCTTAAAATTCTCTTCCTCATTCTATCAAATTCAAATCCAGCTTGACGTATTTCAAGAGCACCAGAAGGCCTGAATTCACCAACATCTTCACCTCTTCCAAATTTTTCAGATGCTTTCGCTAAATTTACGATTGGTCGTGTTTGGTTTTTTAAGAAAATTAAGGCAACTGTAATTAATAAAAACGCTGGGAATGTGATCCATAAAGCAAATAATCTAGCCGATGTACTGGTAACTCTTTCTTTGGGAATATAAAATTCAAAGTACCCATTAATATGTTTTATTCTTAATTCAATTAATCCTTTGAATTTAGTAGTATCAAACCAATAACTTAAATTTCTGGATTTTAATTCTCTTCTCAAAGTACGATCCATAGGGCTGAACCATCTCTCCATATCTTGTTTTGGTAAGTCACTAAATGAAATAAATTTTACAGTAAAGTTGTGATGTTCCTCAAATAAATTTATTAAATTCTCTTTATTGTAATCTTCATTATCATAAGCATCTAAAAAAAATTTAATTTCTCCTATTAAAGCATTTGTCATACCTTTATTTGTTTTTATCCACAAACTATCAAAAAAAACTACTGATATAGTGATCTGTAAAATTATGATTGGAGCTGCAACAATTAAAAGAGCTCTATAAAATAATCTTTTTGGAAGTATTTCTTTAACAAATTTATTCAATCCATAAAACATATCCTGCACCTCTTATAGTTTGTAAATATTTTGGATTTTTTGAATTCATTTCAATTTTTTTTCTTAGTCTAGTAATAATTACGTCAATTGACCTTTCCTTTTCTAGATTAATAAGTTTTCCTATTTCTAGTCTACTGAAAACCTTGCCAGGTTGATTTATCATTTTATCTAAAATTTTTTTTTCAGTTGTGTTAATTTTAAGTTGTTTTTTTTCTTTTACTATTAACAACTTTGTTAAATCAATTTTTATATTTCCAAAATTTATAGCTCTTATAAGGTTTTTTTTTTGTGTTTTGGATAAAATATTTTTTATTCTTAATAGCAGTTCCTGTGGTTCAAATGGTTTCGGTAAATAATCATCTGCTCCAGATTCGAGTCCCTCAATCCTTTCTTTTGGCTCACCTTTAGCAGTCAAAAGTATTACTGGTGTATCAATAAGTGTTTTATTTTCATTTAAAAATTCTAAACCACTTTTGCCTGGCATCATAATATCTAAAATTATCAAATCAAACTTTATGATTGAAATTTTTTTTTGAGCTTCTTCAGCTGTACTAGCTGTATTTACTAAAAAACTTTTTTCATTTAAAAATTTTTTTACTAAATTTCTTATACCATCATCGTCGTCTACAACTAATATATGAGCTTTATAGCTTTTCATTTATTATTCTCTTTAATACCTGGTCAAAATTCAGCACCTCTTTTGCCGATGAGTTCAAAAAAGCTTTGTAAATTCTTTTTTTTTGAGAAAAAAATATTTCGTTGTAAATTTTATTTCCTTTAGAGCTTAAATAAATATGTCTAACTCTTGTATCTTTTCTGCCTTTTTTAAATTCTAAAAAATCTAGCCTCTTCATGTCATTTAGAACTCTATTTAAACTCTGCTTAGTTACATTTAATTTCCTTAATAGTTGCGAAATTGTAATTCCATCATAAAAGGATATTAAATGAAGAGATTTATGATGCGCAGTACCTAATTGATACTTTTTAAGTATTTTCTTGGGATCACTAAATGACTCCCTATAAGTGACAAAAATTTTTTCAATAAAACCTTTTAATTGTTCATCTTTTAAATAAAGAAGATCTTTCATAATAAGTAAGTTATATTGACATATTAAATTTAGGAAGTTATTTTTTTATAAATTTTCTTTTTATGATGATTCCTTACGATAAAAGAGATGGTAAAATTTGGTACAATTCTGAACTAGTAAATTGGTCAGATGTTAAGTTACATGTTTTAAGCCATGGATTACATTATGCAAGTTGCGTTTTTGAGGGTGAGAGGGTTTACGATGGTGAAATTTTTAAATTAGAAGAACATACTTCTAGATTTTTTCACTCAGCAAAAAGAATGGGTTTTGAAATTCCTTATAGCGAGGATCAAATAAACAAAGCTAGTAAAAATATTATCTCAGTTCAAAAAATTGAAAATGGATATGTTAGACCAATTGCATGGCGAGGTAGTGAAATGATGGCTATTTCAGCTCAAAAAACAAAAATTCATGTAGCAATAGCAACCTGGGAGTGGGGATCTTATTTCGATCCAAAGTTAAAAGTTGAAGGAATAAAATTAAATATATCTAAATGGAAAAGGCCTGCACCAGATACAATACCCTGGGATACAAAAGCATCTGGATTATATATGATATGTACTTTATCAAAACACGAAGCAGAGAGAGACGGATACACAGACTCTTTGATGTTAGATCATGAAGGAAATGTTGCGGAAGCAACTGGTGCAAATATCTTCTTTAAAGACAAAGAGGGAAATCTGCACACCCCAATACCCGACTCTTTCCTTGATGGCATAACAAGAAGAACAGTCATAGATATTGCAAAATCAAAAAACATAAAAGTAATAGAGAGAAAAATTGCTCCAGAGGAACTTAAGAATTTTGTTGGTTCTTTTCTTACAGGTACTGCCGCAGAAGTAACTCCAATTTCCAAAATAGCAAATTATGATTTTAAAGTTTGTAATACAATTATTGGATTATCAGATTCCTATCAACTAGTTGTAAGAAAAAAAAAAGCAGCTTAATTACTTGTTATCTTCAGAAATTGCATGGTCAATTCCTTTTCTTAAGTAATCATAAGCTGTAAATAAAGTTAAGAAAGCCGAAAGCCATAAAATTATTATCCCAATAGTTTGTGCATTATAGTCTTGAAAATTTAAAATTTTGTTACCAGTTTCACCAGTTAATAAAATAGAAATTGAAAACATTTGTAAAAATGTTTTTAATTTTGCAAGATTTGATACTGGTAAATTTACCTGTCCTTTTGCTAAAAATTCTCTAAGCCCAGATATCAAAATTTCTCTAATCAGAATAATTATCGCAGCTATAACTTCAAAATTTTTTATTGTTCCATCCATTACCAATAATATAAGAGCTGTTGCCACTATAATTTTGTCAGCAATAGGATCTAAAAGTTCACCAAGTTTAGACTCTTCTTTATATAATCTTGCCAAAAGTCCGTCTAAAAAGTCTGTAAAGGATGCAAGAACAAACAAAAAAAATGGAATTACATCTCCATAAAATCCCGGCAAATAAAATGTTAATACAAATATTGGCACTATTATTATTCGACCAATTGTTAGATAATTAGGAAATTTGAATTTCATTCATGAAAAAAGTTGTATATTTTTTTTGCTACCTTTTCTTCAACTCCTTCTACTGATTTTATTTCATCTAAACTAGCAGACTCCACTGCTCTTGCTGATCCAAAATGGTTTAATAAGGCTTTCTTTCTAATCGAGCCAATACCGTGTATTTGATCGAGCATTGATTTAGAAATTCCCTTTTTTCTTTTAGCTCTATGAGCACTAATAGCAAATCTATGAGCTTCATCACGCACCCGCTGCAAAAAAAACAATGTAGGGTCATTTTTTAAAAATTTATAAGTTTTTCCATTGTGAAAAAATGTTTCATCTCCACTATTTCTAAATTTACCTTTAGCAATAGCTATAATTGGAATTTCATTTAACCCGAGATTGTTGAGAGTTTCTCTTGCTGAGGAATATTGCCCTTTTCCACCATCAATTAATACTATGTCAGGAAAAGTTAAATAGTTTCCTCTTTCTTGTATTGCTCGTTTAAATCTTCTTTCCAATACTTCTCTTATCATTCCATAATCATCTTGTTTGAAGTTATCGTTTTTAATGTTAAATTTCCTATATCTTTTTTTTAAAAATCCTTCTTCGCCATAAGCAATTAAGGCGCCTACACTATTAGTTCCTTGAATATGACTATTATCATAAACCTCTATTAGACTAATTGTGTTATCAATTTCAAATTTTTTAGCAACTTTATCTAACAGCTCTTTATTATTTTGATTTTCATAAAGGTTTCTACCTAAACTGTTTTTAGCGTTTTTTATCGCTAAATTTGTGACTTTTAATCTTGTACCCTTTTTTGCTACAGAGATACTTATTTGTTTATTTTCTTTTTTTGAAAGAGTTTTTTCGATTAACACTTTTTCTTTTATTTCCTCACTTAAAATTATTGAGCTAGGCACAGTCTTATTTTCATAAAATTGAGATACAAAAGAATTCAAGATATTACTTAATTTTTCATCTGGATCGTGTTTTGGAAAAAAAGCCTGGTTACCCCAATTTTGTTTTGACCTGTAGAAAAAAACTTGAATACAAGTTTTTCCAGATTCTTTGTATCCAGCAATTACATCCGCTTCGACCAAGTTTATATCACTAATTGTCAAAGAAGATTGTATAATATTCAATGATTTAATTTTATCCCTAATAATTGCAGCTTTCTCAAAATCTAATTCTTCGCTAGCATTCTCCATTTGATTAGAAAGTGTTTGTTGAATTTTTCTAGATCTTCCCTTACTTAAAAATTCATCGGCTGCATCTACTAGTTTAGCATAATCTTTTTTATCTATTTTGCTTCCACACGGACCAGCGCATCTTTTAAGAAAATAATTAAAACAAGTTTTGTCTCCTGCGTCTACTTGTTTATCAGTACACGACCTTAATAAAAAAATTCTTTGTAAGGTTTTAATTGCGCTGTTGACAGCAAGAGAACTTGCAAATGGGCCATAATATTTTCCTAGTTTACTTTTTGCACCTCTATGTCTTTCAATACGTGGAAAATCATGTTTTGAGATAAAAATATATGGAAAAGATTTATCATCTTTAAGTAAAATATTAAATTTTGGTTTAAATTTTTTAATTAGATTTGCTTCTAGCAGTAACGCTTCGCTTTCATTAGTAGTTGTTGTTATCTCCAATTTCTCTGTTTGGGACAGCATTCTTTCTGTTCTAATAATATGGTTTTTCTCAGAAATATAACTCTGAAGTCTGTTTGGAAGATTTTTTGCTTTGCCTACATATAAAATTTCATTCTTGGAATTTAACATTCTATACACTCCTGGTAGTTTAGGAATAAGAGGAAGCTCTCTTCTAATTATTTCTTTGCCATTATCAGGATTTTGCATGACTTCTAATTTTAGATATTTGTATGCCGACAGATGAGCAATTTTTTAATATTTCAAGCTTTTCAATTTTAAGCATTATTTTTCCTATTCTTCTATCCTTAAATAATTCATCGAAAACTGCTTCAGCTAATGTTTCAAGAAAATTATAATGTTTATTTTTTACTAAATTTTTGATTAATTTTACTATTGTGCCATAATTTACTATTGATTTTAAATCTTTATCATTTGTTGGCTTTTTATCTTGATAATCAATTTCTAAACTAAATTTAATTTTTTGTGATTTTTGCTTTTCAAAATCATAATAACCAAGTTTTAGATTTAAGATTAGTTCATTTATTAATATTTTTTTTTCGTAATTAAAAAGATTCTTTCTCTTATCAATTTTTACGATTTTTAAATTATTTTTTCTCATTACTCTTTACCCTTTAAAATATCTGGCGTCTGCCAATTTAAACTTTGACCACTATCTATCGCCAGAACTTGTCCGGTAATAGAGCTGTTTTTAATAAAAAAGTCAACTGCGTTACAAATTTCCTTCACATCAACTTGATGTTTAAGCGGTGTTGCTAAATATTGATTTTTAAAGTGTTTATCAGACTGCCTTTTGTTCTTAATTGTAGGGCCAGGAGCTATTCCATTAACCCTAACATTTGGTGCAAGACTCATAGCACTTGTTTTTGTTAAAGTATAAAGTCCAGTTTTACTGATAGTGTAAGAAAAAAAATATGGAGTAAGCTTATACACTCTCTGATCTATTACATTTATTATATTATTATTCTTGCCTCTAATATTTTTCCCAAATTCTTTAGATAAAATTGCAGGAGCTTCAAGATTTATAGTAATATGCTTTTTCCAACTTTTTGAATTAAAATTTAACAATTTATCATTTTCAAAAATTGACGCATTATTTATTAAACAATCAAAATACTTCATTTTTAATTTTGAAAATTTAATAATTTTATAAACATCTTTCTCCTTACCTAAATCTGCTTTTACTAAATAAATTTTAGCCCCTAATTTCACCAGTCTCTTTCTCAATATTTCAGCTTTAGATCTAGATTTATTAAAATGAATAACTATTTCTTTGTTTGGTCCAGACAATCTTTGAGCTATTGCTGCACCAATTCTAGTAGCCCCACCAGTAATTATTATCTTCCGTGCTTCCACTTTTTATCTCTTTTTTTTGTTACTCTCGTCCCTGGCATTCCTAAGGTAGACCTTCCTTTTGGATAAATTTTATTTTTAATATCATATTGTCTAATCTTTGGATTTAAAGTGATTTCAAGTTCTGTACTTTGTAGTTTACGTATTTCATCTCTAATTTTAGCAGCTTCCTCAAATTCAAGGTTTGAAGCTGACTCTTTCATTTTTCTGTCTAAAGCTTTAAGATGTTTTTTTAGATTTCCACCAACATTTGCACCTTCACTTATCTTAACGTAATCTTTTTCATACACACTTTCCAAAATATCACTAATTTCTTTTTTAACTGTTTTTGCATCAATATTATACTTTTTGTTATAAGCAAGCTGAATAGATCTTCTTCTATCAGTTTCTTGTATAGCTTTTTTTATACTTTTAGTTTCTTTATCAGCATACAAAATAACTTTACCATCTACGTTTCTAGCTGCTCGACCAATTGTTTGGACCAAAGAAGTTTCAGATCTAAGAAACCCTTCTTTATCTGCATCTAAAATACCAACAAGCGCACATTCTGGTATATCCAATCCTTCCCTTAAAAGATTTATACCGACTAAAACATCGAAAACCCCCATTCTTAAATCTCGCATGATTTCTATTCTTTCTAAAGTATCTATATCTGAGTGTAAGTATCTAACTTTAATCCCATTTTCATGCAGATATTCTGTTAAATCTTCTGCCATTTTTTTCGTTAAAGTTGTTACTAAAACTCTATGATTGTTTTCAATTACTTTTTTACATTCATGCATCAAGTCATCAACTTGAGTTTTTGCGGGTCGTATTTCTACTGGAGGATCAATTAAACCTGTAGGTCTAATAACTTGATCAATAAACTTTCCCTTAGTTTGATCTAATTCCCAAGGACCAGGAGTAGCTGAAACAAAAATAGTTTGAGTTCTCATTAGGTCCCACTCTTCAAATTTTAATGGTCGATTATCCATACAAGATGGAAGTCTAAAACCATATTCAGCAAGCGTACTTTTTCTTGATCTATCTCCTTTATACATTCCGTTAAGCTGAGGTACAGTCACATGACACTCATCTACGAATATTAAAGTATTATCAGGAAAGTATTCAAATAGGGTTGGTGGCGGTTCACCAGGTTTCCTGCCAGACAAAAATCTTGAATAATTTTCAATTCCCGCACATGATCCAGTTGCTTCGATCATTTCTAAATCAAATTTTGTTCTCTCCTCTAATCTTTGAGCCTCAAGTAATTTATTATCAGATTTGTGTTTTTTTAGAGTTATCTCCAACTCTTTTCTAATATTAATTACTGCCTGTTCTACTGTCGGTTTGGGAGTTATGTAGTGACTATTCGCATAAACTTTAACTAAACTAAGTTTTCTAACCTGATCTCCTGTTAAAGGATCGAATTCCTCAATTTTTTCTAATTTATCACCAAATAAACTAAGTCTCCATGCTCTATCTTCAAGGTGAGAAGGAAAAATTTCAAGATATTCTCCTCTAGCTCTGAATGTACCTCTGTAAAAATTTTGATCGTTTCTTTTATACTGTAAGGCAACTAGTGATTTTATTATTTGATCTCTGTTATAATCATAATTTTTTTGTAAGGTTAATGTCATTTTACTGTAAGCCTCTACAGAACCTAATCCATAAATACATGACACACTTGCAACTATAAGAACATCATCTCTCTCTAGTAGAGATCTTGTTGCAGAGTGTCTCATTCTATCTATTTGTTCGTTGATGGAAGCTTCTTTTTCTATATAGGTGTCAGATCTTGGAACATATGCCTCGGGAGTGTAATAGTCATAATAGGATACAAAATATTCTACTGCATTATCTGGAAAAAAAGTTTTCATTTCCCCGTAAAGCTGGGCTGCTAAAGTTTTGTTAGGAGCTAGAATTAATGCTGGCCTGTTTGTCTCCTCTATAACTTTGGCCATTGTAAAAGTTTTTCCTGACCCAGTTACTCCTAATAGGACTTGATTAAACTCCCCTTTTTTTGCACTTTTCACTAATTTTTTAATAGCTTGAGGCTGATCTCCAGCAGGCTTAAAATCAGATTTAATTTTGAATTTTTTTCCACCCTCAAGTTTACCCGTAATTTTTGGATTTTTGCTCTGAATATCTGAAATTAAATCTTGATAAGTATTTTGCATATATTAAACAAAGTATTAAAATAAAAAATATATTTCAATGAGCATAATATCAGATAGTTTAAAAAGAATTAAACCTTCTCCTACAATAGCTGTTACCCAAAAAGCTAGAGAATTAAAAGCATCTGGTAAAGATGTAATAGGATTAGGAGCTGGCGAACCTGATTTTGATACCCCTAACAATATAAAGGAAGCCGCTATTAAAGCTATAAAAGATGGAGATACCAAATATACTGCAGTTGATGGTACCCAGATTTTGAAAGAAGCAATAGTTAATAAATTTAAAAGAGAAAACAATCTTGATTACACAACCGATCAAATCACAGTTGGGGCAGGGGGCAAACATGTAATCTATAATCTAATGATGGCAACATTGAATAAAGGTGATGAGGTTTTAATACCAGCTCCATACTGGGTATCGTATCCCGATATAGTATTGTTAGCAGGAGCAACACCTGTTGCAGTCGAGTGTTCAGAAGAACAGGACTTTAAAATTACTGCAAAAGACTTAGAAAGCAAGATTACTAATAATACAAAATGGTTGATTATCAACTCCCCTTCCAATCCAACTGGGTCAACTTATTCTGAACAAGAAATAAAAAATTTATCACAAGTTTTAAAAAGAAATCCACATGTAAATATTTTAAGTGATGATATTTATGAGCATATTACTTATGGCGGTTTTAAATTTTTTACTATTGCTCAAATACCTGAATTGAAAAATAGAGTTGTTACAATGAATGGCGTAAGCAAGTCATATGCAATGACCGGTTGGAGGATAGGTTACGCTGCTGGTCCAAAAGAAATTATTAAAGCAATATCAAAAATTCAATCACAATCAACCACCAATCCTTCATCAATAAGCCAAGCAGCTGCTGTAGAGGCACTAAACGGTAATCAAGACTTCATATCCATAAGATCAAAAGCATTTGAAGAAAGAAGAGATTTTGTCGTAAATATGCTTAATTCTATTAATGGAATTAAATGTTTAAAACCAGATGGTGCTTTTTATGTCTTCCCAAGTTGCAAAGATTTAATAGGTAAAAAAGATATAAACGGAAAAAAAATTGAAAATGACACTGATTTTGTACAGTCACTTTTAGAAAACAATGGTGTTGCTGTTGTACAAGGATCTGCATTTGGATTAGAAGGTTATTTTAGAATTTCATATGCTACATCTATGGAAAATTTGAAAAAAGCGCTAAAAAAAATCTCTGACTTTTGTGAAAGCTTGAAATAAAATTTAAGAAAATTTCAATTTTGGTTTATGATTTTTTTTGCAGGTATAGTTTTTTTTATCCATGTCTTTGGGATCGTACCTACACCTTTCAATGCAGAAAAGTAAGCACCTATAAAATTAGATCTAGAACAATTACATCCGCCTGCCTTGATTGTTTTTAATATAGCTGATTTATAAGACTTTGAACTCAAAATTGCATGAATAGAACTATTAAATGTTCCGGGATAACTGCAGGCCATACCAAATTTCTTAACTATTTTACTATGAGGTTGTTTTTTTAATTTCTTCAAAAGATTAATATCTTCGACAATTTTTTTAAAATAATTATTTTTTGTATAAATTTTGGTAAATTCTCTTATAGGATCTTTTGTACCTTTTAAAGCAAGATCTAATAAATAAAATTTAGCCAAACTGTATTTAATACTTAGTTTAGATACCGTGATTATTGAAATAATTTTTTTTAAAGATTTTAAATTATTAAAATATAAAAAGTAAGGAAGTGTTGCACAATAACCATCTGACTCATTGACTTTAATTCCGCCAGTAATTTTTTTGTTTTTATTAATGTTGTCTATTGTCTCTATTATATTCTGGTGTATCCAAGGACCTCTAATAATACCGCGCCAATCTTTTACTTTTCTGTATTTTGAGCGTAACTTTAAATTTTTCCAATAATCACTACCAGGCCCAAACACCTTTAAGATTTTCTTTTTAAATCTCTCCTCTATATTTTTATGACCTTCGAGCAATGTTTTAAACATAGTTTGGCCTACTTCGTTATAACCCGAAACTTTACCTGTTTTGACATTATAAAAGGGACTTTTATTATTTTTTAAAAATGAAAAATCTCTTTTTCTTTTGACATAATTATTCAATTTTTTTTGGTCATAAACCCAATGCAATGGTCTAGCCGCAGCATCAGCAACTGTTGCTCCTAAAAATACATGTAGATTATTTTTCATTTATCAATGTGATAAATATTTTTCAGCCTCTAGTGCAGCCATACATCCCATTCCCGCTGCTGTAACGGCTTGTCTAAAAATTTTGTCTTTCACATCTCCAGCAGCAAATACACCTGGAATATTTGTTTCTGTTGAGTCTGATTTAGTTAACAAATACCCTTCTTTATCCATTTTTAATTGATCTTTAAATAATTGAGTTGCAGGATCGTGACCTATAGCAATAAATAAACCATCCAATTTTAAATCATTAACTTTATTAGTTTTAACATTCTTAATTTTTAAACCTTTAACATTTTTAGGATTGTCATCACCGATAACTTCTTCAACAACGCTATCCCAAATAATCTCAATTTTCTCGTTTTCCATTAGTTTTTTTTGCAACATTTTTTCTGCTCTTAACTCGTTTCTTCTATGAATGAGTTTAACTTTTGACGCAAATTTTGTTAAAAACATTGCTTCCTCTACAGCAGCATTACCTCCACCAACTACTGCAACAGTTTTATCTTTAAAAAAAAACCCATCACATGTTGCGCATGCTGATACACCAAAGCCTCTAAATTTTTGCTCTGAATCTAAATTTAACCATCTTGCTTGAGCACCTGTTGAAATAATTATTGAGTCAGCTGTGTACTTTTGACCACCATCACCGATTGCTTCAAAAGGTTTTGATTTTAAGTTTACAGATGAAATATGATCTTCAATCATTTCTGTTCCTACAGCTTTTGCTTGATCTCTCATTTGCTCCATTAACCAAGGACCTTGGATGACTTCAGCAAAACCTGGATAATTTTCAACATCAGTTGTGGTCGTTAATTGTCCTCCTGGCTCCATACCCGTAACCATTATCGGTTTCAGAAGAGCTCTCGCCGCATAAACAGCAGCAGTGTATCCAGCTGGTCCTGATCCAATTATTAACACTTTTGTGTGTTTAGTTGGATTTTGAGTCATATGAAAGCTATATAGTAACAAATGAGTAAATTAAAAGGGTTATTATTGACAGAGGGATTACATGGCATGATTAGTCAGGTAGAAGGTTTAGCAAAGGCTCTTGATCTAGATTATTTTCACGAAAAAGTTGAATTAAATAGTTTTTGGAAACTTTTTCCTCCGAAATTAACTCCTGTTAAAAAGTTTGTTTTTAAAAATAATATTAAAAGAGACTTTGATATAATTATTTCATGTGGGAGAAAAAGTGTAATTCCATCAATATTTCTAAAAAAAATCAATAGCAAAAAAATAAAAAACATCCATGTCCAAGACCCAAAAGTCAATTTTAAAAATTTCGATTATATTATTTCCCCCGAACATGATGATTTAAAAGGTGATAATGTCCTAAGTTCAAAAGGAGCAATTCATTATTTAACTTCTGAGGAAATTAATGAGAAAAAAAATTATTTGTTAAAAAAAATATCAAAAGAAAAAAAAATTATTACTTTGATTTTGGGTGGTCCAACTAAATATTATGAGTATTCAAACCAGAACTTACTAAATATTTTCTCAAAAATTAGCAAACAAGTTCTAAATAATAATTTTCAAGTAATAGTAATACCCTCAAACAGAACACCGTCTAGAGCAATAGATCTTGCAAAAAAATTCTTTAATAAAGAACATCTAATTATTGATAAAGTTGATAAAGATGCATATTTATCGTCTCTTGGAATTGCGGATTACATAATTGTTACATGTGACTCTAGCTCGATGATTTCTGAAGCAGCTTTAACTGGCAAACCTTTATATGTGGCAATGATACCTCCTTCTAAAAAAGATACTAGATTTCAAAAATTCAGAAAATTATTTGAAAGAATGAATGTCATAAGAGAATTTGATGACAAATTAGAGTTTTGGGAGTATGAAAAACTTGATGAAACTAAAAGAATAGCATATGAACTAAAAAAAAAATTATAAAATGTCATTTTTAAATTCATTAGATTATAATTCCTCAAAATTCAGCGAACCTTTTGATCACTGGGAACTAAACAAACCTCTTACTGATGATCAAATAAAAGAAATTATAAAAGCAGAGATAGATAATCCAATCGAACACAATATTAATTATGACGGAACAAGAGCAATTGATGGTGGTCAAGGTGAATTTAGGGAGGGTATATCAGATGGGGGCAAAGCTTTAAAATTCAGATGTTTTATAACTAAAGAGAATGAAAAAAATTTTCCATCATTAAAAAGCTTGATTGAAGAACTCCAGAACAAAGAAACACATAATAAAATATCTAAATTAATTAATAAGGATCTATCCAATTCTTACGTAAGAGTTGAGGTTATTTGTGACAGGAAAGGTTTCTGGTTAAAACCACATTGTGACATAAAAGAAAAATTAATGTCATGCTTGTTATTCGTTAATAAAGAAAATGAAAGTGAGGAACTTGGCACTGACTTTTATAACAAAGACCTTAAACTGACCAAAACTGTTCCATATAGAGATAATTATGGATATTTTTTTTCTAGTGGCCCAAATACATGGCATGGTATGGAAAAAAAAGAGATCGTAAAAGAAAGAAGATGTCTTCAGGTCAACTATGTTACCTTTAAGACTGACTGGAAAGTTAATTAGAGATCTAATTATCCTGTAAAGATTGGACTTTTAGTCTAGTAGTTTTCAAGGATTTTATTGCTTCAAGAAGAGAATAAGCAGTAGACATATTTGTACAATATGGAATTTTATTTGCCAATGCCCCTCTTCTTAAAGCTCTCGCGTCATTAATTCTATGCTCTGAGTTTCCACCTCCAGTATTTATTACAAGAGATATTTTTTTTGAATTTAAAACATCAACTATATGAGGTCTGCCACTACTTACTTTATTAATTTTTCTACATTTCATTCCATTCTGCTTAATAATATCCGAAGTTCCTTTTGTAGCCGAAAGAGTGAATCCAAGTTTAATCAATCTTTGAGCTATACCAACAATTTCCTGTTTATGAGAGTCTTTGACTGACAAAAAAGCCATTCCTTTTATCGGTAAAGAATTTGAAGCAGCTATTTGACTTTTTGCAAACGCCATTCCAAAATCTTCATCAAAACCCATAACTTCTCCAGTTGATTTCATCTCTGGTCCTAATAACACATCGCTATCAGGAAACTTATTAAAAGGAAAAACTGCTTCTTTTACAGCAAATTTTTTATTTGTTTTATATTTTAATTTATATCTATTTAATTTTTCACCTGACATTATTCTTGATGCAATTTTCGCAAGCGGTATACCATTAGCTTTAGAGACAAAAGGTACAGTTCTACTAGCTCTTGGATTAACTTCGATTACATAAATTTCATCTTTTTTTATCGCAAATTGTATATTTAAAAATCCTTTAACATTTAATGCTAATGCGAGCTTTCTAGTTTGAACTTTTAATTCTTTTAAAAGATTTGCTTTTATAGATACGGGTGGCAAGCAACAAGCAGAGTCACCTGAGTGTATCCCTGCCTCTTCAATATGTTGCATTATTCCAGCAACATAAACATCTTTTCCATCGCAGATCGCATCAACATCTACTTCCATTGCATTATCAATAAATTTATCAATTAAAATTGGATTTTTTTCTGATGCTTTAAAAGCCTCATTTATAAATTGTTTTAATTGGCTTTTATCATGGACTATCTCCATAGCTCTTCCTCCTAAAACATAAGACGGTCTAACAACAACAGGTAAGCCGATTTTTTCAGAAATTTTAATCGCTTGATCAAATCTATATGCAATTCCACTTTCTGCTTGTTTAAGTTTTATTTTGATAAGTAGTTCTCTAAATCTGTCTCTATCTTCTGCTAAATCAATTGAAGTATATTGAGTTCCTAGAATTGGCAATTTATTATCATGTAAAAATTTTGCTAATTTAATAGGGGTTTGACCACCAAATTGCGCAATTATACCTATGAGATTACCTTTTGATTTTTCTTTTAAAATTATATTTTCAACATATTCTTCTATCAAAGGTTCAAAATATAATCTATCACTCGTGTCGTAATCTGTCGAAACTGTTTCAGGATTACAATTAATCATGATTGTTTCATATCCAGCTTCTTTCAAAGAAAAGCTAGCTTGACAACAGCAATAATCAAATTCTATTCCTTGACCAATTCTATTAGGCCCCCCTCCAAGAATTATAATTTTCTTTTTATTAGTTGGTTCAGATTCACACTCAATTTTAAAAGAAAAATTTCTTTGATAGGTCGAATACATATAAGGAGTAAAAGACTTAAATTCAGCTGCGCAAGTATCAATTTTTTTAAATACTGGCAAAACTTTTAAAGCTTTTCTTTTTAATTTTACTATTTTTTCATTTATTCCAGTTATTTTAGAAATTTTTTTATCAGAAAATCCTATAGACTTTATTCTATTAAATTCCCCAAATTTCTTTGGTAGACCTCTTAATACTAATTTATTCTCTTCCTCAATTAATTCTTTTATTTGATTTAAAAACCAAGGGTCAACTTTAGATAACTTGTAAATCGTATTTATTGAAATTTTTTTTCTAAAAGCTTCAGCAATAAGAAGTAACTTGTTAGGAATATTAATTTTTAATTTTTTTAAAATCTCTTTTTTATTATAGTTAAATATATCATCTAATCCAGTTAATCCAATTTCAAGAGATACAAGCGCTTTTTGTAACGACTCTTTAAAATTTCTTCCAATTGCCATTGCCTCACCAACAGATCTCATAGATGTACCTAAAATTGAATCTGTGTCTGAAAACTTCTCAAAGGTAAATCTAGGAATTTTTGTAACCACGTAGTCTATAGTTGGTTCAAAAGAGGCAGGTGTTACTTTTGTAATTTCATTTTGAAGTTCATCTAATGTGTAACCTACGGCTAACTTTGCAGCTACTTTAGCAATTGGAAAACCCGTAGCTTTAGATGCTAAAGCCGAGGATCTTGAAACTCTTGGATTCATCTCAATTATTACCATCCTTCCATTTTTGGGATTAATTGCAAATTGAACATTAGAGCCACCAGTTTCAACACCAATTTTTCTTAGACATGCAATAGATGCATTTCTCATTACTTGGTATTCTTTATCAGTTAGTG
>CACABD010000004.1 GCA_902530715.1 uncultured Pelagibacteraceae bacterium
GAGATAATGATTTCTTAATTATTTGTTTATTCTTGATACTAAGCTTAGGTATTTCTCATGGAGCACTTGATCACTTTAAAGGTAAAAAGCTTTTAAAAATTTATAAATATAGATCTATGCCGTTATTCTATATTTCATATATTTTTGTTGGATTATCCATAATTTTGTTATGGCTTTTATTTCCAAAAGTAATACTGCTTTTATTTTTGATAGTTGCTAGCTTTCATTTTGGCAAGGAAGATTCCGAATTCATAAATAGCTCAAGTAATTCAGAATTGATATATTTTTTAAAAGGGTGTGTAATAATTATAGCTCCATTACTTTTTCATAGGTCTGAGACTTTAGCTATTTTTGAGTATTTAAATTTTGAAATTTCTGAGAGCATTTTTATAAAAAATGCCTTTCTTTGGTCAGTCTTAATTTTAAGTTTTGTCGCAAATACTTTAATTTCATTAAACAAAAATTTTGAAATCAAGGGTCTTCTACTTATGGACTATTTTTCAATTTTAATTTTAAATTATTTTTTAGATCCTATATTTGCGTTTACCATTTATTTTTGTTTTTTACATTCTGCTAGACATTTATTTAAACTATCAAATGAACTTAACAAAAAATCATTATTTGATGGTTTCAAGGAATTCTTGCTAAAAGCAATGCCATTAACAATTATAACTGCTCTTTTATTCATTATATCATTAGTTGTTTTAAAAAATTATTATGTATTGGATAACGCAGCATCAAAAGTTATATTTATTGGTTTGGCGTCTTTAACCTTTCCGCATATATTACTTGAATATTTTTTAGAAAAAAATGAAAAAAAATGAATTAAAAATTTATTTAGCTGCACCCAGAGGTTTTTGTGCTGGGGTTGATAGAGCAATCGAAATTGTAAAAAAAAGTATAAAAAAATATGGTTCTCCAGTTTATGTAAGACATGAAATTGTTCATAATAAACACGTTGTAGAAAATTTAAAAAAAATTGGTGCAATTTTTGTTGAGGAGCTTAGTGAAATAGAGGATAAGTCTCGACCAGTAATATTTTCTGCTCATGGAGTACCTAAAGAAGTTCCTAAGGAAGCCGAGAAACTAAATATGGAATATATAGATGCAACTTGTCCATTAGTCTCAAAAGTCCATAGAGAGGCTGAAAATATGCACAAAAATGGTTATCACATTATTTTAATTGGTCACAAGGGTCATCCAGAGGTAATTGGAACTATGGGACAGATCCCGTTAAACTGTATAAACTTGATAGAAACAGTCGAAGATGCAAAAAATTTTAAAAATACAAATGGTAAAAAACTTGCATTTATAACTCAAACAACTCTGTCAGTTGATGACACAAAAGAAATTATAGATTGTTTGAAAGATAATTACCCTGAAATACACGAACCAAAAAAAGAGGATATTTGTTATGCTACTACCAATAGGCAGGCTGCTGTAAAAAAGATTGCAAAACTTTGTGACATGTTTTTCGTTATAGGAAGTAGAAATTCATCAAATTCTAAGAGATTAGTTGAGGTTGCGAATAAAGCTGGATGTAATCACTCCAAGTTAATACACTCAGAAAGCAAAGTTCCTATGGATCAAATAGGTAAATGTAAGACAATTGGTATTTCATCTGGTGCATCGGCTCCTGAGTCTATAGTGCAAGATTTTATAAAAAGTATTAAAGAAAAGTACAATGTTAAAATCGAAGAAGTAGAAATTGTTGAAGAAGATGTAGTGTTTAAGATTCCTGGCAAGCTAAACTAGATGGCTGTATATACCAAAATTGAAAAAAAAGATTTAAACTATATTCAAAATTTTTTTAAAACGGAAAAGATTTTAAATTATGTTGGTATAAAAAAAGGAATAGAAAATACAAACTATCTTATTTTTACAAAAAAACAAAAATACATCCTTACTATTTTTGAAAAAAGGGTACAACAAATAGAGCTTCCATACTTTATGAATTTAATGAGCCAATTATCCAAACATAAGATTAATTGTCCAAGACCACTTCAAAATCCCAGAGGAAGACACTTATTTAAAATCAAAAATAAAAAAGCCTGTGTTGTTACTTTTTTAAAGGGTAAAGACAAAACAAAACTGATAACCAAAGATTTATATTCAATTGGTAAAAATATAGCTAGAATGCACAGAGTTTCTAAAAAAATAAAATTATATAGAAAAAATACGTTTTCACCCTTAAAACTAAATCCAATATTAAATAGAATAAATAAAAAAAAAATTGATAAATTATCAAAAAATTTAGTTTCAGAAATGAGAGTGACATTAAAAGAAATTAAAAAAAATTGGCCAAAATCATTGCCAAAAAATATAATACATGGCGATTTATTTATAGATAACATATTTTTTTATAAGAAAAAATTTTATGGATTTATTGACTTTTATTTTTCCTCTAATGACTTCGAGGCTTATGAATTAGCTACTTGTATAAATGCATTATGCTTTAATCAAATTAAGAAAAAGTTCTTTTATGATAAAAATAAGACTTTACAACTATTAAAGGGTTATGAATCTATTAGGAAATTAAATAAAAAAGAAAAAAAAAGTCTCAATATTCTTTGCAAAGGGTCTGCTCTTAGATATCTTGTGACAAGAGCTTACGATTATATAAATACACCAAAATCAGCAATTATAAAAAAAAAGGATCCAAGAGAATATATTCAAAAATTAGCTTTTCATAAAAAAATTAGTTCTTTCAGCTCTTATGTTAAATAATGATTAAAATTTATACAGACGGTTCATGTATTGGAAATCCTGGGAAAGGTGGTTGGGCTGCAATAATTTTCAAGAAAAATGAAAAAAAAATTTTAAAAGGCTCAAAGGATATAACAACAAATAATCAAATGGAACTCACGGCTACTATAAAAGCATTAGAACATATTAGCACAAAAGATAAAATTCAAATTTATACAGACTCTAAATATGTAAAGCAGGGAATAACTGACTGGATAACAAAGTGGAAGATTAATGGATGGAAAACATCAAAAAAAGGGGAGGTTAAAAATAAAGATTTGTGGCTTGAATTAGATAATTTAACTTCTAAGAATTCTATAGAATGGGTTTGGGTTAAAGCTCACTCAGATAATGAATTAAATAATGAAGTTGATTTATTAGCTAGAAAAGAAGCTGGTCTATAATAGTTTGAAAAAATTCTCAGCACTTGAGATGTCACAAACTCCAGTCTCTTTTTCTTCTTGAATTTTTAAAACATTTAAATTGTCAATTAGCATAGTATATCTATTTGACCTTAAGCCAAGTCCCCTCCCCGACTTGTCAACTTCTGCGCCTATTGACTTTGTAAAATTTAAAAAAGGATCGGCTAACATAATAATATTGTTTTCAACCTTATTTATTTTACCCCATGCATTCATTACAAATGGATCATTTGCTGCAATACAAAAAATTTGATCAACTCCTTTCTCATAAAATTTTTTTGAAAAGTTAATAAAACTTGGTAAATGTTTTGCAGAACAAACTGAAGTAAACGCTCCCGGCATTCCTAATAAAATAATCTTTTTTTTTGAAAATAAGCTGGAAATTTTAATCTTTACTGGTTCCTCATTTATGAGCTGAAAGACTTCACTATCTTGAAGTTTTTCGTTAATTTTTATTTTCATCTATCTTTTTTGAAATATAATTTTTTACCTGATCTAAGCTATTTTCTAAAATCTCAAATTTTTCTTTTTCTTTTAATACATTTCTTAATTCTGGAGGAAGTTCTTCATTTTTCCCTAGTGCATTTTCAATAGCATCTGGAAATTTACTAGGATGTGCAGTCGATAAAATTACACAGCTATTATCTTGTTTAAGTTTTTTTGCAACTCCATAACCTATAGCTGTATGTGGATCTAAAACTATACTATGATTATTAAATACTTCCTTTATTTCATTTATTGTTTCATCCTCGCTGAGTTTTTCAGATAAAAAATCTTTATTAATTTTATTTAAAGAAGTTTCATCTAATTTGTAATTATTCTCTTTTACCTTAGCCATTATATTTTTTGTTTTGTCCGAATTACATCCTTGTATCTCAAATATAAGTCTCTCAAAATTACTAGCAAGTTGTATATCCATGCTAGGTGAAAAAGTTTCAGAAACTTTTCTTGATTTGTAATCACCTTTAGAAATAGCTCTATGCAATATATCGTTCTGATTTGTTGCAACAATTAATTTATCTATCGGTAGACCCATTTTTTTTGCAAGATATCCCGCATAAATATCCCCAAAGTTTCCTGTAGGAACAGAAAAATTTAATTTTTTGGATTTTAATAAAAAGAAACAAAAAAAATAATAAACCGTCTGTGCTACTATCCTGGCCCAATTTATTGAATTAACACCAGACATATTAATTTTATTTGAAAAATTTTTGTCAACAAACATAGCTTTAACTAGGTTTTGACAATCATCAAAATTACCTTTTATGGCTATATTAAAAACATTTTTTTCTTTAACCGTACACATTATTCTTCTTTGAACTGATGAAATTCTATTATGAGGATGAAGAACAAAAATATTAAGATTTTTTTTTCCTTTTATTGCGTCTATTGCAGCTGCTCCAGTGTCGCCAGATGTTGCAACTATTATATTTATAAATTTTTCGTTTTTTGAAAGATAATATTCATAAAAATTACCAATTAATTGCATTGCGATATCTTTAAAGGCTAATGTTGGACCGTGAAATAATTCTAATATATAAAACTTTCCAACTTTTCTTAACTTAACAACATCTTCTGATCGAAAAGATGAGTAAGATTTTTTAACTAGTTCGTATAACTTATCTTTTTCAATGAAATCTCCAGTAAATTTGTGTACAATTTCAGTAGCAAGCTCATAATAACTCATGCTTTGTAGTTTTGAAAAATCTTTTTCATCAAATTTGTAATCTGCCTCTGGTAAAAAAAGGCCACCATCATCAGCAAGGCCTTTAATAAAGATTCTTTCAAAAGGCAAACTTTCAGATTTACTTCTTGTGCTTATATATTTCATCAATAATTTTTTTTCCTAAAATACAAATATATTAAAAAAATCGAAATCGCTAATGAAAACCATGTCAGCGCGTATTTTAGATGATTATTGGAAATATTTGCTGTTATATTTTTTTGTAGAGGGTAATTTTTATCGTTAACTCTATTGTTTAAAAAAATTATATAATTAGAAAAAGTTTTTCCTGTAAATTTATTTAAATCTTCGTCATCTAGTGTAAACCAATAATTATTTTCTAAATCATTTTCAGGCTTAAAATAATTAAATTTAGATTTTTCTTTTAATATTGCTGTAAAATTTTCTTCATTTAATTCGAATTTTTTACCTTTTTGATTTCTAGGTATCCATCCACGGTTAACCAAAAATAATTTATTGTTTATTATTATCGGGTTGATTAAATCAAAACCTGGAGCTCCTTTTTCATTTAAACTGTAAAGATAAATCTGATTATCATAGTCAATTTTACCTATAAATTTTATATTTCTAAAATTTTTTAAATTTGTGCCATTAAATTCAGATGGTTCGCTAACTAACGAATGATTAATTTGTTTTATTAATGTTAACTTCCAATCAAGTCTTATTATTTGCCAAACACCCAATGATAAAAATACTAATATAAAAAAATATACGAATAATGAAAATGCTAATTTATTTTTCAATATTAATTAACTGCCCCAAATATATATTGCTGCAAATAAAAATAACCAAACTACATCAACAAAATGCCAGTACCATGCTGCGGCTTCAAATCCGAAATGATGATCTTTGTTAAAATGTCCAAGTTTACCTCTCCATAAACATACTGCTAAAAATATAGTTCCAACTAAAACATGGAAACCATGAAACCCCGTTGCCATATAAAATGTTGCACCATATATATGACCAGAGAAATTGAAGCTTGCATGCTGATACTCATAAATTTGCAAAGCAGTGAAACAAGCACCTAATATAACTGTTAGCCATAAACCTTGAATAAAACTTTTTCTATCATCTTCAAGTAAAGCATGGTGGGACCATGTTACTGTTGTACCTGACAGCAATAAAACTAAAGTGTTAATTAAAGGAATATCCCAAGGATCAAAAGTTTCAATATCTTTTGGAGGCCAAACATTGCCAACAAATTCTCCTGGAAAAAGACTTGCATCGAAATAAGCCCAAAACCATGCAACAAAAAACATCACTTCAGATGCAATGAATAATGTCATTCCATACCTATGATGAATTTGAACCACTGGAGTATGATGTCCTTGATGTTCTGCTTCGTTAACAACATCTCTGAACCACATGAAAGCACCATAAATTAAAAGAGCAAAACCAAAAAGCATAGCCCACATAACTTTTGAGTGAAAATAATAAACCGTACCAATAGCAGTTATTAACGTGGCGAAAGAAGTATATATTGGCCAAGGACTTGGGTCTACTAAATGATAATCGTGTTTTTGATCTTTTGCAGACATTTATTTTATTACCTTGGTTTGTTTATAAAAATCTGATGAGAAGAAAGTATATGACAAAGTAACATCGCTTACATTCTTTGTTTTTGGATCATTTACTACCTCTGGATCGAGATAAAAAGTCATGAAATAACTTTTTTTTTCTCCAGGATTTAAAGTTTGTTTTTCAAAACAAAAGCACCCTAATTTATTAAAGTATGGTCCAAATGAAGATGGCGAAACGTTGTAACTTGCAACACCACTAGTAGGATCTTTACTAAAGTTCTCTACTACGAAGTTTACTTTGTAAACTTTGCCTGGTTTAACATCAACTAAATTTCTTTCAGTTTTAAAATTCCAAGATAAATCAGTTTGAACATTGGTATCCAGTCTTACAGTTACGGGCTTATCTATTACGATTTTTGGTATATCCTTTGAAATTTGTGTTGTACCTCCAAAACCAGTAACACGACAAAAAAGGTCATATAACGGGACAGCAGCAAATGACATACCCAGCATTAGCAAAAATATTAAAGATAGTAACAAAGGGGTTAATTTTTTTTTTGAAATCATATCACCCTCTCAAATACACCAACATTATACAATGTAAAAATAAACAATAAGATTATGAAAACAACAAGTCCAATTCCTGTTAAAATATTTTTCTTTTTTACTTTTTTATCAATTTCCATCATACGAAATTATTAACTAAAAATAATACAAAAATTGCAAACAAATAGATTATTGAATAACTAAAAACCTTTTTAGCTTTTAAAATGTTAAATTTGTGTTTTTCGTCTTTGTAAAGATCAAAACAAATATAGTTATAATATATTGTTAAAGGTAAGCAAAGTATTGCAAAAAAGTTTCCTACAAAACCAATATGGTATGGTAAATATAATACTGGTAACATAAGTAGCGAATAAACAAGTATGTTTATTTTGGTATTTTGTACTCCACTTATAACTGGTAACATAGGTATTTTTGCCAATCTATAATCTTCTGCTTTGTAGAGACTTAGGGCCCAAAAATGTGAGGGTGTCCAGAAAAATATAATTAGGAAAAATGAAATTGCTTCTAATGATAAATTGCCTGTAACAATTGTCCAGCCTATTACTGGAGGTAATGCACCCGCTGCTCCACCTATTACGATATTTTGAGACGTTCGTCTCTTTAACCAAACTGTATAAACAACAACATAAAAGAAAATGGTAAAAAAAAGTATAAAAGCTGATAAAAGATTTGAAAAATAATATAATCCATAAATTGAGATTAGGGATAAAATTAATCCGAAAATTAAAGCTTGTGACTTATTCACCTTTCCAGTCGGTATTGGTCTTAAACATGTTCTAGACATTAATTTATCAAGATCTGCCTCATACCACATATTCAAAGCACCAGCTGCACCAGCACCTAATGTAACAAAGCCTATGCTTATAATTGCATCAAACATTGGTATTTGAATTGGAGCAGTAAGTAATCCCACTGCACATGTAAAAATTACCAAAGACATTACTCTTGGTTTCATAAGATCAATTAAACCATTAAATAGTTTAATCTCTCCAAGTAAATTTCTTTTTAATAATGAGTTTAGGGCGTTCATTTAATTAATTTTAATTAAGATTTAGATTTCTCTGCTCCTTCGTAAACTTCTATTTTTGGTAGTTCATCAAAAGTGTGAAAATTAGGTGGTGATGGCACTGTCCACTCAAGTGTAGTTGCCCCAACTCCCCAAGGATTTGAAGATGATGCTTTTTTTGTTACAAAAGAATATAATAAATTTATGAGAAACACCGCTACTCCTGCAACTGATATATATGAGCCTATTGAGGAGATATAGTTCCAATCAGCAAATGCATCAGGATAATCTGCGTATCTTCTTGGCATTCCTGCTAAACCTAAAAAATGTTGCGGAAAAAATATCAAATTAACTCCTATAAAAGTTAACCAAAAGTGAAGTTTACCCATCCATTCTGAATATTGATATCCTGACATTTTTCCAAACCAATAATACCATCCAGCAAATATTGCAAAAACCGCACCTAAAGATAGGACATAATGAAAGTGAGCAACAACATAATAAGTATCATGTAAAGCTGTGTCAACACCCGCATTAGCGAGCACTACTCCAGTTACGCCCCCTACAGTAAATAAAAATATAAATCCAAGTGCCCAAAGCATTGGCGTTTTAAAAGAAATTGATCCTCCCCACATTGTTGCAATCCATGAAAAAATTTTAATTCCTGTTGGAACTGCAATAATCATTGTCGCTGCAAGAAAATAAGCTTTAGTATCTGTATCTAAGCCAACCGTGTACATATGATGGGCCCAAACAACAAATCCTACAAAGCCAATTGCAACCATTGCATATGCCATACCTAGATATCCAAAAACTGGTTTTTTTGAAAATGTTGAAACTATATGACTTATCATTCCAAATCCTGGTAATATTAGTATGTAAACTTCTGGATGACCAAAGAACCAAAATAAATGTTGAAACAGTGTAGGGTCTCCACCTGTTTGAGCGTCAAAAAACGCGGTTCCAAAATTTCTGTCTGTTAAGAGCATTGTTATTGCGCCTGCTAATACTGGTAATGATAATAATAATAAAAATGCAGTTACTAAAATTGACCATGCAAATAAAGGCATTTTATGAAGTGTCATTCCAGGAGTTCTCATATTTAAAATAGTAGTTATGAAGTTTACTGCTCCAAGGATTGACGATGCTCCTGCCACGTGCAAACTTAAAATTGCTAAGTCCATTGCAGGACCTGGTTGACCTGTTTTGGATGATAGTGGAGGATAAATTGTCCAGCCTCCTCCAACACCTTGGGCTCCAGGAGGTCCATCTACAAAAATTGATGATAATAATAAAATAAATGCAGCAGGTAATAGCCAGAATGAAATATTGTTCATCCTAGGAAATGCCATATCAGGAGCTCCGATCATTATTGGAACAAACCAATTTCCAAATCCACCTATCATTGCTGGCATAACCATAAAGAAAATCATTATTAATCCGTGTCCTGTAACTAAGACATTATATAAATGATAGTCTCCACCTAGAATGCCATCTCCCGGATGCATAAGTTCCATTCTCATTAAAACTGAAAACGCAGTCCCGATTAATCCTGCAATAATTGCAAAAATTAAATACATGGTTCCAATATCTTTGTGGTTTGTTGAATAAGCCCATCTTTTCCATCCGGTTGGGGTGTGATGATCGTGATGTGTAGGTGCAGTGCTCATTATTTTATTTACTCGCTATTAAATTATTATTTTGATTAGTTATTTCTTTTTTTGCAAATTTTATTTTGGCTTCGTCAAGCCATTCTTTATATTCCTCATCTGTTACAACTTTTACAGTGATTGGCATAAAAGCATGCTTAATTCCGCAAAGCTCTGAACATTGACCATAAAAAGTTCCTACTCTATCTGCTTTGAACCAAGTTTCATTTACTCTACCAGGCATAGCATCTCTTTTAACACCAAAAGCAGGTAGTGCCCAAGCGTGTAATACATCATTAGCAGTAATCAAAACTTTTACTACTTTATTAACAGGAACAATTACTTCGTTATCAACTGCTAACAATCTAGGTTGACCTGGTAAAAGATCTTTGTCTTCAATCATATAAGAGTCAAAAATTATATTCTCATCAGGATATTCATAACCCCAGTACCATTGATATCCGATCGCTTTAATAGTTACATCAGCTTTAGGTATAGTGTCTTGAGAATATAAAATTTTAAAAGATGGGACCGCCATTACAATTAAAATTAAGCAGGGTATTAAAGTCCAGAGAACTTCAATGGCAACGTTGTGGGTTGTCTTAGAAGGATTAGGGTTTCTAGATTCTCTAAATCTAAAACAAGCATAAGCCATCAAAAACAAAACAAAAACACTTATTGCTATAATAATTGGAAGTAAAATCGAATTATGAAAACTAACTATTTCATACATTGATTGTGAGGCAGCATCTTGAAATCCTAGCTGCCAATCTCTAGGTTGGTCTGCAAATACTTTTGAAGGCAACAAAATTAGCGTTGATAATATAAAAAAAGTTTTTTTCATCTTTAAATCTATATAAAGTGATTTTGTAGAAATTACACTTAAGATTTCGCGACAATTTATCAATTTAATTCATAACTAACTATAGATATTGCTGATATTGCTGCTGTTTCAGCCCTCAATATATTTTCACCTAAACTCAACTTATAAATACTCTTAAATTTACCAATTTCAACTCTTTCAAACTCTGAGAAATCTCCTTCTGGGCCAATAATTATACAATTAGATTTTGTTAATAATTTATTCTTATCTAGATTTGTAGTTTTTGAGTTTAAATCTGTAAAAATTAAATTAACATTTTCTTGATTTTTATTTAGAAATTTTTTTAATGTTGTTGGTTCTTCAATATTAGGAATATCTATCCGATTGGACTGTTCGCTTGCTTCCACAACTATTTTTCTTAACCTATCTAAATTTATTTTACGAACGATTGTTCTATCAAAAATGATTGGTATAAAATTTGTTACACCTAACTCTGTGGATTTTTGTATCATGAAATTAAAAAAGTTTGATTTAATTGGAGAAAAAGCAAGCCATAATTCATTTTTATGTTCTTTTGATCTTATTTGTCTTCCAAGTTTAAAATTTATCAATCCTGATTTAATACTTTCAAAGAGAGCAACCCATTCTCCATTTTCATTGAATAAATTAAAGTTATCACCTTTTTTTATTCTCATAACTTTTAACAAATAATGAGATTGATCTTTATTTAATTTACCAGTTAAATTATTAGATAAACTTTCTTTGAAAAATAATCTAATATTGTTCATAATATGATACTAAACTTTTTATGAAAAAAATTAAGGTAATAATTTTTGACGCTTATGGTACTCTTTTTGATGTAAATTCTGCAGCAGAAAAATGTAAAGATAAAATTGGTAATAAATGGGAGAGCTTTGCTAATTATTGGAGAACCACTCAGTTAGAGTATACTTGGTTAAGAAGTCTCATGAAAAGACATAAAGATTTTTGGCAAGTTACAGAAGATAGTTTAGATAAATCTTTGTTAGCATTTAAAATTGATCCTAATATGAGATCAGATTTGTTAAATCTTTATAAAATTTTAAATACTTTTCCAGAAGTAAATGAAGTATTAAAAAATCTTAAAAAAAAAAAATATAAAATTTCAATACTCTCAAATGGCACTCCTGACCTCTTAGATGAGTTGGTAAAAAGTAATAATCTAGAAAAAATGTTTGATGATATATTTTCAATTGAAGAAGTTGGAATATATAAGCCAGACAAAAAAGTGTATGATATGCCTATCAAAAAGTATAAAGTTGAAAAAAATGAAGTTGTATTTCTAAGTGCTAACACTTGGGATGTTTCTGGTGCAGGAAATTTTGGTTTTAATTCTATTTGGGTCAATAGAAACAAAAATATTTTTGACAAATTGGATTATATTCCTCATAATGAAATAAATAATCTTAATGGATTATTAAAACTAATTTAAACAATGAACAAACCTATTAGAGCAGGAAACAGCGCAATCGCTTTAGAAGTTGAAGAAGGAAAATCTTATTTTTGGTGTAGCTGTGGAAAAAGTTTAAAACAACCACTGTGTGATGGCTCACATAAAGAAACAGAACTTAAACCAATAGCTTTTAAAGCAGATGTAACAACAAAATTATTTTTTTGTGCTTGTAAACAAACTAAAAATCAGCCATTTTGCAATGGATCTCATAACAAATAAATGATGGAAAACTTATTTAGCAAATTAAACTTAATCGCACCTTGGTTTTTAAGACTGGGTTTAGGTGTAGCATTTATTATACATGGATATTTTAAGTTTCCTTTGCCACCAGCTGGATTAATAGAATACTTTGGTTTATCACCACTTTTGTCATCTGTTGTTGCAATATCAGAAGTTGGATCTGGAATATTATTAATTGTAAGTGGATTTATAAAAGGACCAGTTGGAAATTTTCTTACAAGATTAAGTGCTTTTACTATTACAATTATAATGATCAATGTGTTTGCTATTGGTCATCCAGATTGGTTTTTTACAACAAAACTTTTTACTAGTGAGCAAATATTTCTCTTTCTGATAAGTTTATATTTTGTTATTAAGGGAAACAATTAATCTTATGATTGAAGTAAGCAAAATTATAAATCCAACTAATGCATCAGATGGTGCTGGTGTGAAGCTAAAAAGAAGTATCGGTGTTGAGCCAAATTATTATGATCCATTCTTAATGTTAGATGAATTTGGTTCTGAAAATAGTGATGATTATGTTGCAGGATTCCCCCCACATCCACACAGAGGAATTGAAACTGTTACATATATGCTAAATGGGGATTTTGAGCACGAGGATAGCACTGGCGGTAAAGGAAAAATGACAGCTGGTGATGTTCAGTGGATGAAAACTGGGAGTGGTATTATACATTCTGAAATGCCAGCCATGAAGGAGGGAAAACTTCATGGATTTCAATTATGGATAAATATGCCAGCCAAATTAAAAAAGAGTAAGCCTGAATATATTTATATTAAGGCAGATAAAATGAGTATCCATAAAGACCAAGACAAAGAAGTAAAAACTATAGCTGGAAAATTTGAAAAAGCAGAAGGTCCGGTAAAGGGTCATAATGTAGAGCCTATTTATTTTGATGTAGAGCTTAAAAAAGATAAAGAGTTTAATTTTGATATTCCTGAGACACACAATACCTTTATATATTTAATCAATGGAGAAATAAAAATTGGAAGCAAAGTTCACGATAAAGTTAAAGATAGTACATTGATACTACTTGATAATGGAAAAGACTTAAAAGTAAAAGCATCTTCAAACTCTAAATTTTTACTCGTATCTGGTAAACCATTAAATGAAGAAATAGCAAGAGGTGGTCCCTTTGTAATGAACACTAAAAAGGAGATACTAGATGCTGTTAATGATTATCATAACGGAACATTTGTTAAATAATGCGTAGTGTATCTTTCTCAAAAACTGGTGGCCCTGAAGTTCTTGAATATAAAGAGTTAAAACTTGAAGATCCAAAGAGTGGTGAAGTGCTAATTAAACACTCTGCAATAGGATTAAATTTCATAGATACTTACCATCGATCAGGTTTGTATCCTGTACCACTACCTTCAGGAATTGGTTTAGAAGGTGCAGGAATTATTGAAAAAGTTGGACCAGATATTTCAAATTTTAAAGAGGGTGATAAAGTTGCCTATGCTGCTGCACCATTAGGCTCCTACTCTTCTCACAGAATATATCCAACAAAAAATTTGGTCAAAGTTCCAGAAGAAATTGATCTTAATACAGTTGCATGTTTAATGACAAAAGGTTTAACAACCTTTTATTTGTTGCACAAAACTTATGAGGTTAAAAAAGGTCAAACGATATTATTTCATGCTGCGGCAGGGGGTGTTGGTCAAATATTTTGTCAGTGGGCAAAAAGTTTAGGATGTAAAGTTATTGGAACTGTAGGATCTGATGAAAAAATAGAATTAGCCAAAAAATACGGTTGTGATGAAGTAATAAATTATTCGAAGGAAAATTTTAAAGACAGGGTTATGGAAATTACTAATAACGAAGGTTTGCCAGTTGTATATGATGGGGTAGGAAAAGTAACACTAGAAAATTCTTTAGGCTGTTTAAAAATGCGAGGAATGATGGTTTCTTTTGGTAATGCATCCGGAAAACTTGATCCTGTCGACGTTGGTAAATTTATTGCTCCAAAAGGTTTATATTTAACTAGGCCAAGTATTGCTCATTACACTGCTACTAGAGAAGAACTAGACGAAGCATCTGATAAACTATTTCAAATGGTAAAAAATGGGAATGTAAAAGTTGAAATATTTAAAAAATATAACCTCAAAGATGCGATACAAGCACATAAAGATCTTGAGGGACGTAAAATATTAGGACCGGCAATAATTACTCCTTAAATTGTACATCCATATCAGAAATATGAAGCTTTAAGGCTTTGGTTGAAATTTGAATTTCTCTTATAAAAAAAATAATTGATATCATCATAGATAAACAGCATGAACCAAAAATTATTCTAGCAACAAATATTTTTTCTAAGTATAACGCAAAGACTGTTAGCATATTGAACAAAAATCCAAATGCAGAAAACATAATTGTATATTTTAAAACATTTATTCTATTATTTAAGTTTATAAGTTGATCTCTCCACTCGGGTGGGGTGTGTTTTTCAAATACATGTTCGTCGTGTATTTTTCTAATTAAATTACTTAAAGTGTGAAACCTATTGCTATAAACACCCATAATTAGTGGAATTGCCGGAAACATTAAAGCAGTGACTGTGTAATCAATATCCATACGAATCAGTTTGATTATGAATCGATGCTTTGTTATTTACAAGTAAATTATAATGAAAGATTTTATACTTTTTCTTGATTTAATAAGATTGAAGAAACCGATTGGTGTAATGCTGTTGTTTTGGCCATGCCTATGGGGTCTAACTTTGGCAAACGATTTCACAAGTAATAATTTACAGTACATAATTTATTTTGTTTATTTTTTTTTAGGATCAGTTCTTATGAGGTCTGCTGGATGTATTGTTAATGATATATTGGACAGGAAGTACGATATTTTAGTAGAAAGAACTAAACAACGACCAATCGCTTCTGGAAAAATATCTGTAAAATTGAGTTTGATTTACGTAATTATTTTATGTTCGTTTGCTTTTTTAATTTTAATCCAATTTAATTTTACGACTATTTTTTTGGGTCTAGCATCTATGCCTTTTGCATTTAGTTATCCTTTAATGAAAAGATATACTTACTGGCCTCAATTATTTTTGGGATTTACTTTTAATTATGGACTTATAATGGCTTGGTTTTCTATAAAACCTGAATTTAGTTATATTCCAATAATATTTTATGTAGGAGCCATATTTTGGACATTAGCTTACGACACAATATATGGGTTTCAAGACATTAAAGACGATGAAATAATAGGAGTGAAATCAACATCAATTAAATTTAAAAAAAATCCTAAGTTACTAATTTTTATATGCTATTTGGTTTTTATCTTAATGCAAATTATATCGGGACTTTTGATGGAATTTAATTATTACTATTATATAGGTATTGTGATCATTGCTGTACACTTATTGTTTTATCAGACAAAAAATTTGGATATTTCAAACCCCAAAATATGTTTGGAAAAATTTAAAGCTAATAATTTTTTAGGTCTAATTATTTTTGTGAATATATTAACAAATAAAATTTATCTATAATGACTAATTTACAAATTTTAAAAAGATTATTTAATGAGTATACGAAAAAATATTTACCACAAATTTTTTTAGCGTTAATTTTTTCATTAATATTAGCTGCAAGCACTTCTGCAATTGCGTGGTTATTAGATCCAGCCGTTGAAAAACTTTTTATTCAAAAAAATCAGAACTTAATGTTAATTATCCCTTTGGGTATTATTATGGCTTTTGCCACAAAAGGTTCTTCTTTGTATCTTGCCAAAGCAATAATGATAAGTGTCGGCGAAGAGGTGAGAAAAGCCATACAAGTAGATATGATGAAAAATTTAATTAAAGCAGATACTGAGACAATTGAAAAAAAGCACTCTGGTAAAATAATTACAAATTTAATAAATGATGTTAATTTTATGACTGGTCTTGTTAGCGTTGGAATATTAAATTTATTTAAAGACTCACTCACATTAATCGGATTATTAGGAGTTATGTTTTATCAAAATTGGAAATTATCATTAATCGCGATCGTAATGATACCTCTTGCCAGCTACTTTGCTAGATTTTTAGGTAACAGAATTAGTAAGGTCACAACTCAAGCTATGGATACGGCAGGAGTTTTAAATTCTTACCTTATGGAGATTTTTAGAAATCACAAATTAATAAAGGTTTTTCAAAAAGAAACTTACGAAGCGTCAAGGGCAAATGATGCGTTGGATCAACTAAAAAATAGGGGAAAAAAGTTAGCTATCATTTATGCTAGATCATCACCAATTATGGAATTTTTGACAGGAATTATGATTGCAATTCTCATTTATTTCTCCGGTAATTTGATTATGAGCGATGAATTAGCTATAAATAATTTTTTTTCGTTCCTAGCAGCAATGATGTTGGCTTATCAACCTGTTAGATCTCTTGCGACATTAAATCTTACAATAAATCAAGGATTGGCCGCAGCAAAAAGGATCCTTCCTATAGTCGATCAAAAACATAATATCGTCGAAAATGAGAAATTAGACAGATTAAAAGTTTTGAGTGGGACTATCATTTTTGAAAAAGTAAATTTTAATTATAATTCTAATTCTAGATCAATTTTAAAAAACATTAATTTAAATATATCTGGAGGTGAAATGACCTCGCTTGTAGGGCATAGTGGAGCTGGTAAATCTACTATACTAAATTTAATACCTCGTTTTTATGATTGTTCTGAGGGAGATATTAAAATTGACAATCAATCGATTAAAAGTAGACGATTGTCTTCATTAAGAGAGAATGTATCTTTGGTAAGCCAAGAGACTACTTTATTTGATGATACAATTCTAAATAATATCAAATATGCAAATCTAAATGCGACTGATGAACAGATAAAAGAAGCGGCAAAACTCTCTTTTTCAGATGAATTTATAAACTTACTTCCAAATAAATATAATACTATGATTGGAGAAAACGGTATTAGACTTTCGGGTGGTGAAAAACAAAGATTATCTATCGCAAGAGCGTTTTTAAAAAAAAGCAAAATTATATTACTAGATGAAGCTACTTCGTCTCTAGACACAGAAACTGAAAAAAAGATTCAAGATGCTTTAAGTTTTTTAACAAAAGGAAAAACAACTCTTGTAATAGCACATAGATTGTCAACAGTATTAAACTCCAATAAAATTTATGTTATAGACAATGGTGAAGTTGTTGCTGAAGGAAATCACTCTGAGCTATTAAATAATTCATTAATATATAAAAATTTCTACCATAAACAGATCCAAAAAGATTGATGAGAATATTATATAATCTACTAATGGTTATTATTATTATTTTATCACCGATAATATTATTTTACAGAATGGTGAAAAAAAAAGAAAATCCTGGGAGATTTTTAGAGAAATTTGGTTTTTTACAAAAAAAAAGGGTAAATGGTAAATTAATATGGTTTCATTGTTCAAGCGTTGGGGAGCTTTTAAGTATTACCCCACTTATAGAGAAATTTGAAAAAGATATAGATATAAAAAGTATTTTAATATCTACTTCTACATTAAGCTCATCAAAAATATTTGAAAAATTTAAATACAAAAAAACAATTCATCAATTTTATCCAATAGACAATCCTTTAATAGTAAATAAATTTTTATGTTATTGGAAACCAGCTGCAGTTTTTTTTGTTGAATCAGAAATTTGGCCTGAAATGTTGAGAAGTTTAAAAAGAAAGAAAATCAAAACCTATCTTTTGAATGCCAGAATAAGTAAAAATTCTTTTTACAGATGGAAATATTTTAAAGATTTTGGTATTAGTGTATTTGGCATTTTTGATTACATTTTTCCTCAAAATAAAGAAACATTTAATTATTTAAAACATTTCAAAGTAAAAAAAATGAAAATATTGGGTAATTTAAAATTTTCTGAGCCAAAAAAAATTAATAATAATAAATCTATCAAGATAAATTTTTTAAAAAGAAAAATTTTGTGTGCAGCAAGTACTCACAGTAATGAGGAAGAATTGATTTCAAGGATACATTTAGATTTAAAAAATAAAATTGATAAATTGCTCACAGTCATAATTCCAAGACATATTGAAAGATCTAAGGAAATTAAAGAAACTTTAAAATCAAAAAACCTTAAATATGTTTGTCATAGTGAAAGTAAAAAAATAAAAAAGGATACTGACGTGTATTTGGTCGACACATATGGTGAAAGTAAATCATTTTATTCTTTAAGTAAGGTTGTTTTTTTAGGTGGCTCTTTTGTGCCAAGAGGTGGGCAGAACCCATTGGAACCAATTAGGTATGGATGTTATATAACTCATGGTAAACATACTTTTAATTTTACTGAAATATACAATTTACTAAAAAAAAAAAAATTGTCATTTGAAGCTAAAAATTTTTTCCAGCTAAAAAAAATAATTTTAAAATTATTTATGAGAAAATTTGAAAATAAAAGAGAATTAAATAAATTTAAAAAAGTTGGAAATAACATTCTTAATAAATATTTTACAACTTTAAAAATTTTAATATAAATGAAATTAATTAAACCAAAATTTTGGGACAAAAATTATTTAACATTTCAGTCATTATTGCTTTATCCACTAACTTTTATTATTGACCTTATAAGTTTAATGACTTTTTTTAAAAAACCAAAAAAGTACACCCAAATAAAAACTATATGTGTCGGTAATATTTATCTAGGGGGTACTGGAAAAACACCATTAGTTATTTTTCTAGCAAAAAAATTAAAAAATAAATTTAAAACAATAATTATTAAAAAAAAATATCAAAGTCATTTGGACGAGAAAAAATTGCTAGAAAATTATAATAAAGTTTTATTTGATAATGATAGAGTATTATCTTTGTCAAAAGCAATAGAGAAAAAATTTGAGTTAGCAATTTTTGATGATGGTTTACAAGATAAGAAAATTGAATATGATTTAAAAATAGCATGTTTTAATTCTATTTCGCTTGCTGGAAATGAGCTAAGATTACCCTCAGGTCCATTAAGGGAAAGCTTAAATAATTTAAGGAGATACGATGCTGTATTTATCTCAGGACAACCAGACAATAAAATTTTTTTAAGAAAAATAAAGAAAATTAATCCAAAAATGCCTGTTTTTATTTGTGAATATGTGCCTACGAATTTTAAAAAATTTAAAAATAAAAGTTATGTGACTTTTAGCGGAATAGGTAATCCTTTAGGATTTTTACGAACCTTAAACAAATATGGTATTAAACGTGAATCAAATCTTATATACCCAGATCACTATGAGTATTCTAGAACAGAAATTAACAAAATAAAAAAATTAGCAAATGAAAAAAATTTGAAAATATTAACTACAGAAAAGGATTTTTATAGAATCCCTATCGAATTAAGAAAAAACATAAGTTTTTTAAAAATTGAAATAAGAATAAACAATTTAAAGAAATTTAACAGGTTTCTATCAAAATATTTATGAAAAAAATTAAATATTTTTTTGAATTTTTAATAATTTTTATATTTCTATTAATTTTTAAAATTGCTGGATATAGAATTGCCTCTAATCTAGGAAATTCAATTGGAAAGATTATTGGTCCTAGATTTAGATCTAAGAAAGTTATTATAGATAATATTAAAAAATTCAAACCAGAAATTAAAGAAGATGAAATTAATCACATTGTTGAAAAAATGTGGGGTAACTTTGGTAGAATTTTAGCTGAATACGTTTACATTCCTGAATTTAGAAAAAGAAGATTAGATAATTACATAAAAATTGAAGGATTAGAAAATTTAAAAAAAATCAAAAATAGTGGAAAACCAACTGTATTTATATCTGGTCATTTTAATAATTTTGAATTGATGGCCATGGTTATAGAAAGAGAGGGGGTAGAGCTTTCTGCGGTCTATAGACCTTTGAACAACAAATTTTTAAATATTTTAATGGAATACCTAAGAAAAAATTATATTTGTAAAAATCAAATAAAAAAAGGTTTGAAAGGTGTGAGAGAAGCTCTGAAGTATTTCAAAAGTGGAAAAAGTTTAGCTATCATGATTGATCAAAGAGTATCAGAAGGAATTAATTCTAAGTTATTTGGAAAAAATGCTCTAACAACAACAATACCAGCTCAATTTGTTAAAAAATTTGATTGTGTTATTCAGCCAGTATACATCCAAAGAAATGAAGGAATTTACTTTGAGGTATTTTTTGATGAACATTTAAGTTTTGATAAAAATGAAAGTATTGAAAATATTACAAATAAATTAAATCATTGGTTAGAAGAAAAGATCGCAAAAAATCCAACTCAATGGATATGGTCACATAATCGGTGGAAACTATAATTTTTTAAGTTTTTCTCTTTTTGATTGAGCTTCGACAAAAGAAAAATAAGCCTCTTGAAGTTCTACATTCCAATAATTTAGATCTTTTAACATTATTTTTTTATTTGATACTGCACAAACAACATGGTCACCTGGCTCTATAATTTCAAAGTTATTAGGTAGATATTTTAATTTAGCTAATTTATTTTTCATTTTTGAGTTATAAGTTAATATAAATGATTGTTGGAATTATTGGAAGTGGTGGCAGAGAACATGCTATTTGCTCTAAAATTAAAGAGTCAGCAAAAATAAGTAAAATATACTGTATTCCTGGAAATGCCGGCACAAGTAAAATTGCCAGTAATGTAGAAATAAAAATTGAAGATTTTAAATCTATTAAGAATTTTTGTTTAGAAAATAAAATTGAACTTTTAATTGTTGGGCCAGAAAAGCCTTTAGTGAATGGAATAGTCGATTATTTTATAGATACAAAAATAAAAGTTTTCGGACCAAATAAGATAGCTTCTCAATTAGAAGGTTCAAAAATATTTACAAAAAAAATTTGCTCTAAATATAAAATTCCCACTTCAAATTTTAAAATATTCGAAAATATAAATGATACAAAAAAATTTTTAAGTTCCGCAAAATTTCCTTTAGTTATCAAATCAGATGGTTTAGCTGCTGGTAAGGGAGTTTATATATGTAAAAATATTGAGGAAGGAATAACTGCGGCAAATGAAATATTTAGAGGTAAGTTTGGAGTTGCAGAAAATTTGCTAGTAGAAGATTTTCTCGAGGGCGAGGAAATGAGTTATTTTGTGATATGTGATGGTGAAAATTATCAATTCATCGGGACTGCACAGGACCACAAACGAGTTGGCGAAGGTGATAAAGGAAAAAATACAGGAGGTATGGGTTGCTATTCACCATCAAGACTTTTTAATTCACAGTTAGCTAAAAAAATTAATTCGGAAATTATTCACCCAACATTAAGTGCAATTAAAGATTTAGGAACCACCTACAGAGGATTTTTATATGTCGGACTAATGATTAAGGATAATAACCCTTATCTTGTAGAATTTAATGTAAGGATGGGAGATCCAGAATGTCAAACTATACTTCCTTTATTAGAAGATGATCTAATAGAAATTTTTGTAAATTGTTGTTTGGGTAAACTAAAAAACAAAATAAGATTGAGACATAAAAAAAGTATTTGTATTGTTCTTTGTTCAAAAGGTTATCCAGATGAGTATAAAAAAAATATTCCTATTTTAGGTTTAGATACTATATCTCTTAAAGAAGATGAACATATTTTTCACGCAGGAACAAAATTAGAAAATAATGAAATATTATCTTCTGGAGGAAGAGTTTTAAATTTTGTTTCTGTCTCGGAAAATATTTATAATTCTAGAGAGGATATAATTAAGCTAATTGATAAATTAAATTGGAAAAATGGTTTTTTTAGAAAAGATATTGGATATAAAGTTATAGATTAATGAGAATTATTGCAGGAGATTTAAGAGGAAAAAAATTATTAATTCCTTCTGACAATTTTACGAGACCTCTAAAGGACAATGTAAAAGAATCTATATTTAATATATTGCAACATTCAAAGCTATTAAATTTTGATTTATTAAATTCAAATGTCTTAGATCTTTTTTCTGGTGTTGGGACATTTGGTCTAGAATGTATTTCTAGAAAATCAAAGCATGTAACTTTTTTTGAAAATCATTGGCCTGCTATAAAGATGTTAAAGAAAAATATCCAAAATTTAAATTGTTGGTCAAAAACTAAAATTATTGAGAAGGATGTTTTTAGTTTAGAAAAGTTAGAATATAATCTAAAAAATTACGAGTTTATTTTTTTAGACCCTCCTTTTAAGGAAATCAGAATAAAATTCTTACTTAACATACTTAAACATAAAAAAGTTTTTAAGAAGGAAAGTATTATACTAATTCACAGAGACAATAAGACTGTTGACCGGTTGCCAGAAGATTTTAAGGTAATAATTGACAAAAAATATGGTAGATCAAGAATCTTATTTGGTAAATTTTATTAAATTAATATTTTTTTTGTCTCTTTTTTTATTAACTCTACGGACGGTTGATCAAATGGATTTAGTTTCATCATCTTCCCTAACAAAATAGTCTCTATCATAAAGAAGGTAAATAATTCGCCTAATGACTCTTCATTTTTTTTTAAGATTTCAAAACTTCTAAAAGGAATATTTTTAATTTCAAAAACCTTTTTAGTTGCTTGTTTTTGTGCTTGTTTAATTGATTGTAAACTATGTCTTTTTAAATAATTGTAATTTGAAAATATTTTTTTTTTATTAATCTTTGTATTTGTTTGGGTCCTAACATCAAAAAAGGTAAAAAAACAATTCTTGTTTCCATCAAGATAAAGCTGCATTAAGCTGTGATTATCTTTTGGTAAATTGGAAATAAATGGCAGTACTCCTTTTGAATTTTTTCCCAGACTTTCTGCAACTAATTGTTGGTACCATTTAAATAGACTATTAGAACTCTCGTCATAATTAAGAATAATTGAATTAGTTTTTTTCCTCTTTATCAAATGATATAGGGTTTCTACATTGGTAAGTAAGTTGTTAACAAAATATTTGTTAGAAATTAATTTATTAAATCTTTTAAACTTTTTAGTATTCAGGCCCATTAACTCCGCCGGAAGCATACCAACTTCAGATAACACAGAATATCTGCCACCAATAAAGTTCTTATGTTCTATAATGTCAGATTTTAATTTTAAAGCTAGATTTCTTAAATAATTATTTCTTTTTTCAGTTATATATAGTTTATTATTAGATGAGTAAATATTCTCATTAACAATCGTCTCTAGAGTATTGCCAGACTTTGATATAATAATATTTAAAGTTTTCTTCTTTGTTTTAATTATTTGATTTTGTTCGTCAAGATTATCAAAAAAATAAAACCTTTTTTTTATATTAATCTTTAAAAAATCGTAGATGGCTTGAGCGCCTAAAGATGAACCGCCCATACCATAAATTTGGAAAATTTTATTTCTTTTAAGTTTAATTAATAAATTTTTATTAAAAGAATAATGAAAATTGTTAGTAAAACTATGTATGAGATTTTCTTTTTTTAAGCTGTTATAAACTAAAACTTTAAAGAAGAATTTTAATTTTGTATGAATTTTTTTTTTTTTTTTAAAATTACTAAATTTAATATTTTTTGTTAACATTGATCTAATTTTTTATTTGATCTATAACAAAATCTTCAGTGGATGAGCTATTTGATGAAGTTATATCTTCACTGATATCAGCGTCTTCTGATTTTATCGATGATAAAACTTCATCAATTTCTAATTCGATGGTTTCTTCTCTCGACATTTTTACTGGATCCTGAGGCTCTGGAAGAGTATTAAAGTCAGGTGGCAAAACTAGTGGGTTTTTTTTAATGACTAAAAATTCATCACTAGACTCGTATTTTTTTCCTGTCAAACCGTCTTTGATGGATTGACAAGAATAAAGAGAAATAAATATAATTAATAAAAATATATTTCTAATCATTTTTTTTACTTTTAATAAAAAATTCATCTAAAATAAGGCAAATAACCCCAATTGAAATAAATATATCAGCGGGGTTAAAAATAAACCAATGAAAATCACCTATGTGGAAATCGATAAAGTCTGGCACTGCATTGTAGACAAATCTATCAAATAAATTTCCTAATGAACCCCCTAGTATTATCAAAAAAAAATATTTTCTAACATCATCTAGTTTAAATAATATATAGATTATTAAAATATTAATTAATACAATTAAAAAAGTTATAATGTTATAAATCGTTAGACTTTCGAATGAAAGTAAACCAAACGCAATTCCTTCATTCCATATTAAATAAACATTTAAAAAAGATGTTAAAAATATTTGTTGATTACTAATATTTTCGTAAAGATTTATTACATATATTTTGCATAATCTATCTATTAAAAAAATAATAGTTACAATAAACAAATTTAGTAAAAATATTTTATTCTTTTTTTCCATCAAAACTACAATTATGTCTTTCACATTTTTTTTGAAAAATTTTCCAACAAATAGGACATTTTTCACCAATAGCTTTTTTTGTAATTACATTCGTGTTTGCTTTAATATCTTGATTTAATTTTAATTCTGCTTTTGAGGTAATACAAATTTCAGCAAAATCATAGTCTTTTAAAAGATCATATTTTTCTTTATTGAGTTCAATTATTATTTGAGCTTCTAAGCTAGAACCAATCAGTTTGTCAGCTCTTTTTAATTCTATGCTTGAATTAGCAATTTCTCTTACATTTAATATTTCTTTCCATTTTTTAGCAAGATTTTCGTTTTTCCAATTCTCTGGGATTGTTACAAACTTTTCTAAATGAATACTTTCATTTGATTTTTTATTTATCAATTTGAAAATCTCTTCAGTGGTGAAAGATAGAATAGGAGCAAACCATTTGAGAAGGCAATCGAGAAGTATATTTAGTATTTGTAGACAGTCTTTTCTTCTCTTTGATTTTAAATCATCACAATACAAAGAGTCTTTTCTTATATCAAAATAAAAGGATGATAAGTCGACTGTACAAAAATTTAATAAATCTTTATAAAGTAAATGAAAATTATAAGATTTAAAATTTTTTTGGTAAGTATCGTTTAACAAATAAATCTTATGCAACATCAACTTATCTAGTTCACTCAGTTCATCATAATTTATCTTGTTAAAATCATTTTCTGAAAATTCGTCTTTTAAATTTCCAAGAATATATCTAAAAGTGTTTCTTATCTTTCTGTATGCGTCTGCATGCTGCTCCAAAATTGTATAATCTATTCTTAAATCCTCTGAATAATTAGACGCTGCAACCCAAACTCTTAGAATATCAGCACCATATTTTTTTAAGATATCATCAGGTGAAATAACGTTACCTAATGACTTGGACATTTTAAGTCCTTTTCCATCTACAACAAATCCATGTGATAAAATTGTTTCAAATGGGGCCTCTCCTCTAGTTCCACAAGATTGTAGTAGTGAGGAATGAAACCAACCACGATGTTGATCTGAGCCTTCTAAATACATAGAAGCAGGCCATTTTAAATCTTTTCTAGTTTCTAGAACAAAAGAGTGTGTAGAACCACTATCAAACCATACCTCTACAATGTCTGACAGTTTAGTAAAATTTTCTGCTTTGTATTTTTTTCCCAGAAATTTTTGAGCATCGTCTTTAAACCAACAGTCTGAACCTTCTTTCTCATAAATATTTGCTATATTTTCAAAAACTTCATCATCAACTAAAACCTTTCCATCTTTTTTACTTATAAATATTGGTAGAGGGACACCCCAAACTCTTTGTCTTGAAACACACCAATCTGGTCTGGTCTCGATCATAGACCTTAATCTCTCTTTTCCTTTCTCAGGATAAAAAACTGTTTTATTTATTGCTTTAAGCGCTTTATCTCTCAAACCATGACTCTCCATCGAGATAAACCATTGAGGGGTTGCTCTATGAACTAGTGGAGCTTTTGATCTCCACGAGTGAGGGTATGAATGATTTAATCTACCATTGAATACTAATTTTTTTTCTTTTTTCAGTTTTTCTATGACTATGGAATTTGCTTTAAAAATGTGTATACCCTCAAATAATGGAATATTGTTGGTATACTTACCATCGTCATCAACAGTCTCTAGAGCTTTAATACCATTATTTAAACATAGATTAAAATCGTCTGGGCCGTGACTTGGTGCACAATGAACAATACCTGTTCCTTGCTCAATTGTAACAAATCTTGCTTCTAACATTGGAACATTATAATCATAACCAAGATTATGAAATGGATGTGAACAGATTGTTCCATCAAAATCATTTCCTAAAAATTCAGAAATTATTTGGAATTTTTCTATTTTACACTCATCTACGAATGAGTTTAATAAATCTTTCGCAACTATTACTTTTTTATTTTTAAAATCAGAATCACTAGTTACCTCAATAATTAAATATTTAAGACTTTTATTATAAGCCAAAGCTTTGTTTGCAGGAATTGTCCAAGGTGTTGTAGTCCAAATAATTACTTCACAATCTAATAGATCTTTATTTTTTGAATTTTTTACTGGAAAAGAGGTATATATGGTATCCGATGTATGATCTAAATATTCAACTTCTGCATCTGCTAATGCTGTTTTTTCCACTGTTGACCATAGAACTGGTTTATAGCCTCTGTATAAACTTCCTTCTTTTAAGAACTTACCTAATTCTCTAACTATTTGGGCTTCTGCATCAAAGCTCATTGTTGAATAATAATTATTCCAATCACCAATTACCCCTAATCTTTGAAATTGATCTTTATGTATTTCAATCCATTTTTCTGCAAACTCTCTGCATTCTTTTCTAAATTCAACTATAGGAACATCGTTTTTATTTTTTTTATTTTTTTTATATTGCTCCTCAATTTTCCATTCTATTGGCAAGCCATGGCAATCCCATCCTGGCACATAAACTGAGTCTTGACCACTCATTTGATGAAATTTTGTAACAATATCTTTCAAAATTTTATTGAGAGCTGTCCCCATATGAATATTTCCATTAGCGTAAGGTGGGCCATCATGTAGAACAAATTTTTCTTGACCTTTGCTTTTATCTCTTAATTGCTTGTAAAGGTTAATATTTGTCCAATACTTAATTAAATCCGGTTCTTTAACTGGAAGGTTTGCCTTCATTGAGAAAGCTGTTTTAGGTAAGTTTATTTGCTCTTTGCTCATTAATTGATTTTTTTTGCTTTTTTTATATCAAGTTTTATTTGTTTTTTTAAATTCTTTATATTTTCAAATTTTTTTTCACCTCTAATAAATTTTACAAACTCAACTCTAATTCTTTTACCATAAATTTTTTTATTAAAGTTGAATATATTTACCTCTAAAAGTATTTTTTTTTGATTAAAGGTTGGTCTAATACCTAAGTTAGCAATTCCCTTATAAATCTTCTTGTCTGACAATAAGTTAACCTTAACGGCGTAGACGCCTAGTTTTGATATAACGTAATTTTGCATTTCGATATTACATGTGGGAAATCCAATTGTTTTTCCTAACTGTCTTCCTTTTTTAACAACTCCCTCAACAGTCCATAATCTGTCTAGATATTTATTAGCAGTATTTAAATTTCCATCTTGTAACAACTTTCTTATTAATGACGATGAAATCACTTTATTTTTTATTTTAAGTGGCGAAGGTTTTATAACTTTATAATTGTATTTTTTTTGATATTTTTTTAATAATTTTACATCACCTTCCCTTTTATTACCAAATTTAAAGTTGTTGCTCACATATATATATTTCATTCCAATTTTTTTAATTAAGATGTTTTTGATAAAATCATTACACTTTATTCTTGAAAATTTTTTATTAAAATTTTGGTTAATAACAAAGTCCACATTAAAATTTTTTAATATTTTAATTTTTTCATTGAGATTAGAAATTCTGTAATTTATTAAACCTTTAGAAAAAAACATTTTTGGAATTGGATCAAAAGTAAAAACACCAATTTTTAGTTTTGTTTTATATTTTAATTTTTTTGCTCTTTCAAAAAGTTTTCTATGTCCTAAATGTAATCCATCGAAACTTCCAATTAAGATAATTGAGCCTTTGTCTTTATTTTTGATATTAAAATTTTTGTATAAATTAATTTTTTTTACCATACTAAATTTTTTTGTGTGTAATCTATATTTACATGATATTTTGTTTTTAACTCATTAATATTATTTTCATTGTTATGGATACCACTCATTATAAATAGTGATTTAAAATTTTGGACATTGGCTCCCTTAATATCTGTGTTCAAATTGTCCCCAATGCAAAGAATCCTTTTATTTTTAATGTCTGTTGATTGCGTATAAATTAGTGGATAAGGTTTACCAAAATATTCTACTTCACCCCCAAGATCCTCAAAAATTTTAGCTACAGATCCAGCACAAAATTCTCTATTACTCCCTCTGTCAACAACTAGATCTGGATTAGTGCAAACCATTTTTTTATCTAATTTATTTTTAAGTAAATTTTTATAATAGTCTAAATTTTTTGAAAAATTATCATATAATCCTGTGCAAATAATAAAATCAGACTCATCTAAGTTATTTACTTTAAATTCTTCAAAAGACTTAAATAAATCAAAGTCACGTGGAGGTCCAACATGAAAGAATTTTAAACCTTTATATTTAGACTTCAAAAATTTCAAAGCCGCTTCTCCAGATGTAAATACTTTTTTGCATTTACTTTCGTCTAATCCCATATTCTTTAGAAAGTTTATTACAGTGATATTTGGTCTTGGTGCATTTGTTAGCAAAATATATTCTTTTTTGAACTGCTCAAGTTGATCAAGCACATTGAGAGACTCTTTATATAATTTAATTCCATTATGCAGCACGCCCCAAATATCAATAAATAATAAGTCAATATCACTTATTATTGATTTAAGACCTGTTTTATCTAAATTTACGGTCATGAATGAGATATAGCTTAAAAATCTCTTAATTTCTTTGGTTTTTTTACCATATATTTTTTTCCAGCACCTTGAAAAATTAGAGCTTTAAGACTATATGACCTCAATATTTAAAGGAGTAATTTATGAAATTTAAACCTTTGCATGATAGAGTTCTTATCGAAGTGCTTGATAGCAGTGAAAAAACTGCTGGAGGAATAATTATACCTGACTCAGCTCAAGAGAAACCTCAAGAGGGAAAAGTAGTTGCTGTTGGTGGTGGTTCTAAAACTGAAGATGGCAAAATTATACCAATGGATGTAAAAGTCGGAGACAAAGTTTTATTTGGTAAGTGGTCTGGAACTGAAGTGAAAATAGATGGAAAAGAATACAGCATAATGAAAGAGTCTGACATTATGGGTATTTCAACATCAAAATAATATTTATGAAGGAGTAAAATATAATGTCTAAAATAGTAAAATTTAATTCTGAAGCCAGAACAGCAATGCTTAAAGGCGTTGATATTCTTGCAAATACTGTAAAAGTAACTTTAGGTCCTAAAGGAAGAAATGTAGTCATTGATAAATCGTACGGAGCACCAAGAACTACAAAAGATGGTGTTTCTGTTGCTAAAGAAATAGATTTACAGGACAAATTTGAGAACATGGGTGCTCAAATGGTTAAAGAGGTTGCGAGCAAAACAAACGATGAAGCTGGAGATGGTACAACTACTGCAACAATTCTTGCACAAGCGATTGTAAAAGAAGGATGTAAGTATGTGACAGCTGGTATGAACCCTATGGATGTTAAAAGAGGTATTGATGCAGCAGTTGATCATGTAAGAGAAAAATTAATTTCATCTGCAAAAAAAGTTAAAGATAGTGATGAGATTGCACAAGTTGGTACAATTTCAGCAAATGGGGATAGAGAAATTGGAAATATGATTTCTAAAGCTATGCAAAAAGTTGGCAATGAGGGCGTAATTACAGTCGAAGAAGCAAAAGGAATTGAGACAGAGCTTGATGTAGTTGAGGGTATGCAGTTTGATAGAGGATACTTATCCCCATATTTTATTACTAATGGTGATAAAATGACTACTGAGTTAGAGAACCCTTTAATTTTGTTACATGAAAAAAAGCTAACTAACTTGCAACCTATGGTACCACTTTTAGAAGCAGTTGTTCAAGCTGGAAGGCCATTAATGATTATATCAGAAGATGTTGAAGGTGAAGCACTTGCTACTTTAGTAGTTAACAAACTGAGAGGTGGTTTAAAAGTAGTTGCTGTTAAAGCCCCAGGTTTTGGTGATAGAAGAAAAGCGATGTTAGATGATATAGCAATACTAACCGGTGGTCAGGTAATATCTGAAGACTTAGGAATAAAACTTGAAAACGTAAAACTTACAGACTTAGGATCTGCTAAAAGAGTGAAAGTTGATAAAGAAAATAGCACAATTGTTAGTGGATCTGGTAAAAAAGCTGACATTGAAGCAAGATGTAATCAGATAAAACAACAAGTTGATGAGACTACTTCAGATTACGACAGAGAAAAACTTCAAGAGAGATTAGCAAAACTTGCTGGTGGTGTTGCCGTAATAAAAGTAGGTGGAGCAACAGAAGTTGAGGTAAAAGAGAGAAAAGATAGGGTTGAGGATGCATTAAACGCTACGAGAGCAGCTGTTGAAGAGGGAATTGTTGTTGGTGGTGGTTGTGCTTTATTATATGCTTCTCAAGACCTTGATAAAGTTAAAGTTAAAGGTGATGATCAAAAAGCTGGAGTTGAAATTGTAAAGAGTGCTCTTCAAGCACCGATAAGACAAATAACAAAAAATGCAGGTGTCGATGGATCTGTCGTTGTTGGAAAGTTGTTAGAGTCAAATAAACCTTCAACTGGTTATGATGCGCAATCAGAACAATATGTTGATATGTTCAAAGAAGGTATCATTGATCCAGTTAAAGTTGTTAGAACAGCTTTGCAAGATGCTGCTTCTATTTCTGGTCTATTAGTAACAACTGAAGCCATGATAGCGGACAAACCTGAAGAAAAAGACTCTGCTGGTGGAATGCCTGCAGGTGGAATGGGCGGCATGGGTGGAATGGGCGGCATGGGTGGAATGGGAATGTAATACGTTTCCATTTAGAGAACACTCTAAAAACATACACTAAACAAAATTAGAACCCTCGGAACGAAAGTTTCGGGGGTTTTTTTGTTTTAAAAAGTTTTGTTATTTTTGTTTTGGGAAAATCAAGTAAATTTGAAACAATTGTCCAACTATAGGAATTAAAATAATAAGAAAAAACAATCTTTTCATCCCAATAGAGTTAATTCTTTGTATAGAATTAAATATTGAAATAACAATAGTAATCAAAAGGTACAAAGGTAAAAACTGATTGAGTTGAAAGTTTTGTATTTGTCCGCCAATAATTACAAAAACGAATAAACTTATTATAAGTGTTAGTTGAACACAAAAGTAATCCAATCTTCCTGCTTTATCCTTTAAATTAAATAAATTTTTTATTCTATAAATTATACATTTAGTCATGATGATATTCCCTTATAATGTCAGCACCATATAAATCAACCATAACTGGTTTAAGACTGCTACACCCATAAGTATTTTCACTAAAATACCCCAATTAAAACCTGGTAAATTTTTTTCTTTTTTGTTTAAACTGTAATTAGTTGCGCTGTTCCAAGTTCCAATAACAGTTGCTAGTAGATACAATGCTTGAAGAATAATAATAATTAAACCGGCATTATTATCTGGATAAGCGATATTTTCTTTAGGTAATAAATCAATTACTATTTTCAACGCTACGTTTGTTCCAAAATATATGAACCAAAATGAAAATGCTAAAGATAATTCTCCTCTAAAAAATCTCATAAAGTAAAATTAACACAATATTCAATAAAGTCATCTTCTAAGTATAACCGCTCTAAGTAAAAACCAAACATTTCTTAAGTTTAATATACTTGTTAGCGATCCTATTACATATGTAAAGGCACAAACTCTTAAAATAGATTTACATGATGAATGATATTCAACTGGAATTTTCTTTTCTAATATTGGCATTGCCCTTTTAAAACTAGCATCTAATTCAACATCTAAAGTAATTAGGTGTGAAATCATTGTGATTAATATTGATGCAAAAATTATTAATACACAAACTCTTATAAAAGGAAGTGCCCCAGTCGCTAGGATTGCGGGGATACCAGCATATAGTAATAAACTTGATATTTTATTTAACCATGCTGTTTTTGAAATAATTTTTTGCCTTCTCATAAGAGGTGGATAATTTTCCTTATCCTGAATTGCATGACCTATTTCATGGCACATGACCGTGATACTTGTAATACTTTTTTTATCTAGTCTATCTGGTTTAACTCTTACAGTTTTTGAGTTTGGATCATAATGATCTCCAATTTTAGTATCTTCAATTTTAACATTTTCTAAATCTTGTTCCTTTAACAAATTCAAACCAAATTCTTTTGCCGTAAAAGGCATATTTGGAAGGATATCGTCGTGTTTATTTAATGTATAATTTACCCACAATCCTGGTACGACATAAATAAAAATTCCAAAAAGATAAAAAATCATATTATAATTTTACCCCACCTCCCTCAATGAAGTCATCTTTTAACTTGCTTTTAAATTAGAGGGTTTTCTCAATGAAGTTTTCAATGAAGTTCTTTAATAAGTAAGTATTAGCGTACTAAAAATGCGAATGTAGGCGAATGTAATCCCCATTAATCTCAAACAAAAAATTCAAAAAGGGCAGTTTTTACTGCCCTTTTTTTTTATTTATCCGAAAATCGGTGGTGATGAATATAGTGATGAATGTATGATGAATGTATGATGAAGGATTTAGTTTTTTTAAATAAGCGTCAGAGACGCTTTAAACAAATTTGTATTAGTAGGGTCTTTTGAAATCATTTTTTTTTCAGGTGTTGGAAAAAAGAAAATATTATAGTACCAACCAGGATAGTCTAAACCATTTTTTTTATCATCTATTTTAGATTTTTTTCTTATTTTTAGATCTTTATTAAATACAACTTCTAAAAGTTTTTTATCCCAAATATATTTATTATTTAGATTAACCAAGTTAATAAATGAATATTTTTCGTTATTTTTAAATCTATTTTTTAAAATATTTAAAAGAATTTTTGGTAGTTCCTTTATTTTTTTTTTATCAAGTTTTTTGAATATTTTTATAGGTTCAGGTTCATCCCAACTATGTCCATCCCCATGATAAAAAGAACTTGTAATCAAAAAACTGATGTTACTTTTTTTACTACTTAAATACCCAAACTCTTGTTTTCTAATCCAAACTCCTTCTGGATTATTATCAATAGTTTGAATTAAAGGTATATATTCAAATAATTTACTTAAACTATTAAAACTTTTTTTTGGATTTTCGAAATGACTATAGTTTGGATTTACCCAATCTCTTCCTTCAGTTAAGTTTTCATAACCATCATAACCAAATCCTCTTGATAAAGCATAATCAAAAAGCATATGTGGTCTCGAAATTATGTATTCAGGTAAATTTGATTTTGAAAACACTTGGAAGAAAATTTCAATGTTGAATTTTGGTTTTTTCATTATCTAAATTTAATCTTTTATCAATTTTTTAAATTCTATTCCAATTTTGTCAGTTTTATATAGTTGATTAATCACTAATTGAGCAAATCCTACCACTTCTCTTTTATCAAACTTAATTGTTGTTTTTTTCGAATTATCTTCAACAAATTTAAGTAATCTTTTGGGATCTAATAAATTTTCAAGAGTGAGCAACCAATCTTTTCTGTTTCTTTTAAAATCTTTAAGTTTCAATTCATCAATAAAATCATCACCTGTTTTACTAGGTTTTTTATTTGCTTTAATATTTGTGGAAATCCCTCTCAAGCAATAAGATTTAATTCTTTCAATAAACTCTTTGTTAAAACGCTTTTCTTTTTTTAAAACTATTGCTTTATGATTGTGTAAATTTGATAGTTCATCTATCTCCCAAACACTATAATTTACTCTGCTAGAAGTAGATTTAATTAGTTCATCAAGATATTTAAGCGACTCATCAATTTTTCCAATTTCTTGAAGATATTTTGCTTTTCTAACTAAATCTTGAAGAGTGAGTAATTTATCAAAATCAGTATATTCCTCATCTTCTTCCATTTCATATGACGGAGGTTCATAAATTCCATTTTTATATGCCTCATCTAAAACCTTTATTGCTTCCTCAACTTTATTCTCTTTTTTAAGTTTGGTTGCTTTTTTAAGAAGATCACTTACTTTCATACTCAAACCTAACCCAACTCTAAAATGAAGTCATCTTTTGAATTGCTTTTGAATTGCGTTTGAAAAGTGATGAATGATGATGAATGTATCTTCAATAAGTCAGTAAATAGTAGTATTTTTGAAACCAGTATGAGAATGTAATACGTTTCCACCTAAAGAACGGTCAAAAAACATACTAAACAAAATTACAACCCCTGGAATGAAAGTTTCAGGGGTTTTTTTTTGAAATATTAAATTTTTCGTCCGACTACTTTTAGTTGATCTCCATTTATTAAATCTAACAGATTAAGAGAAAACTCAATTACACGTGTGAATATATTTTTGAATTCAAATTTAATTATATCTTTTAAAAATAAAAAAGGTAATTTAAAAAAATTTCGTATTAATCTTCTATACTCTACAAAAGAAAAATCTTCTATCTCGACTATATCAAAACCTGCTTTATTAAGCATTATTTTTGTAGATTCTTTTGAAAAAAAATGAAGATGAGATAATGGAACTACCATTGACCATTTTTCTTTTAGGATTTTAGATTTGAAAGACTCTGAATGCGGGAATGTTAAAAATATTTGACCATTTTTTTTCATTTTTTTGTTTATTTTTTTTAAAGTTTGGATTGGATTTCCAACATGTTCTAATACATCAAATGCGGAAACAATATCGTTATTGTTTCTAATTTGATAAAAGTTTTTTTTAATTCCTTTTAATTTAACAAAAGATCTTGGTTCTAGTCCTTGGCAAGTCCATCCTTTTAATAAAAAAGTTTTGTAAAGTCTGCATAATCCTGGACCAATTTCAAAAAATTTACCTTTGTCAATATTCACATATTTAAAAATCCAATGATCATTTTGAGTCATAATGTTTTTGAAGCCGTACGTTATAAATTTTTTTTTTTGGTCTAATTCATAATCTGTTCCGCCAAAAACTAAAGGTGAGTCTGTTTTGTAAAGATTATTTAGCATAGTTTGACTTGGAAATTTTGAAATAAATCTATGTAAACAATTTTGACATTTCATTAAATCAAACTTGCTGTTAATTTCTTTTAGATGATTTTTAATAGTCGCTAATTTTTTTATATTTCTGTTTTGACAAATTGGACATTTATTAATTTTTCTTAATTTCATATTTTCATTTTTAAAAATTTATCCTGTCATGGGGGTCTAAAGGTTGTTCTTACAAATTTATGTAGTCTTTTTCTGATTAACCACATAATATAATTTTATTAAATAGCTGGGTTGTATTCAATTATTTTCTTTTTTTTGATAAGCCTAGTTTATCGCTGTGTCTTAGTCTTAATACAACTATAGCAATAGCTATAAATACAATTGCTAAAGACTCGTATAATAGTTGTGAGGCGTCCATCTCTTTTCCTTGTAGAATTATAAATCTTGATAAAGCAGTTATTGCAATCAAAAGTGGTAAAGTAATACTAATTGATTGCTCGTCCCAAAAAACACGTACCATTGCTAAAACTTCTAGGTATAAAAACATAAGTAGTAAGTCTGCTAATGTAACAGTTTGATTCATAAACATGTTTCGTATTTCCAACAAGACGGCAAGAACTGTACATATAAGTATAACTGCAAGTAAAATTAGCTGAATATTTTTAACTAAATCTTTCACAAATATAATTTAATTGATTCTCTACAAAATAAGAAGCTATTTATTCTTGTCCTTTTGAGTGAACGGTAACCATTTTTCAAAAGCTGATTTATCAGGTCCATCATACTTTATTTCGTATGAGTTTGTTCTGGTTAAAACTTCTATACCCTTGGAAAATATGAATATAAACATTAAAATAAATATTAATGACATAATTTTAAAAGGATTAAAATTTTTAGTCTTAAAAACACTTACCGATTGTGCTTCAGCGTTATGAAATTGTTTAAAAGTATAATAAACAGCAAAAATTATACCAGCATGAGCTAAAAAAACTCCAGCCCATCCAAATATAAAAGTTGTGTATGAAAATATATACAAGCTAAATACTACCGACCAAATAAAACTTAGAACTAACAGAATTTGTAATCTAACTGTTTTTGGTAGTGCTCTTAAATCATTTTTACTATCATCAAATAGTATGTTTGCAGAATCAATCATGAATCTCTTAAAGGACATACTACTATTTAAATATTTTAAACACAAAAATCAATTAAAGAATTTTCCTGCTAAATATAATCCTAAAGCTACAGCAGGACCTATGCCAAAAGCAAAGAGCAATGTACCGATTCCTACAGTGCCTCCTAAATACCATCCGATTGATACAACCAAAATTTCTAAAAACGCTCTTACAGATGCTATTGGAAAATTCGTTTTTCTTTGTAGGCCTGTCATAAGACCGTCTCTTGGTCCAGGTCCTAAGTTAGCAATTAAATAAAAACCAGTGCCTATTCCTACTAATAAAACCGATGCTATGGCTAATAATAGTTTATTAAAATAAATTTCTGGAGTAGGAACAAAAATTATACATACATCAATCATGGTGGCTATAATTAAAATATTAAATAATGTTCCAAGACCAGGTTTTTGTCTAAGAAAAATCCATAAAGACAAAACAGAAACACTCACCATGAAAGTAACTATTCCTACAGAAATATCTGTATTAAGAGATATTCCTTGAGCTAATACACTCCATGGAGATGCACCTGTAAACGAAACTATGAGCAAACCTTCACCTGCACCAAATAAAGTTAATCCAAAAACTAAGAAAAATATGGTTATTAACTTTGGTCTTAAGTTAAATGGGTTTTTAGAGCTCCATGATTTTTTTGGAATTTTTTTTATAGTTAAAAACATAATTAATTATTAGAATACAATTTTAATCTTAAAATGAAAATAATTTCTAAAACATTAATTCTAACCATAATAATAATATTTTTCCCCCACAAATCATTTGCACATGTAGAACACTACAAAAAAGTTGAGAAATTTCTGATGGAAATTTTTAAAGATGGAAAAAAAATTGGTTTTAACAATTATACTTTTAGTAGGAATGATCAAAATTTAGAAATAGATAATAGGACAGAATTTAATGTTTCTATATTAGGATTGAACGCTTTTTCAATTAAAGGAGTTAGCAAAGAGGTTTATAAAAACAACAATCTTGTTAGTTTTAAATCAGATACTATTCAAAATAAAAAAAAGAAATTCGTTGATTTATACTTAGATGAAAACAAAGAAAGTTATTTTATCAAAGGATCCTCTTATACTGGCAAGATTGACTTAGATATAGTAATCGGTAGCTGGTGGAATCATAAAATAATCCAAAGTGAAAAAAACATAAGCCCAATTTCTGGAAGTATAAACAAGCAAACTATAAATTTTATAAAAAAGGAAAAAATAAACTTGTATGGTAAGGTTTACGATACCAGCCATTTTGTAATTTTATCAAAAAGACTCAATAAAGAAGACAGTGAGGAACGCAGATATGACGTGTGGTTAGATATAAATACTAATCATATTTTAAAAATGACATACTCAAAGTATGGTTTATGGGAATATAAATTAAAACAAGTTATTTATTCAAAATAATTATTTAATTTGTCTTGCTTCTTTCTCTAGAAATCAAATGAGTTAATGAGTCTACCATTAAGTCTGATGCGGTAAATATATCTGTCGACTTAAATTCGTGGGAATGATTTTTCTCTGGATTACTTTTATCCTCTATAACTATATCACCACTTAGGGAATTATCTTTAATGTATATTAAAATTAACCACTCCTCATCTTTCGAGTCATCTTTTTTAATAAAAATTTCACCTGTTTCAAATCTTCTATCTATGCATCTAAAAATAGACATTTCTCTTGTTAGATGTCTTTTATTTAATTGAAAAACTAAACTGCTTGCGCTCCTGTAAAAACTTTCTAAAGAATTTTCAATTTTTTGTCTGGAGACTATATAATCATGCTCTTTCTTTAAAAGTGCACCTCTATCATCTTTATCAGAAGTTTTTATACCTAACGCTTCTACCCTCTCTCTAATTTTCTGGTCTCTAATTAATCTATATTTTTCTTTGAGTTTATCGATCCTGTCTTGCAAGCCAGCATAATCTTCTCTTTGCTCTTTAAGTGAAATTTTTTCTAGTTTCTCTAATTCTTTTATTTCTCTAACTCTAAATTTCTCAATCTGTTTTTGTAACCTTATTTCCTCTAAAAATTTTCTTTGCCTTTCCGATTGTTCTTGTCTAAGAATTGCTTGTTCTTTTCTAAGGAAATTTTTTAAATCTTTAGATCTTTGCTTTTCAAGCAAAATTTCATCTTTTAATTGCTTTTGTTTAAACCTTAATTGTAAATCTACAGTTTCTAGTTCCTTTTGTTTTTCTTTTTGTTTGATTTTTTGCTCTTTCTCATATGCCTCTATTTTTAATCTCTGCTTTTCTTCTTTTATTAATGATTTGTATTGTTCGATTTTATTGTCAATAAAATCAAAGAAACTTTTTATTTTTTCCTCTAGATTAATCTTGAAACTATCTTTTATATTTATTTTTATATTTTCTTGAAGTCTCAATAAATTTATAAGAAAGTGGTTTTTTTTTGTAATTTTTTTACCTACATTTTTTTTTTTACTTGAGGATTTTCTTTTTCTTTTTTTCTTAAATACTTTTCTTTTGACAGTACTCTTTTTTAATTTTTTCTTTTTAATTTTCTTAACTTTTTTTTTCTTTTTTTTTTTCATTGGTTAGATATGTTGATTTATCAGCAAATAACTAATAAATATAGTAACTTGTAATTGAAAATTTTTTTATTCTATTAATTATAATTAAAATAAAAGCTTATAATTAATCGATTATATACTTTCACAACCTGAAAGATACTTAGGCCGCAACATTTTTTTTAGCTGGAAAATCTAATGCTTTAAGTTTGTTGAATAGTATCTTTTCGTCTTTGGAATCTAACAATGACAGAGTGGGTAAAATATTAGCGTACTCACTATCTTTTTCCTTCAAAAAAGAATGTAAACCAGAAATTAGATTGAATTGATCAAACGTTTTTCTTACCTCACATAATTTATTGTTTGCAGTTTGTGTAACATTATTAAAAAAATCGTTATAAACTTTTCTAGATAATTCTGCGGTCACATTGCAAGTTGCCGTTATAATTCCAGAACATCCAATTTCTAAGCCAGATAATAGTTTTAGCTCTGATCCTGGAAGAATTGAAAAATCTTTAATTTTAAGATCTTGATATAAATTATATGAACTATCTTTGACCCCAATAATATTTTTTGGAAAAATTTTAGCTAATTCTTCTACACATTTTGTAGAAAATTTGTATCCACATAATTTTTCAAAATTATATAATATTATTTTTGACTCAGGTACTGAGTTAACTAATTTCGTATAGTATTTAATAACTTCTTTGTCACCATACTTGTAATATGCAGGGGGCATTACCAAAAATTTCTTAAAGCCTAAGTTAACCGAAACCTTCATTAGGTTTATTGTATCCAACAAGGAATTTAATCCACAACCTATGATAAAGTTATCTTTATTTTTGTTTTTGCTCAAATATGTAACCATTTGAATTTTTTCAGCTAGGGAAATTAGTTGAGCTTGGCCTGTGCTTCCAAATATAACTACACCATGACAACCATCTTTAATAATTTTTTCACAATGATTTGCAGTTTTTTTAATATTTAACGACATATCATCATTAAGTACTGAAACTGATGCCGCATAAATGCCTTTAATTTCAACCATAAAATAAGCTTATCTCTAAAGAAAAATTTAGTAAAGATATTAGTTAATTAATGAAAATATTAATTTTACAAAACAGAATGGGAATAGGAGACATGATAATGTTTCTTCCATTTATTGAGGCTATTTCCAAAAAATTCAAAACGCCTGTAACTATTTTAGCAAAAAAAAATACTAAAGTGGAAATGTATTTTAATAATAAAGAAATTGTTGAGGAAATTATGTATCTTGAAAGAGAAGATAATAAGAAACACTCTGGCGTTAAGGGATTTTTTAAATTAATAAATGAATTAAAATTAAAAAAATTTAATAAAGTTTTCATATTTAATTCATCCTTAAGATATTTCCTAATTTCAAAATTTTCAGGTATAAAAGAAGTCTTTCACTACCCTTTATTTAAAAAAAAAAATCAAGAAATTATTGAAGCAGCAAAAGAATTTACTCTTAAATCAATTGGAGAGGATGTTGAAAGTATACCAAAGTTATTTTTAAAAGAGCAAGATATTCTAAAAGCTAGAAAGGACCATTCTATTGATCAAAGTATTACTAATGTAATACTTGGTATAGGTGGTTCAGGTAAAACTAAGAGAGTACCAGCTTCAATATTTAAAAGTTTTATGAGCAGGGTACTAAAAAGATCTGATTGTAGATTTTTTTTAATGACAGGTAATAACATCGACGAATTAAAAATTATGAATGAAATCATAGATAGCGAGTACAAAGAATATTGCACCCCACTAAACAATTTTACCATTAAAGAAATTTTGCCAATTATTCCTAATTGTCAAATAGCAATTTGTAATGATTCAAGTTTTAGTCATTTATCTGCTGGACTTGGTATAAAGACGATTGTGTTGATGGTAGACACGCCTTTAATATATGGAAGCTATAATAAAAATATGTATCCAATTCTTCCAGAGGGAGAAACGAACGTAACTCATGATACTTTGGGGAAAGATAAAATTAATCCTGAAGAAATTTATAATAAATTTCAAAAATTATTAGGATAAATTTTTTAAAACGGTATCCTTTGCTTCATTTACTATGGATGCAAGTCTATTTAATTCTGGGCTTATATCTGGGTGTATTTTTTTCATTATTTTTTTGTATGATTTTTGTACATCTTCTTTTGTATATTCTTTCTTAGGATCTAAATTTAAAATTCTATATGCCTCATCTAAGGGTATACTTTTTGAACCAGGCTGTTGAAATGTATTAAAATTAAATCGACCTGAGTTTTTTAGAACTCTTAACAAGCCCCAAATTCTAAAGAGTTGTATCAATGAAAGTCCTGCTTTTGTTTTAATGATGGGTAAAATCATCAACAAAAATGGTAAAGAAAAAATAAACCTTCCAGCAAAGATCATTAATAAAGCAAGACCTATAGAGCCAAAAATAATAAACTTTCTAATTAAATCGGATATTTTTTTACTCGAGGTTTTGGTAAACCAGTTTAATGACAAATACAGGATGACAAAAATAACTACTGATATTAAAAAAAAATTCATGTATTAGATCCGAATGAAAATACCACAATTAAGAAAAAAACTGGAGGTTAAATCTTGCCACAATATCAGTTGGGAGGATAATTACAGTTGGGTTCACCAAGAAAATATTCTTGAAGTCCTTAAAGATGGAAGCAAACTTCTCCCTGAAGTTAGAGAATATTTAAATGAAGAGAATAAATATACTGACTTTCAATTGAAAGACACCTCTGAAATCAAGAAAACATTATTTAAAGAAATAAAAGGTAGAATAAAATTAGAGGATGAATCTTTAAAATACAAAGATAAAGC
>CACABD010000005.1 GCA_902530715.1 uncultured Pelagibacteraceae bacterium
TTAATACAAGAAAATAATTATTATGGATAGAAGAAAATTTCTAAATTTAGTTGGTTGTGGATGTTGTGGTTATTTTCTTACATCATGTGGAACAGTACCAATAACAGATAGAAGACAATTAAAGCTAATACCAGAAGCAAAACTAAATGCACAAGCTGCGCAATTATACGAGAAAGTTAAAGAAAAAGAAAAATTAAGTGACGATATAAAATCACTAAATCTTATTAAGAAAATTGGTAAAAAAATGGAAGAGTCAATTAGTCAGTATTTTGAGAGTAAAGATATTCCAGACCCAACATCTAATTTTCAATGGGAATATATATTAATAGATAACAAAAAAATGAAAAATGCTTGGTGTATGCCAGGAGGAAAAATTGCTGTTTATACAGGTATGTTAGAAATTACAAAAAATGAAGATGGCCTAGCAGCTGTGATGGGTCATGAAGTTGCTCATGCAGTAGCTAAACATTCAGTTGAGAGAGCAAGCAGAGGTGTTGTTTTACAAACAGGTACCCAATTATTAGATATTTTTTCTGGTGGAAAACTATCACAAGTGAATAGAACAACAGGTATGGATACTGTTGGACTATTATCTAAAATCGGAATTATGAACCCTTTTACTCGTAAACAAGAAACTGAAGCAGATTATTTGGGTTTAATTTTTTCATCACTTTCTGGATATGATATTAGAGAAACAATTAAAATTTGGGAAAGAATGAAAGAAGCAAATAAAGGTAAGGAACCGCCTGTTTTTATGAATACACATCCATCATCGAAACTAAGAATTGAAAATATAAATGGATGGATTGATAAAATAAGATATGAATATCCACCAATTTAGATATTTACTAAAATGGTGAGCCGTGTTGGACTCGAACCAACGACCCATTCCTTAAAAGGGAATTGCTCTACCAACTGAGCTAACGGCCCATAAAGAATTGATCTTTATAGTGATTATTTTTTAATTATCAATGCGAAATTTTATAACTTATTAGCATATTTCCTATAAAATTTGGTAAAAGTGCCTCTTTTAATATGCCCTCTAATTTCAAACATTAATTCTTGATAAAAATTAATATTATTCAATGTAAGAATCATAGAACCCAACATTTCATTAGTATTAAATAAGTGATTTATATAATTTTTAGAGTATTTATTTAAATCAAATATTTTTACTGATTTATCGAGTGGTTTGTTGTCTTTTTTATATTTTGCGTTCCTAATGTTAACCTTACCATCCCAAGTAAATGCTAAACCAGTTCTTCCAGCTCGAGTAGGTAATACACAATCAAACATATCAATACCGCGCATTACAGATCCAAGTATATCTGAGGGTGTGCCAACACCCATTAAATATCTAGGTTTATTGATAGGCATGTAGTTTTTAAGATAATCTAAAACCTTAAACATCTCTTTTTGAGAGTCTCCTACGGCCAATCCACCTATGGCATATCCATCAAACCCGATTTTAATTAGTTCTTTTAAAGACTTTAATCTAAGATCATTAAATAATCCTCCTTGAACAATACCAAAAAGAGCTTTATGTTTATTTCTTCCAAATTCTTTTTTTGATCGTTTCGCCCACTCAGTTGATAAGTTTACAGCATTCAAAATTATATCATAGCTTAATGTTTTTCTTGGACATTCATCTAGTACCATAACAATATCTGAATTTAGTTTTTTTTGAATTTTGATGCTTTGTTCTGGACTTAATATGAATTTTTTTCCATCAATATGAGAATTAAATATTACACCTTTTGATCTATCAATTTTGTTTAACTTAGATAATGACATAATTTGATAACCACCAGAATCAGTTAAGATTGGTAATTTACAGTTCATAAAATTATGTAGACCGCCAGCTTTTTTAACTCTATCTGCACCGGGTCTAATCATTAAATGATAGGTATTTGATAAAACAATTTGACTTCCAGCCTTAATAACATCTTTAATAAATGTACCTTTAACAGTTGCCTGGGTTCCAACTGGCATAAATACTGGAGTATCTATTATACCACGGCTAGTAATTATTTTGCCAAGTCTTGCAAATTTTTCTTTTTTAAGAACATTAAAATTAAATTTTTTTAATGTCATTAACTAAAATTATTCTGATTTAAAAGATATTATCTTATCTGGGTCAGTCACAGCTCCGTTATTATTTGAGTCGCCTCTTTTAATTTTATCAACAAATTCCATTCCACTAATTACTTTACCGAATACAGTATATTGTCTGTCTAAAAATGGAGCAGGTTGAAAACAAATAAAGAACTGGCTATTAGCGCTGTCTGGGTTTTGAGATCTTGCCATTGATAATGTGCCTCTATCATGTGGTAAATTATTAAATTCAGCTTTTAAATCTGGTAAATTAGAACCACCCATACCTGCTCTATTTAAATCAAATTCTTTGCTGTCTGAATTACCAAATTGTACATCACCTGTTTGAGCCATAAATCCATCTATTACTCTATGAAATACAACACTGTTGTATTTTCCTGAATTTGCTAATTCTTTTATTCTTTTAACATGACCTGGAGCAACATCTGGAAATAATTCAATTTTCACTTCCCCATCTTTTAATTTTAAAATCATAGTATTTTCCTCCGCTGATAAATTAGAACTAATAAATAAAAATATTAAGATTAATACTCTAATCATTTAATTTTAGTTTTAAATGTTTAAATACACTTTTTGTAGTAAATTTTTTTACATTTCCTTTTAAATCGGCTATCTCTTTTACTAATTTAGATGAAATAATTTGATTCTGTGGGTCAGACATTAAAAATACAGTTTCTATTTTATCATTTAATTTTTTATTCATCCCAGAAAGTTGAAACTCATATTCAAAATCTGAAGTTGCTCTAAGTCCCCTAAGTATTAAATTGGATTTCATTTTTTTGCAAAAATCTGTCGTTAAAGTGTTAAATGTTACTACTTTTATTTGCCTCTTTTTAAATTTAAGATCACTAAAAAGAGATTTTTTCACTAAATATTCTCTCTCTTCTGCTGAAAATAAGTATTCCTTATTATTACCATCAGATATCGCAACGATAAGGTTATCAAAAATATTTAATGCTTTTTTAATTAAATCTATATGGCCGAAAGTAATAGGGTCAAATGTTCCTGGATAAATAACTTTTTTCATTATAGTAAGTTATCATCAATTTTTATTGCTGAAACAACTTTTTCATCTCCTGATAATCTAATTATTCTAACTCCTTGTGTATTACGTCCAGCAATTCTTATTTCTTTAACCGCAACTCTAATCACTCTTCCCTTGTTTGTAGATATCAAAATTTCATCACCCTCAAAAACTGGGAACGAAGAAGACACATTTCCATTTCTAGAGGAATTAACTATACCTATTATTCCTTTTCCCCCTCTATTTGTTACCCTAAAATCATTTGAAGCAGTTCTTTTTCCAAAGCCGTTTTCAGTGATTGATAAAATAAATTTATCAACTTTTTTTCCATTTTTTGTGTCTTTATCAATAGTTGACAACGATACTATCAAATCTTTTTCTTTTAGATTTATACCTCTAATTCCCTTTGAAGATCTGCCTTTAAATAATCTAATCTTTTCAACATTAAATCTTATAGATTTTCCGTTTAGTGAACTAAGTATAATATCTTGATCCTCTCTACATATTTTTACGCCGATAATTTTGTCGTCAGGATCAAGTTTCATCGCAATTTTTCCAGATGCGTTTATATTAATAAAATCTTCAAGAGAGTTTTTTCTAATTTTGCCTTTTGAGGTTGCAAAAACTATATTAAGATTTTTCCACTCCGATTTTTCTTCAGGCAAAGGCATTATAGAGCTTATAGATTGATGGTTCTTTAAAGGTAAAATGTTATACAAAGACTTACCTCTTGAAATAGAAGTGCCCTCAGGTATTTTCCACGCTTTTAACTTATATACTAATCCCTCTGTTGAAAAAAAGAGAACCGATGTATGTGTGTTCACGGATAAAGTTTGCACAACAGAGTCTTGTTCTCTTGTTTTAATTCCAGCTTTCCCCTTTCCACCTCTTTTCTGTGCCCTTACACTACTTAAAGCACCCCGTTTAATATAACCTTGTAGAGTTACAGTTATAATTACAGATTCTTTTTGAATAGTTTCCTCAATATCATAATTTAATATAGCATCAATTATTTTTGTTCTCCTTGGATTAGGGTATTTTTCTTTAATTAAATTCAAATCATTATCGATTACTTTTAATAATTCTTTTCTAGAATTTAGAATCTTTTTATATTGGATAATTAAGTCAGACAATTTTTTAATCTCAGCTTCTATTTCATTAATACCTAGTGCTGTAAGCTTTTGTAATCTTAATTCCAAAATAGAATTCACTTGATCAATTGAAAGAGAATATGCTGTGATAGTATTTTTTTCTCTATAAGTTTTATAAATTTTTGAGTTGATTTAATTTTCCATTTTGTTTTTACTAATGTTTCTTTTGCAATTTCAGGATTTTTTGAATTTCTAATTATCTTAATAATCTTATCAATATTTTCCACCGCTACCGAAAGACCGATTAAAATGTGAGCTCTGTCTTCTGCTTTTTTTAAATCAAATTTTGTTTTTTTTGTTACTACATCTTCTCTAAATTTTAGAAAAGATTCTAAAAAGTCTTTTAAATTACAATTCTTTGGTTTCTTGTCTACGATTGCTAAAGTGTTAAAACTGAATGAAGATTCTAAAGATGTGTATTTATAAAGTTGTCTTTTAACAGTTTCTGGTTCAGTATTTCTTTTTAAATCTATAGCAACTCTAATCCCTTCCCTATTCGACTCATCTCTAATATCACTTATTCCTTCAATTTTTTTATCTCTTATTAATTCTACAATCTTTTCATTTAGCACAGATTTGTTTATTTGATAGGGAATATTTGTAATTACTAATCTTTCTTTGCCATTTTTTAGCTGCTCTATTTTGACATCACCTCTAATTTTAAAAGAACCTCTGCCTGTTTTATATCCCGATTTGATTATATCTTTACCAATGATTGTTCCACCAGTTGGAAAATCTGGGCCGGGTATATGTTTCATTAATTCATTAATTTTAATATCTTTATTATTAATTAAAGCTTGTGTAGCATTTATTACTTCACCAAGATTATGTGGCGGTATACTAGTCGCCATACCCACAGCTATACCTCCAGCTCCATTAACTAAAAGATTTGGATATTGAGCTGGTAATACTACAGGTTCTTTTTCTGTTTCATCATAATTACTTTTAAAGTCGACAGTATTTTTTTCAATATCATCAATTAAAAACTGAGATATCTTAGATAATCTTGTCTCTGTATATCTCATTGCAGCAGGTGGATCTCCATCTACGGAACCAAAATTTCCTTGTCCATCAATAAGAGGTACACTCATTGAAAAATCCTGAACCATTCTAACTAAAGCATCATAAACAGCTTGATCTCCATGAGGATGATATTTACCAATAACATCACCAACTATTCTAGCTGATTTTCTAAATTGTTTAGACCAATCAAAACCACCTTTATACATGGCATAAATTATTCTTCTGTGTACTGGTTTTAATCCATCTCTAATATCAGGTAAGGCTCTACTGACAATAACGCTCATCGCGTATGATAAGTAAGACGAGCTTATCTCGTCGTACATAGCAATAGGTTTTATTTTAGATTTTTGATCTATTTCACTTTTGTCCATAAAAATTAAAAAGGTATATCATCATCAAGATTGTTATCAGTTATTTGAGATACTTGTTGATTATCATTTGATGAAGTTAAATTAGAAGTACCACTACCTCCTCCTAACATTGTCAGTGATGAGTTGTAACCTTGTATAACAATTTCAGTAGAATATTTATCTTGGCCAGATTGTTCATCTTTCCATTTTCTAGTAGTCAATTGACCTTCAACATAAATTTGAGCGCCTTTTTTTAGATATTGCTGAACCACATTTACTAAGCCCTCATTAAATACAACCACACGGTGCCATTCAGTTTTTTCTTTTTTTTCTCCACTGTTTTTATCTTTCCAGCTTTGGCTGGTAGCTAAACTAAGTCTAGCAACGCTTTTACCATTAACCATTTGTTTAATTTCAGGATCTGCGCCTAATCGTCCAATTAATAGTACTTTATTTAAACTTCCAGCCATAATATTTTAATGATTTTATTATATCATAGAAAAGGTTTGATTATTAATAATATTAAAGTAAAGCAACAAAAAAGATGATTAAAAAGATAGTTATTAAAGGGGCAAAAGAACATAATTTGAGGAATATTTCTTTGGATATTCCAAAAGATAAATTTGTTGTCATAACAGGTTTATCTGGATCAGGAAAATCATCTCTTGCTTTTGATACTATCTACGCTGAAGGTCAAAGGAGATATGTTGAAAGCTTATCAGCTTATGCAAGACAATTTTTAGATAAAATGAAAAAACCTAAGGTTGATTTAATCGAAGGTCTGAGTCCCGCAATATCTATAGAGCAAAAAAATACATCAAAAAATCCAAGATCGACGGTAGCAACAGTCACTGAAATCTATGATTATATGAGAGTATTATTTGCAAGAGTTGGTACACCCTACTCTCCATTTACTGGTAAAGAAATAAAATCACAAACAGTAACTCAAATTGTAGATAAAATTAAAACTTTGCCGAAAAAAAGTACTATTTATCTTTATTCGCCAATTGTAAGGGGCCGTAAGGGTGAATATAAAAAAGAAATTTTATCTTACAAAAAAAGAGGTTTTCGAAAAATTAAGATAGATGGAAAGATTTACGAAATAGACAATATTCCAGAATTAAATAAAAAGATAAAACACGAGATAGAAATATTAGTTGATAGGATAATACTAAATTCTGATTTAGGTAATCGTTTAGCTGAAAGTATTGAAACATCACTTAATTTGTCTAATGGTTTATTATATGTAGAGTATGAAAATGAGACATTACCAGCTAAATTTAGAAAAAAGGAAAAAATAATATTTTCATCTAAATTTGCATGTCCCGAAAGTGGATTTACTATAGAAGAAATTGAACCAAGATTGTTTTCATTTAATAGTCCATATGGAGCATGTGTAGAATGTGATGGTATTGGTATAAAATTAAATGTTGATCCTAATCTTGTTGTTCCAAATGAAAAAAAAACAATTGCTGAAGGTGCAATTGAACCATGGTCTAAATCAAGCTCACTATATTATGCTCAGACTTTATCTTCATTAGCAAAACACTATAATTTTTCTTTGAATGAAAGATGGTCAAAATTACCAAAAAAAATGAAGGACATAATTTTATATGGTTCAGATGAAGAGGAAATTAAGTTTTCTTACGATGATGGATATGAAAAATATTCGCATAAAAAAACTTTTGAGGGTGTAGTAAATAATCTTGAAAGAAGATATTTAGAAACTGATAGTGATTGGAAAAGAGAGGAAATATCACAATATCAATCAGATACTAAATGTGAGGCTTGTAACGGGTACAGATTAAAAGAAGAAGCATTATGTGTAAAGATAGACGATCAACACATAAGTGAAATATCTGAAAAATCTATTATAGATGCCGAAAAATGGTTTAAATCTCTCAATGAAAAGTTAGATGCAAGACAAATAAAAATTGCAGAACATATTTTAAAAGAAATAAACGAAAGACTTAATTTTTTATTAAATGTTGGATTAGATTATTTAACCTTATCAAGAGAGTCAGGCACTTTATCTGGTGGAGAGTCGCAAAGAATAAGATTAGCTTCGCAAATTGGTTCTGGTCTAACTGGTGTACTTTATGTACTTGATGAACCATCTATAGGACTTCATCAAAAAGACAATATAAAATTAATTAATGCTTTAAAAAGATTAAGAGATTTAGGCAATACTGTAATTGTAGTAGAGCACGATACTGAGACGATTGAAAATTCGGATTACATCATTGACTTAGGCCCAGAGGCTGGAAGCAAAGGTGGAGAAGTTATAGCTCATGGTGGATTAGATGAAATAAAGAAAAATGATAAAAGTATAACTGGTAAATATTTATGTAATAAATTTTATATACCAATACCAAAGAAAAGAAGATTGAGTAAGAATGGAAGATTTTTACAAATTCTTGGTGCTTCAGGTAATAATCTAAAAAACGTTGATCTAAAAATTCCTTTTGGAACATTTACATGTATCACTGGAGTATCAGGTAGTGGTAAATCTACTTTAATTTTACAAACTTTATTTAATGCTTTGAATATGAGTTTGAATAATAACAAATCTAGAAAAATTCCTATGCCTTTTAAAGGATTCAAAGGAATTGAACTAATAGATAAAGTAATTGATATAGATCAATCACCAATAGGTAGAACTCCAAGATCTAACCCCGCTACTTACACGGCTGCTTTCGGACCTATTAGAGATTGGTTTACTAATTTACCAGAATCTAAAAGTAGAGGATATAAACCAGGTAGGTTTTCATTTAATGTTAAGGGCGGTCGATGTGAAGCTTGTGAAGGTGATGGTGTTATAACTTATGAAATGCATTTTCTTCCTGATGTATATGTAACATGTGATGAATGTAAAGGAAGTAGATATAATAGAGAAACTTTAGAAATCAAATTTAAAAATAAAAGTATAGCTGATGTGTTAAATATGACTGTTGATGAGGGTTGTGATTTTTTTGAAAACATATCCAATATCAGATCAAAATTATTAACACTAAAAAAAGTCGGACTTGGCTACATAAAAATTGGACAACAAGCAACTACATTATCTGGTGGAGAAGCGCAAAGAATTAAGTTAGCTAAAGAATTATCTAAAAGATCTACAGGTAGAACAATATATATTCTTGATGAACCTACTACAGGATTGCATCAACATGACATTAAAAAACTTTTAGAAATCTTGCATACATTTGTTGTAACGGGCAATACAGTTATAGTTATAGAGCATAATTTGGATGTGATAAAAACGGCAGATCATATTATAGATATGGGTCCTGACGGTGGTGTAAAGGGTGGAGAAATTATCGCAGAAGGAAATCCAGAGAGTATTTGTAATGTTTCTAAAAGCTATACAGGTAAATTTTTAAAAAATTTACTTAACGGTAAATTTAAAAAAATTGCATAAATATATTAATTTTGTTATGTTTAGCTATGGGAAATATTTTAAGCTCATTATCAAGAACTGTTCATCTATCACTTGCTTTATCTATTGTATTGTTTCTCATTTTATTTTTTCAAAATGGTGGTTTTGACTTTGATACATTGTTCTGGAGTTGGTTATTCAGATATATACATGTTTTGGTAGGAATAATGTGGATAGGATTGTTATGGTATTTTAACTTTGTTCAAATACCGAATATGTCTAAAATTCCAGATGAGCATAAACCTGCGATCAGTAAAGTCATTGCTCCAGCGGCACTATTTTGGTTTAGATGGGCGGCTCTTGCAACAATCATTTCAGGTTTAATATTAGGTTATATAAACGGTTATATTCATGATGCTATGACATTGGGTATTATGTCAGGAGGTGGAAAAAGTACTGCAATAGGTATTGGAATGTGGCTGGGTATAATAATGGCATTCAATGTCTGGTTTGTTATCTGGCCAAATCAAAAAAAAGCATTAGGAATTGTTGAAGTAGATGCAGACAATAAAGCAAAATCAGCTAGAGTTGCAATGCTATTTTCAAGAACTAATACATTACTTTCATTACCAATGCTTTTAAGTATGGTTGTGGCGCAAAACCTTTATTAATCTTCCTTTTTAATTAAAGTTTTTTGAGATACCTTAAAGTAAACAAGTACTGGATTTGCTATAAATATAGATGAGTAAGTTCCAAGTATAACGCCAAGGATCATCGCAAAAGAAAAACCTTTAAGGATTTCTCCTCCAAAAAAGAAAATAGATAAAAGTGCTAAAAGCGTTGTGACTGATGTTATTAAAGTTCTAGATAATGTTTCGTTAATAGATAAATTTGTTAAATCAAAAATTTTTATATCTGCATATTTTTTTAAGTTTTCTCTTACACGATCAAAAATTACGACAGTATCGTTCATTGAATAACCAACAATTGTTAATACGGCAGCCACAATTGACAAATTTATCTCTAAACTCATAAGAGAAAATATACCAAGTGTTATTATAACGTCATGGAATATAGCTATTATTGCACCAATGCTGAATTGCCATTCAAATCTAAACCAAATATAAATTAACATAGCTGCTAACGCTATTGCTATCGCAGTTACACCATCTTGCAATAGCTCTGCGCTAACTTTTGGTCCAACATTTTCAACACGTCTAAAACTGTAATCCTCAAGGTAATTATCTAAATCATTTTTTAAATTTTTGATAAAATCGGGCTTGTTAAGGTCTGATCTTTTAAATTTAATTACATAATCACCTTCAGCACCAAATTTTTTTACAGAAAGATCATCCAAATTAAGTTTATTGAATGCGCCTCTTATATTTTCAGTTTTATAGTTAGTATTATCTGATCTTAGTTCAATTAAAGTTCCTCCTTTGAAATCTACGCCATAATTTAAACCTTTAAATATTAGAAAGAAAATAGATATTATGAATAATATTAATGAAATAATATTTGATAAATTATAATATTTATTAAAAAAATATTTACTGGTCATGTAATAGTCACTTCATTATTTTTATTTTTAATCACATAAATTGATGTAAGCAATCGCGCAATGTAATAAACAGAGAATAAAGTTGTTAATATTCCAATTGATAATGTCACTGAAAAACCCTTCACAGGACCTGAGCCAAAAACAAACAGAATTAATGCTGCAATTATTGTTGTTATATTTGCGTCTAGGATGGCAGTTCTTGATAATGTGTACCCGTTATCAAATGCAATTACTTTATTTTTTTCCTTTTTTAATTCTTCCTTAATCCTCTCAAAAATCAAAACATTTGCATCTACAGCCATACCAACTGTAAGAATAATACCAGCAATACCTGGTAATGTTAATGTAGCTTCAAATATGGTTAAGAAACCAAGTAACATAAATAAATTTATTATTAGAGCAAAATTTGAAATTAAGCCAAATAACCTGTACTTATAAATCATATATAAAATCACTAAAATAAATCCAATTATCAAAGATAAAACTCCAGCTTTAATAGAGTCTTCTCCTAAATCTGGTCCTACTGTTCGCTCTTCAATTATATCTAAAGGTGCTGGCAAAGCACCTGACCTAAGTAATAAAGAAAGATCTGTTGCTGATTGGAATGTAAATCCACCTGAAATTTGACCTGATCCGCTGGCTATAACATCTCTAATTACAGGTGCACTAATAATTTGATTATCTAAAACTATTGCTAATTGTTTACCGATACCGTTTTTTGTAGCTCTTCCAAATTTTCTTGCACCTAATCTATCTAAAGTAAAACTTACCACTGTCTCATTATTAATATTGTCCATCTGAGGTTTAGCATCTATTAAATTATCACCACTTATAATAACTCTTTTACTAACATTTAGTTCTTCACCTGTATCAAGATCTTTTAGCTTTTCTGAACCGAAAGAGGCGTCAGTATTTTGAGTTACAAATCTAAATGTTAAATTTGCAGTCCTTCCTAATAATGATTTAATTCTATCGGGATTATCTAAACCGGGTAACTCTACAGCAATTCTATTTGAACCACTTTTAGTAATACTAGGTTCATTAGTGCCAACCTCGTCTACTCTTTTTCTAACAATCTCTATTGCTTGATCCAACAAAGATTGTTCAATTTCAATAATACCATATTTAGTGAGAGTTAACTCAAATATATTATCAATTAATTCAACATTGTATTGATAAGACTTGTAAACATCAAAATAAGGATTTAATTCATTGTCATTTTTAAATAATTCTAAAATTTTTTCTTTATCGCTTATATCTGACTTAAAAAAAACGACTTGTTTTCCTAATTTGTAATCGAAAGTTTTTATTTCTTTTTTTTTAAAATAATTGCGTACTTGAGTGAGTTTTGATTGAAGAGTTTGATTAATTACTGGGTTTTTATCTACTTCCAAAAGTAAATATGATCCACCTTGTAAATCAAGACCTAGGTTTACCTTTTTTTTTAAAAAAAAATCCTCATTGTTGACAAAATTAGAAAAACTAAAAAATATTAATGAAAAACAAAAAACTATTATTGAAATTATTTTTAATCTCGAAAAATATAACACTTAAAATGACTATTTTTTTGGTTCTGTTCTACTAATCAAGGCTTGTACGCCTGTAGATTTGATCACTTCAACTTTCACATTGTCTGATATAAGTATTTCTGCTCTATCGTTTTCTATAATTCTTTCCACTGTACCAACAATACCACCTGAAGTAATTACTTTGTCGCCACGTTTTAAACCTTCGACCATAACTTTGTGCTCTTTTACTTTTTTTTGCTGTGGCCTGATTAAAAAGAAATAAAAAATGACAAAAATTAGTATTAAAGGTATTAGTTGTGCTATTCCAGCTTCTGACATAAATTAAATTTTATTAAATTATCTAATATACCATTAATATTATTTTAACAACTCTAAATCTTGGAAATAGCTTCCAAATTGTTCATATATGGTCTTAGAATATCAGGTATTACAATAGACCCATCTTGTTGTTGATAATTTTCTAATAATGCAATCAAAGTTCTTCCTACTGCTAGGCCACTACCATTTAGCGTGCCTAAGAATTCTTTTTCATTATTAGATTTTTTAAATCTAGCTTTCATTCTTCTAGCTTGAAAAGTTCCACATGTAGAACAGCTCGAGATTTCTCTGTAAATATTTTCTGATGGCAACCATACTTCTATATCGTAAGTTTTTTGAGCACTAAAACCCATATCTCCTGTACACAATGTTATTATCCTATATGGTAATTTAAGTTTATCTAATATTTTACAAGCTGAACCAGTCATTCTCTCTAATTCATCTATACAATTAGCTGGATCAACAATACTAACTAACTCAACTTTATAAAATTGATGCTGTCTAATCATACCTTTTGTATCTTTACCGTAACTGCCAGCCTCTTTTCTAAAACAAGGGGTTGAGGCAACAAACCTTAGAGGTAAATCAGAATGATTTAGTATAGTATCGTTAACCATATTGGTTAATATTACTTCAGCAGTTGGTATCAGAAATTTTCTTCCAGACTTATTATCAAGTTTAATTTCAAATTGATCATCTTCAAATTTTGGCATTTGTCCTGTTCCAAACATACTATTTTCACTTGCAAATAATGGTGGGGAAATTTCTTTATAACCATTTTCATTTATGTGTGTATCGATCATAAAATTCGATATCGCTCTTTCTAATTGTGCTAATTTATCTTTAACAAATACAAATCTTGATCCGGTTGTTTTCGTTGCTAGTTCGAAATCAAGCATATTTAAATTTTCACCTAATTCGTAATGAGATTTAGGTTTAAATTTAAAATTAGGAATGTCGCCACTTTTTTTAATTTCTTTATTAGATTTTTCGTCTTTTCCAACAGGTACATCCTCAAGGGCTATATTGGGAATTTGAGATAATATTTGATTTAGATTTTTGCTTTCATTTACTTGATCTTTACTAATTTTATCTATTTTTTTTGAAAGATCTTTAGATTTTGCAAATAAACTTTTGTCATTTTGTTTTGAGAGAGTTTTTTTTTCTGATTCAAGTTTTTCTTTTTCTTGTATCAAAGACCTATTTTTTGTGTCTAATTCTAAAATTTTATCAAGGTTAACTTCTGTATTTCTATTATTTACTTGTTTTTTAAATTCAGAAAAATTATTTCTAATATATTTAATGTCATGCATCTTTTTTTTCTGCTTTTTTTTCTATAATTTTTACAGATATTATTGATAATTCATACAATAATAACAATGGAACCGCTAATCCAATTTGAGTAACAGGATCTGGCGGAGTAAGTACAGCGGCAACGGTAAAAATAATAATCACAACATATTTACGTCTCTCTTTTAAAAAAACCGAATCAATAAATCCAATTCTTGCTAATAATGATAGAATGATTGGTAGCTGAAAGCTTATACCGAACGCAAATATTAGTTTCATAACTAATGATAAGTATTCGTTAACTTTAGCTTCGAGCTGTATCGGTAAAGCTGTTGTCAAACCAGTGCTTTCAAAAGAAAGAAAAAATTTAATAGCAAGTGGCATAATTAAATAATAAACAAGCATTCCACCTAACAAAAAAAGAATTGGTGTAAGAACTAAGTAAGGTATTAAAGCAGATTTTTCATGCTCATATAAACCGGGTGCAACAAATTTCCATATTTGGATTAAGATATACGGACAAGTTAGGAAGAATGCTGCAAAAAAAGCAACCTTGATATAAGTTAAAAAAGTTTCTTGTAATGCTGTAAATATTAATCTTCTTTCTATCTCGCTATCTTTAACAGCTTCTGCATAAGGTGAGACTAGAAAACCATAAATTTCTTCAGAAAATATGTAGCATATGAGAAATAAGATGGTTAAAAAAATAAAGGAGTGAATTAATCTTTTTCTTAATTCAGTTAAATGACTTATAAATCCTTCTTCTTTATTTGCCTTCATTTTTGTCTATTTTTTTTTCTTCATTTTCACTTGGGTTATTGATATCAAAAGTTTGATTATTAATTTCAATACTATTTTCTTCTAAATTTGACATTTCATTTTGTAAGTTATTTACATATCTTTTGACTGAACCAAACCAAGTTCCAATTTTTTTCAATACGATAGGAAAGTCTTTAGGACCAATTATTACAATTGAAAGACCGATTATTATAATAAGTTCTAACCAGCCAATTTGTGGCATTTTTATTCTTTATTTGAAGAATCTTGATTGTTGTTATCTTCGGTATTTTCTGAAATATTTTTTGGCTTTTCGTCTGTAGGGTCAGTCGCCATGCCTTTTTTAAAACTTTTTATGCCTTTTGCAACATCGCCCATCAAACTAGAGATTTTTCCCCTCCCGAATAGAAGAACTACTAAAACAACTACAATTGCTACTTGCCAAAAACTTATACCCATAAAATATATATAACCTCTTTATTACTTATTTTAAAGTAGAATTTTAGTCCTTAGTGTCATCATTTAAGGTGCTATTGAGCATTTCGTCAATATTAGAATAAATATTTTCTTTTTTCTCATCTTGTTTCTCTTTATAAAATTTTCCAGTTCCAAATATAGATGAGTCAATAGTTGAGCTGTCAATTAATCCTGCTGACCCTAATTCATCAACGGTTGGTAAATCAGACAATTTTTGCAAATTAAAATGGCTTAAAAAATCCTCTGTAGTTCCATACTGTATTGGTTTGCCTGGAATTTCTTTTCTGCCCATTGGTTTTACCCAATTAAGCTCCATTAGAATATCTAGAGTATTTGTGCCGAAGGCAACACCCCTAATTTCCTCTATTTCAGCTCTTGTAACCGGTTGGTGATAAACAATAATTGATAGTGTTTCAATAGCAGCCTTTGAAAGTTTTTTCTCAACTGTTTTTTGTTTGGACATTAGAGATGACAGATTTGATGCAGTTCTAAATGACCATTTGTTAGAGATGCAAACTAAATTGATACCTCTATTTTTGTAAATATCCTCTAATTTTTTTAAAATTTTCTTTACATCTACTTTTTTTGAAATTCTATCCTCTATAGTTTCTATTTCTAATGGTTCTACAGCAGCAAATAAGATTGCTTCAACCTCCCTCTCACCAGTTGATAATTGGCTGGGAAATGAAATTACGTTATTTTTTTTTTTTTCATTTTTCATTTTGTTTAATATAAATCTCATCAAATAATTTATCTTGTTTTAAAATGACAGTCCCCTCTTTTACCAATTCTAATGATCCAGCAAATACGCTAGCACGTCCACTTTTTTTCAAGTTTGATTTTTTGAAGGCTTTTGGAATAATGTCTTCAAGATTTTTCCAATCTTCTAGTTTTTTTATAATACTTTTAATTAATTCAATACCTTCTTCTGTTGTGCAAACTGGTAGTTTTGGAATATTCATTCTTTGAAAGTCCTTTTGCATGACGATTGTAGAATAAGTTTTTAAAAGTTCGTATAGAGATAATGAATGTTTAGAACTGTAAATAGAACGAATTCTGCCTTTTATGCCTCTTACAAAAATATCTTTTCCTAATCTTTTTCTCTTAAGCATTTGATCAGAAAGCAATCTTATTAATTCTAATTTTTTTAATTGTAATTTTAACCTTTCAGCAACTTCATGAACTTTAAACTCTTCTTCATCTGTTATAGGAAGTAATAATTTTGATTTTAAATACGCAAGCCAAGTTGCCATAACTAAATATTCTGATGCAATATCTAAATTAATATCTTTGATCTTGTTAATATATTCTAAAAACTGATCAGCTAATAAGGTTATTGATATATTTTCTAAGTTAACTTTTTGTGATTTTGCCAAATCTAAAAGTAAATCTAAAGGACCATTAAATTGATCTAAATTTACCTGAAAACTGTCAGTTGAATTTTGATTCTCCATTGGACACTAGCTTATAATATTTATTTGTAATTTTTATTATAAATTTACTTAATTTTGGTGAATTTTCTGCAACTATATACATTTCTTTTAAGTTGGCATTACAATGTAAAACTAAATCACAACCTGCGGTAAATGCTTTAATAACATTAGTTTTAATACCATATGGTAAAGCTTTCATTGATATATCATCTGACATTATTAAATTTTTGAAATTTATTTTATTTCTTATTAATTTAATTATTTTTTTTGAATGAGTTACAGAATTTAGATTATCAATTTTTTTAAAAAGTAAATGACCAGTCATGGCAAAAAGAGAGTTTTTATTTTTAAAAGTCAAAAAATCATTTTTTAGTAAATATTGATTACTATTGTTTACAATTGGTAGTTCATAGTGTGAATCAACTTTGCCTAGGCCGTGACCTGGTATATGTTTAATTACAGTTGCTATATTATTCTTATGAAATTGATCAATCGTAAAATTACCAAAAATATTAACTATTTTTTTATTTTTTGAAAATGACCTGTCACCTATTACTTTAGAAGTTTTTTTTCGAGCAATATCCAGAACAGGTACTGTATTAATATTTATACCTAAGTTGTTTAATAAATAGCTTATTTTATCAATGTAAATTTTATAATAAAGAAGTGATTTTTTTTTATTTTTTTTATACATATCACCAAAAAATTTTGAAGAATGTAATTTTGTATCAATTATTTTTTTAAGCCTGTTAACTCTACCACCTTCTTCATCAATAAGAATTGGATAGTTTTGATCTTTAAATATCTTTTTAATTGATTGGATCAATTTTTTTGTCTGATCTAAACTCCTAATATTTCTCTCAAATAATATTATCCCCCATGGTTTATATTTTTTAAGAAATAAAATTTCTTTAATTGATAATTTCGTAGATTTTAAACCAGATATAAATGCCCTCTTTTGACTAATCCTCATTTTTTATCAAGTCCCAAAATGATAATTTTTTTTCCTTATTTTCTTTTTCGTCAATATATTCAATAATATTATCTGTATCACTATCTAACTTTATTAAACTATTTTTCTTTAAATTTAATTTAGAGTCTAGATTGTTAATAGATTTATAATATTTTTTTTCAAACTCATCAGATATGTAGTATTTAACAGTAAAAAATATAAATAAAGAAATTATAAATACAGAAAAAATATATTTAATTTCTTTAATCATTACATAGTTTCCGGCGTCTCTACATCTAATATTTTCATTCCAGTACTAATAGTTTTTAAAACACTATTTAATAGAACCGCTTTATTTTTATTTAATTTTTTATTTTTATCTAAAAACCTCATAGACTCGTTATCTTTTCCCATATTCCAATATGAATGAAATAAAGCAGACAGTTGATATAAATAGATAGGTATTCTGTGAGGCTCTAATTTTTGTGAGGATACCTCTACACATTTAGGCCATTCAGAAATTTTATTTATTATTTTTATTTCTTGATCATTAAATTCAAAATCTTTTTCCACTTCAATTAGGTCATTTTCTATTATTTCGTCAGCATTTTTAAAAACAGAACAGATCCTTGCATAACAATATTGAACATAATAAAGGGGGTTGTCTTTTGATTTCTCTTTAACTTTTTCAAAATCAAACTCTAATTGAACATCATTACTTCTGCTCAACATTATAAAACGAGTTGCATCCTTGCCTACCTCATTAACTAAATCATCAATAATTATATAATCACCTTTTCTTTTTGACATTTTGAAGGGTTTGCCGTCTTTAATCAATTTTACAAGCTGTGTAACTTTACAAATTAGATTTTTCTTTTTATTAGAGAGAGCATCTACAACAGAGTTAATTCTTTTAATATAACCGGCATGGTCTGCACCAAGAATATTTATGTATTCATCAAAATTTCTTTTTAATTTGTTGTTGTGATAAGCAATATCGCCAGCAAAATATGTCCAAGAATTATCACTTTTTGTTAAAGCTCTATCTTTATCGTCACCATAATTTGTAGATTTAAATAGTAATTGCTCTCTTTCAACCCATTTAGACTTATCTTCACCTTCAGGAGCTTCAATTTTACCTTTAAATACTAAATTGCTCTTTTTTAAATTATCTATAGCTTCATCAACTTCTTTTGAATTAATAATATTATTTTCGCTTACAAAATTATCGTGAACAACACCTAAAGAATTTAGATTCTCTTTTATTATTTCTAAAGAAGCAACAACACTTAATTTAGAGAGTTCATCTGAAATTTTTTCATAATTTTCATAATTCTTAATGGAATTTTTACTAATAATTTGCTCTGCTATTTCAATAATGTAATCTCCTGGATATAAATTTTCATCCTTAGGGTATTCTTCATTATATAATTTTTCTTTAATTCTAAAGTACACAGATAAAGAAAAGTTTTTGATCTGATTACCGTGATCATTAACATAATATTCTTTGGTAACTTTATGATCACAAAATTTTAAAAGATTACACAAAGCATCTCCATATATAGCGCCACGACAATGGCCTACATGCAAGGGGCCTGTTGGATTAGCAGAAACAAATTCCAGTAAATAATTTTTTTTATCATTTTTAAGACTTGCTCCATATTTTTGATCATTGAGCATTTTTGTTAAAAAAGTATTCCAGAATTTCTTAACAAATTTTATATTAACAAAACCTGGTTTAACAAACTCAATATTTTCTATATCTTTATCGTTTTTTAGATCATCTAAATTAAGTTGTTTGTAAATCTCAGTTGGTGGTAATTTATTTAATGAGGATAGAACCATGCATACATTTGTTGACATATCAGCTTTAAATTTTGCAGGAGCGGTATCTACGTTAATACCTGATAGATTTTGAGGAATTTTTAAATTAGTAGAATTGTCAGTAACTATATTTTTAATTTTGTTCAGATAAATGTCGAAAATGTTCATTTTAAATTATTGTAAAGGTTTATAGCATATCTGTCTGTCATTCCTGAAATAAAATCAGAAACAGATCTAAACTTATCCTTATTTATTTTTTGCTTTTTAATAAACTTTTTTGGATTTTTACAGATATAATCAAATAAATATTTTATAATTTTTTGACCTTTAATATTTTTAGATAATACTTTTTTATTATTATACATTTTAACTCTTAAAAATTTTTTAACTTCACTATCGATTTGTTGAAAATTTTCAGAAAAATTTATTATTTTAGAATTATTTTTTTTGATATCTCTCAAATTTTTAATTTTATGTTTCTTGAGATTTTTTTTACTGTTAGAAATAATATCTTTTACCATTAAATCTATAGAGTCCCTTATTATTTGATAAATCAAAATTTTATTTTTTTTAACATTTTTATATCTTTTAAAAATTTCCTTAAAAAAATTGATTTCTAAAATTTCCTCAAGTTTAAATAGATTTGCGTTTAATCCGTCTTGAATATCATGATTATTATAAGCTATATCATCAGAGATATTTGAAATTTGTGACTCTAATGAGGAATATTGATTAAAATTAAATTTATTTTTTAAATTTTTAATACCTATTATATTATTTACTCTACTGACGTTTAATATAGGTCCATTATGTTTTAATAAACCGTCTAAAGTTTCAAATGTTAAATTAAGACCTTTAAATTTTAAATATTTATTTTCAAGAAACATTACAATTCTTAATGTTTGTAAGTTGTGATCAAAACCTCCATGATTAATCATGCATGCTTTTAGGCTATTTTCTCCAGCATGACCAAATGGTGTATGACCAAGATCATGAGCAAGACTTAGTGTTTCCGCAAGATCATCATTTAATTTCAAATACTTTGCAATTGATCTTGCTATCTGTGAAACTTCAATTGAATGAGTGATTCTGGTTCTAAAGTGATCACCTTCTGTATTAACAAAAACCTGTGTCTTATGCTTAAGTCTTCGAAAGGAGGCAGAGTGAATTATTCTATCTCTGTCTCTTTGAAATGGCGTTCTGTATGAGCTATTTTTCTCATTAAAAAATCTTCCAGATGACTTAAATTGTCCGAGTTTTTTGAAATTATTCATACTTTAAAAAAGGTAAATTATAATTATATTACTATTAACAGCCTTACGAGATGATTAAAGAAATTAAATTTACTGATAATGCGATAAAACAAATAAACCATTTGTTATCAAAAAAGGAAAAAGGATCTTTTTTTAGAATCGCTGTCAAGGGTGGTGGGTGTTCTGGTTTTCAATACAATTTTTCTGTTGATACTGAAAAAGAGGATGATGATATTCAATATAACAATATTCTAATTGATAAAACTTCAGCTGATTTATTAAAAGGATCTGAAGTTGACTTTGTTAAAGAATTAATTGGTGAACAATTTAAAATTAGCAACCCACAAAGTAAATCATCTTGTGGTTGTGGTGTCTCTTTCTCTCTATAATGATAATAAGCTCATGGAATGTTAATTCTGTGAGAGCTAGAATAAATAATATTAAAGAATATCTTAAAAAATCTTCTCCTGATATTGTAATGATGCAAGAAATAAAAACTGAAGAAAAAAATTATCCTTTTGATGAATTTAAAAGCCTTAAGTATGAAAGTTATGTTTTTGGACAAAAAAGTTACAATGGTGTTGCATTCATATCAAAAAGTAAATTAAACAATATAAAACAAAATATCTTTAAAGACAAACTGAAACAATCAAGAATAATTTCAGGTGAATTAACTCATAAAAAGAAAAAAATTAATTTAATAAATATTTATACCCCAAATGGAAATCCAGTAGATACAGAAAAATATGATTATAAATTATATTGGTTAGATAGTTTTATAAAAACAATAAGAAAAAATTTAAAAGAAAATAGTAATATTATTATAGGTGGAGATTTTAATATTATTCCTACTGCTGAAGATGTTCATAATCCAAAATCATATGAAAACGATGCTCTGTTTAGATTAGAAATAAGGAAAAGATTTAGAGAAATTATTAATTTAGGTTTCTTTGACACTTATAGGTACATTTATCCTGATAAAGAAGGTTATACTTTTTGGGATTATATGAGTGGAGCATGGCAAAAAAATAATGGTATGAGGATTGATCATTTTTTAGTCTCAAGCTCCTTAATAGACAGTATTAAAGATGTTAAGATAGATAAATATCCAAGAGGAAGAGAAAAACCCTCAGACCATACCCCTATAGAAATAACAATTGATTAAATTTAATTAAGAACAATCCTTTAATGCGTTGGACATATCTTCAATTAAATTAAAATACATATTTTTACTTTTATTTATAGTTGCACCTAACGGATCAAGAACACCAGTTTTTACAGCTGTATCACTTGCAATAGATTTAATTATTGCAGGATTAAATTGAGGTTCTGAAAATATACATTTTACTTTTTTTTCTCCAATGACTTCTCTTATTTCAGATAATTGTTCAGCACCTGGCATTACATCTGGATTAACAGTTAAAGCACCTACTACACTCAAGCCAAATCTTTTTTCAAAATATTGGTAAGCATCGTGAAACACTACAAAGCTTGCATTTTTATTTAGGTCTTTTTTTATTGTTTTTGTTAGAGTGTCTAAATCTTTTAATAAATTTTTTGAATTTGATTTATAAGTTGAACTATTGGCGCTATCAATTTTTACCAACTGATTTGTAATTTTTTTCACTACTACTTTTGCATTTAAAGGGTCCAACCAAATATGTGGATCGTATTCACCATGAGCATGACCATGTTCATCATGTCCGTGGTCATCATGACCTTCTTCTTTTTTTGCGTGTTCCTCATCTCCATGATCATCATGATCATCTTCTTTTTTACCATGTTCATCATGTCCGTGATCATCGTGGCCCTCAAAAATATTCTTTTCTCTAAATTTTAATTTTTTCAATCCACTTTGATCTAAAAGTTCAAGAACTACTGAATTTTTAGGAATTGATTTAAGCGCTGTTGGTAAAAAACTTTCAAGGTCCTCACCTACCCATATAACTAAGTCGGCTTTTTGTAGCATTTTAGCATGTGAAGGTTTAATTTGGAAATTATGAGGAGAAGCAACACCATCAATAATTAAACCAGGCTCTCCAACGCCGTCCATAATATAACTAGTTAATGAATGGAGAGGTTTAATAGAAGTTACGACATTAACTTCTGCTTTTAGTGGGGTAAAAATTAAAAATAAGCTTATGATTGGTGCAAATAATTTATTTCTGATAATATTTTTCATGTTTGAATACCTTTATATTTAATTGTTATAATATAACTTTGTAATAATATAACGTAAGAAAAACAAGAGATATTTTATTAAATGACACAAAAAAATCAGACACTTGTAAAATTAGAAAATGCTGGGGTACTAATTAATGAAAAATGGTTGGTTAGAGGAGTTTCTCTAGAAATCAAAAAAGGAAAGATAATAACTTTAATAGGTCCAAATGGTTCGGGAAAATCAACTACAGCAAAAATCACTTTAGGATTGTATAAAGATATAGAAGGCAGGGTCGAAAAATTCACTAACAAAATAGCCTATGTTCCTCAAAAAATTAATATTGATTGGACTTTACCTATAAGAGTTAATGATTTTATGAATTTAACAAGTAACTTAAAAAAAGAAGAAGTAGAAGCTGCTTTAGAAATTACGGGGACTCCACATTTAAAAAATAAAGATTTAAAAAGTTTATCTGGAGGAGAGTTTCAAAGGGTTCTTATGGCTAGGGCAATAGCAAAAAAACCAGAGCTTTTAGTGTTAGATGAGCCTGTTCAAGGTGTTGATTTCAATGGTGAGATAGCTTTATATGAGCTGATAAAAAAAATATCAGACACATTAAATTGTGGAATATTATTAATTTCTCATAATCTACATGTAGTTATGTCTAAAACCGATCATGTTGTATGTTTGAATGGACATGTTTGCTGCTCTGGTACACCGATAGATGTTGCTAACAATGAAAAATATCAGGAGTTATTTGGTAAAGATATTTCTAAAATATTATCTGTTTACGAGCACTCACATGATCATATTCACAAAATTGACGGAACAATAGAAAAAAAAGAAAACTGATGTTAGATGATTTTTTTGTAAGGGCTTTGTTAGTTGGCATTGGAATGGCTTTAGTTACAGGGCCTCTTGGATGTTTTGTAGTTTGGAGAAGATTATCCTTCTTTGGTGATACGTTAGCTCATTCAGCATTATTAGGAGTGACTTTATCTTATACGACTGAAATTAATATGGCTATTTCTGTTTTCGTTATTTCATCAATTGTTGCTTTAATATTATTAAAGTTACAAAAAAAAACAAACTTACCCGCAGATGCTTTACTTGGTCTGTTGGCTCATTCATCTCTAGCAATAGGGTTGGTGGTTATTGGTCTTTTAGCTACCATCAGATTTGATCTAATGGGACTTTTGTTTGGAGACATACTTGCTGTTAATGTTAACGATATAGCTGTTGTTTGGATAGGTGGTGCCATAATTTTAATAGTATTAAAGATAATTTGGAAACCTTTGTTTGCATCAACCGTAAATTATGAATTAGCAGAAGCTGAAGGAATGAATCCTGAAAAATATAATGCAATCTTTACAATATTGTTGGCAGCAATTATTGCTATTTCAATTAAGATGGTAGGTTTGTTATTAATTACTGGAATGCTGATTATACCAGCAGCGATGGCAAGAAATTTATCAGATAATCCAAATCAAATGGTAATATTTTCAATTATTGGTGGTTTATTATCAGTTATTATAGGATTATTTGCATCATTGGAGATAAATACTCCGTCGGGTCCATCGATAATAACCTCTGGTTTAATATTGTTTATATTATCATTAACTAAAATAAAAAAAAAATCACAATTGAATAACTAGCTATAAATTGATAAAAAAGAATATGGCACAAAAACAAGAATATTTATCAAAAAATCAAAAAATAGTTTTAGATATTATTGAAAAATCTGCTCAACCTATGAAAGCATATTCAATACTGTTTAATGTCCAAAAAAAAGGTTTAAAAGCACCTCCTCAGGTTTATAGAGCGTTAGACAAATTGGTAGAAATAGGAAAAATTCATAAAATTGAAAGTAGAAATGCATTTATTGCCTGTAGAAATTCGGCTTGTACAATTGCAAATGCTACAGCATTTTCTATTTGTGAGTCATGCGAAGATGTAAAAGAAATAAGTAGCTCAAAGTTATCAAAATACCTATCAAATTTTCAAGACAAAGAAGGTATGAAATACAACAAATACAATCTTGAGTTTTTTGGTATTTGTAAAAAGTGTAAGTAAATATAAAGAAATAATCAAAAAATCTATATATTGCAAATTAAGGAGGAAAAATATGTTTGTAAAAAAATACCTTAAATGGATAAGCACATTTCTAGTTTTAGTTGGCATTCTTTTAACCAATCTAAATATATATCCACTTAATATATATTTTCATGGATTAGGAGTTGTTGGATGGACAGTTGCTGGGTTTATAAGTAAAGATAAAGCAATACTTACTAACTTTGGACTACAAATACCATTGTTCTTAATAGGAATTTATAAGATTATTATCTAGTGAAAAATACTAACAAAATATTTTTAGGTGAATTTATTGGCAGTAGCTTTTTAGTAATGGTCATTGTTGGGTCTGGAATAATGGCTGAAAATCTTACAAATGATAATGCTTTGAGATTAACGGCTAATACACTCGCAACTGGTGCTGGTCTGTTCGTCTTAATAACTGCTTTTGCAAATATTTCAGGTGCACATTTCAATCCTTTTGTGAGTTTAGCGATGTTTTTAAGAAAAAAAATCAATGGAAAACTTCTGATCATTTATATTCCTGCACAAATACTTGGTTGTTTGATTGGTGTTATGTTGGCTAATGTTTTTTTTGAACACGATATTCTTGAGTTATCTACAAAAAATAGAGATGGCTCTCATATTTTCTTATCTGAAATAATTGCTACTTTTGGTTTAATTTTTATCATTTTTGCTACTCAAAAAGATGGTAAAATAACAATAGCTGCTAGTGTTGCAACATATATTATGGCTGGTTATTGGTTCACATCATCAACATCTTTTGCAAATCCAGCTGTTACGATAGCAAGAACTTTTACTGATTCTTTTACGGGAATTAATTATTTGAATACGCCTACATATATTTTAGCTGAATTTTTGGGGGCTCTAATAGCTGTATATTTTATTAAGAAATTAATTAAATAAACACAACTGTATTACGAAATAAAAAATATTTTAAAGTAGACATCAATATTTAATAGTTTATTGGTTGACGAATCAACCTCCTGATTCTGAAATTAACTTATTCTTTTATAGAATTTTTTTTATTCTCACATTACATAGATCTTAAGTCATGAATCAACAGGAACCGAAAACAATAATATAAAGGAGAAAAAAATGGATATGGCTTTAGTTTACACGGTTATAGGCTTTGGCCTTGCCGGTTATAGCGTAATCGCTAACGACTCAATTCAAACACTAGGTACATTTATAGCTTCAAAAAAGAAGTGGTTTAAATGGTATATACTTGCAGGATCTGCATCAGCTGTAATGATTATTGCGTTAGCATGGGGATGGTATTCGTATGATGGTGATATTTCTTATGGAAGATTAACTAGAATACCTTATCAAGAAATTCAATGGTATCACGCAGTAGCGCCTGCAATACTTTTATTATTAACTAGAATTGGAATACCAGTTTCAACTACCTTTTTAGTTCTTTCAGCATTTGCCTCAACGGTTGTGCTTGAAAAAATGCTTATGAAGAGCGTCGTTGGCTATGGTTTGGCAGCAATGGTTGCTTACATCGCCTGGATAGCTGTCTCTAAATTCATTAATGAAAAATTTGATGAAGTAGACGAAAAATGGGTAGGCTTCTGGAGAAATAGTGTTTGGATTTCTTCTGGATGGTTATGGTGGGTTTGGTTATCTCACGATGTAGCTAATATTGCAGTATATCTACCTAGACAGTTAGATTTAATATTGCTTTTAATTGTAATGGCTTACTTTACTGCATTATTATTTTATATTTTCTACATTCAAGGTGGACCAATTCAAAAAGTTGTCCTTGAAAAAACAGGAACAAGGTACGCAAGATCAGCGACAATTATTAACGTCATTTATGCTGGTGTCTTATTTTACTTTAAAGAATTAAACGATTTACCTATGTCTACGACATGGGTTTTTGTTGGTTTATTATGTGGAAGAGAACTTGCTATAGCTACTATGAACAAAGAATATAAGCTAGGTTACGTCTTTCCATTAATTGGAAAAGATTTCCTAAAAATGGTATTCGGCTTAACTGTTTCAGTAGGTATAGTACTTTCAATACATTATCTAATAATACCAAACAATTGGTTTTAAATATATTTTTGTAGTCGTGTTAATTATTTAACACGGCCATAAATGTCTTGATATCTAACAATATCTGTTTCTTTAAGGATTGAACCTATTTGTGCTTCTATAATTTTTACTGGTTTTTTAAATGGATTTTCAATTCTATGAACAGCTCCTAATGGAATATATATAGTTTCACCAGGTTTCTTTAAGAATTTACTTTTATTTAGAGTAATTCTTGGAATTCCATGAGTAACCACCCAATGTTCTGATCTATGGAAATGTTTTTGAAGACTTAAAATGCCTTTAGATTTCACATACAATTCTTTAATTAAGAATTCTTTGCCTTTAAATAAGTTTGTGTAGCTGCCCCATGGTCTATGAAATACGTTTTTCTTTTTTAAATATCTATTTTTAATTTTTCCATACATTTTGCAGATTTCTTTCCAGCTCCCTAGATCTGACCATGGAATATCAAGCTTGATCGCATTGATATTTTTAGTTTTCTCAAGTATTGCATAATCAAACGATTTTGCTGTAGCTTTAGAAAATGATTGTTTGTTTAAATAATACACATTGCTTTTATATTTAGCTTTTATTACAGCTTTGTTACAATTTCGAAAAATATTAGGGTGATATTTCTTAAAATTATTAATAATTGAGTCTTTTCTCAAAAAGAACATTCCAGAATTCCAATATCCTTTTTGTCTAATTACTTGTTTTGCTCTTGATACTTTAGGTTTTTCAATAAATTTGGTGACCTTATTAATACTCTTTTTTTTCTTAGTAATGAAATATCCATACTCACTAGATGGACTTGTGGGCTTTATGCCAAAAATAAATACGTTTTTTTCATCTAAATTTGACTTATTTTTATTAATAGCTGTTATTAATTTATTTGGCTTTTCAATTAAATGATCTGCAGCAAAATACATTAAAGGCTGGTTATATGGAACATCTTTAATCAAAGCTGATGCTAAAATTGCTGGAGCAGTATTCTTTTTTGCTGGTTCTAAAATGATTTTATATTTTTTAATTCTGCTTTTCTTTAAAGCTTTTTTTACATCCTTAATATACTTTGAATTTGTGCTTATAATTGGATAATCAAAAACTTTACTTTTAACTCTTTCAAAAGTTTTATTTATTAAAGTCCAACCGCCAAAATCTATGAATTGTTTTGCTTGATGATTAGATTTTTTGGGCCATAATCTGGTACCTGCCCCACCGCATAAAATAACCGGTCTAATTTTCATTAAATATCAGCGTATACTTTAACCTCGTTTTTACCACCAGGATGAGTTGGTGCTCCTAAATATGCTGGTCCAACTGTTTGTGCATACTTCCATAGAGTTCCATTACCAAAGTTAATCTTTTTAGGTCTCCATTTTTTACGTCTTTTTTGCAATTCTTTTTTGGACAATCTAACATTGATAGTTCCTTTTTTAGCATCAATGTCTATTACATCTCCGTTTCTAAGTAATGCAATTGGTCCTCCAACAGATGCTTCTGGACCAACGTGACCAATACAAAAACCTCTTGTTGCACCTGAAAATCTACCATCAGTAATAAGTGCTACCTTCTCTCCTTTTCCTTGGCCGTAAATTGCACCAGTCGTCTGTAACATTTCTCTCATACCAGGACCACCTTTTGGACCTTCGTATCTAATAATAATTATGTCTCCATCTTTATATTTTTTATTTTTGACAGCTTTATACGCAGACTCTTCTGTATCAAAACATCTTGCTGTTCCTGTAAACTGTAATTTTTTTAATCCAGCAACCTTTACAATTGCTCCTTCTGGTGCAAGATTTCCTTTTAAACCTACAACACCACCATCACTAGAAAGTGGATTGTTATATTTTCTCATAACTTTTTGTTTTGGGTTAAATTTAATATTTTTAAGGTTTTGTCTCATAGTTTTCCCTGTAACAGTCATACAGTCACCATGGATATATCCACCATCTAACAAAGTCCTCAATAACATTGGTACACCGCCTGCGAGCCACATATCTTTTGCAACATATCTTCCACCTGGTTTTAAATCTGCAAGATAAGGAGTTCTTTTAAAAATTTTAGCAACATCCATTAAATCAAATTTAATTCCTATTTCATTTGCTATAGCTGGTAAATGTAATGCAGCGTTAGTTGAACCTCCAGTTGCTGCAACAATTGTTGCTGCATTTTCTAATGCTTTTCTTGTTACAATATCTCTTGGTCTAATATTTTTTGCTAATAAATTCATTACAGCTTTTCCACTTTGTAATGCAAATTTATCTCTTTGTTCGTATGGTGCTGGAGTTCCAGCTGAATAAGGTAATGCTAATCCCATCGCTTCTGACACACATGCCATAGTGTTTGCTGTAAATTGACCTCCACAAGCACCTGCACTTGGACAAGCTTTTAATTCTAATTTTCTTAAAGCGTGTGCATTCATTTGTCCTGAAGAATATTTTCCTACTCCTTCAAAAACATCTACTACAGTTACATCTTTACCGTTAAATCTTCCAGGAAGTATAGAGCCTCCATAAATAAATACACTTGGCACATTTAATCTAACCATAGCCATCATTAAACCTGGTAAAGATTTATCACATCCTGCAACACCAACTAATGCATCATAACAATGTCCTCTAACAGTTAGTTCAGTTGAATCAGCTATGACATCTCTAGATACTAATGAAGATTTCATTCCTTCATGTCCCATTGCGATACCATCTGTAACAGTAATAGTACAAAATTCTCTTGGTGTTCCTCCAGATGATTTAACACCTTTTTTAACTGATTGTGCTTGTCTCATTAAAGCAATATTACAAGGTGCAGCTTC
>CACABD010000006.1 GCA_902530715.1 uncultured Pelagibacteraceae bacterium
TCAGAATTAATTTCAATAAAGGGAATTAAAGAAGGTTTAAAACCAGGAGAAGAGGTATCAGTTGAATTTAAATACAAAAATGGAGATACAAAAAAAATCGAAATGCTTTGTAGAATAGACACTAACAATGAGCTCGAATATTACAAGCATGGTGGCATCTTACAATATGTTCTTAGAAACATGATTTAAAATGGACGAAGATATTGCAATAATAAATCAAAATACAAGAGTTTCTATAATAAAAAATTTCTTTAAAAAAAATTTTAAAAAAATAATTACGACAATTATTTTAATTCTTATCATACTCTTCTCTTACTTTTTTTATGATGAATTAAAAGAAAGAAAAAAAAACAAATTAGCTCAAACTTATAACAGTATTATTTTTAATACGGATAAATTTTCTCAAAATGATATAAAAGTAAAAATGATAGAAATTGTTAACGCAAAAGTAGATACCTATTCAACGCTAGCGTTATATTATTTAATTGATAATGAAATTATTAATGACAACAACGAAATTAGTCTATTATTTGACAAGGTTATTTCAATCAATAAAGACTTTGAACTTAAAAATCTTATAATTTTTAAAAAGGCGTTATATTTTTCAGATAAATACACAGAAAATCAAATTTTGGAAATATTAAATCCTGTAATTAATTCAGAAAGTGTTTGGAAACAACACGGACTTTTATTAATGGGAGAGTTTTACTTTCATAAAAAACAATTTAATAAATCAAAAGAATTTTTTAAAAAAATTATAGAATTAAAAAAAGTGAATCCAAAAATAAAAAATGATGTTGAAAGAAGATTAAATAGAGACTTCAGTGAATAAATATTTATACATTGTTTTTGTTTTGATTTTAGGTTGTTCGTTAAACCCCAATTCTTCTTTTTGGACAAAAACAGAAAAATTAAAAACTGATCAAGAAATTACTAAACTTTTTGAGGATATTAAACCAAATGAAAAAGAATTTAATCCAAAATTAATAGTCAATTTACCAAAAATAAATACTGGCAATATCAATTATAACTATAATAATGATGGCTTCACCAATGAAAAGATTATTGGTAATAATTTCTCAAAATTTAAATTTTCAAAAATTGACAATTTTTCTGGATTTGAACCAGAAATTCTAGTCGATAATCAAAATTTATTTTTTTTTGACAATAATGGATCAATAATTAAATTTAGTAAAAACTCTAAAGTAGAATGGAAAAAAAATTATTATTCCAAGTCAGATAAAAGAAATAATCCTATTTTATTTTTAGCCTCTAAAAATAATAATTTATTTGTAGCCGATACTAATGCAAATTACTATTTACTCAATAAAGAAAATGGTAACCTAAAATGGAAAAAAAAACACTCTTCTTCGTTTAATTCACAAATAAAAATAGAAGATGATAAAATTCTTGTTGTAGACATGGAAAATAATTTAAGATGTTTTTCGATGAAAAATGGAGATATTTTATGGACTGTTCCTACTCAATTAACAATAGTGAGATCACAAAAAAAGCAATCAATAGTAATTGTAAGTAATTTAGTTATTTTTTCAAATTCAATAGGTGATTTAACAGCTGTAGATTTAAATACAGGAGATTTAGTTTGGCTAACACCTACCCAAGCTTTAGGTTTAGCTAAAAACATTACCTTAAGAAACTCCGATGTAGTTTCTGACGGAAACTTAATATTTATGTCAAATAACAGAAATCAATTCGTGGCAATAGACGCTAAAACTGGCATAATTAAATGGAAACAACAAATAAATTCAGAATTAAGACCAGTTGTAGTGTCTGATTATATTGTAACAATATCAAATGAAGGACTTTTGCTACTTTTAAACAAAACTGATGGAAATATTTTAAGAATAAATAATATTTTAAAAAACATAAAAAAAAAAAGAAGAAAGAATTACCATCCAGCCGGATTTATAATAAGTGATAACAAAGTATATGTTTCAACAAATAATGGAAGAATATTAATAATAAATTTTTCTGATAACTCTATACAAAAAATATTGAAATTAGATAAGGAGAAATTGCAAAGACCTGTTTATTTTAATAATGAACTTTATATCGCTAAAGATAACTCAATAATTAGGATTAATTAATGATTTTAAAATATTTAGATAAAATCGGTCGAAAAAAAGTTGTTTTAGATAGAGGTCGAACACACCCAAAGTATAATGAAGCTAAGCCTTGGATGAACAGGTATTATTTGTTGTTTAGACATAGACCTAAATGGTTTCCATTTAATATATTAATTCATGAAATGCTAGCCGATGATCATGGGGAGGGCGTGCATAATCACTTATTTCCTTTTATAACAATTATTTTAAGAGATGGGTATTGGGAAACACTTAAAAGTGGGAGATATTGGAGGCCGCCAGGTTATATAGGTTTTAGATCAGCAAATACCCATCATAGAGTAGATTTAAAACCTGGAACTAAACCTTTAACACTTTTTATATCAGGACCTTTTGGATTAAGAAAAGGACCCAGATCTGAATATGGAATTGATTTTGATACTAAAATAAAGTGAGACAAAAATTTTTTAAACTTGTAGTTAATACATCAGGTCAAAAATTATACGATATTACAGATAAAACAATCGAATGGATTGAAAAAAATAATTTTGCTAATGGAATGTTGAATATGAGTATTCAACATACTAGCGCATCGCTCATTGTACAGGAGAATGCAGATCCTGATGTACAAAAAGACTTAATAAACTATTTCAACAAATTAGTTCCTATGGATGAGCATTTATATATTCATTCATCTGAAGGCAAAGATGATATGCCAGCACATATAAAGTCCGCACTTACTAATAATCAAATTTCGTTAAGTATAAAAGAATCAAAATTAATTTTAGGAACTTGGCAAGGTATTTATTTATTTGAACACAGATTAGAAAGCCATAAGAGAACTATCGTTCATCATTACATTGGTGACTAATTTTTTTTTATACTTTGAAACGCCTTTAAAGCTTCAGCTCTTGCTTGTTCGTGTATAACTATCGGTTTAGGATAATCTTTCCCTATAATAGTATTTATGATCTTTTGATATTCTTGCTCCATTTCCCATGGTTTATGAACATATTTAGATGGCACTTTGCTAAGTTCAGGAACCCATTTTTTAACATATGTTCCCTCTTTATCAAACTTTTCACCTTGTAATATGGGATTAAAAATTCGAAAGTATGGCGCTGCGTCTGCACCGCATCCAGCTACCCATTGCCATTGTGCTACGTTATTTGCTTCGTTAAAATCTAATAAACAATTTCTAAAATGTTTTTCACCCTCAATCCAATTTATCCTCAAGTGTTTTACTAAAAATGAACCTACGACCATTCTTATTCTATTATGCATCCAACCAGTTTCATATAGTTGTCTCATGCCAGCATCTACAATAGGATAACCAGTCATACCTTGCTTCCATGCATTTAAAAATTCTTTATTTTTTACCCAAGGGAACCTATCAAATTCTTTTCTTAAATTTCCTTTAAGCATTTCTGGAAAATAGTTTATTAAACTATGTGAAAATTCACGCCACCCAATTTCATTAACATATTTTTTTATACCGATATTCTTTGTTTTTATTTCATTACATTTTCTCCAAATTAAACCTACATGTATCTGACCACTTCTTATATATGGAGAAAGTCTGGATGTTCCATTGATGCTTGGATAATCTCTTAACGTACCATAATCTTTTACTTTTTTATTGATAAAATTATTGAATAATTCACCAGCATCATTTTCTGAAGGTTGCCAATATTTTTCAAATTTCTTATACCAATTTTTATTTGGAAGAATCTTTTCAGGTTTAACTTTATTTGTGAATAAACTTTTAATTTTTTTTAATTTTTTTAAAGATTTATTCTTTAAAGGCACACTCTCAATATAATAATTTTCAGCATTTCTCCAAAAAGGACTATAAACCTTAAATGGAGTGCCATCATTTTTAGTTATTTCGTTAAATTCATTTAGAACATTTCCTTTGAAAAATTTATAATTTATTTTATTTTTCTGCAATTCTGCAATTATTTCTTTATCTTTTTTTAGTTCTTGTGGTTCATAAATTTTGTTCCAATAAACTGCGATGTCATTTGATTTAAATTTTTTAAAAAATTTTATTTGATTATCTTCAATAATTTCTAAATTAATATTATTTTTAATTAAATCCTCATTTAAACTTTTTAAAGATTTAGATATCCACCACTTTTGAGCTTCTCTAATATTGTCAAAGTCTTTTTTATCATAAATGTAAATCGCAGAGACAAATTCATGATTATTTGTTGCAAAGGATAGCGCAGGATTATCCTGTAATCTAAAATCATCTCTTATCCAAACTATAGAATTTTTAATCATATTTTTTTAATTTCTGATTACCTATTTTGTAAAATTTATTATATAAATTTTTGTCTGTGTCACCCTCACAACCAATTATTAAAATATTAGATTTTTCATTTATTTCTAATTTTTTTTTCACAAGTGGATCGTTACAACAAGAGATTACGCTTATTACACCGGGAGTAGAACATTCCCCTGCAATTATTTTCTTATCGCTAAATTTTTTTCTTGCTAACATTGTCAAAGTTTGAGGCACATATTTATCTGATACACTCACACAATTATTTACAGCATTTTTTAAAATTCGCCATGGGACCAAAGATACTTCAGCACAAGACATTCCACCCATAATACTCTGTTTTTGAATATTTACTTTTTTAATTGATCCAAATTTAATACTTTTCATCAAACAATTTGCATTCTCTGGTTCAATAATAATTATTTTTGGTACTCTTTTAAAATATTTAGCAATTCCACTTATAATTCCTGCTGCCATTCCACCAACCCCAACTTGAAGAAAAGCATGTGTAATGTAATGTTTTGTTTGATTAGAAATTTCTTTGATCATTACCGAATATCCAGCCATTGTTAATTTAGGAACATATTCATAATTTTTCCATGCAACATCTTGAACAATTCTCCATCCTTTCTTTTTAGATATTTCTTTGCAAATTTTAAGAGATTTTTCATAATTTCCTTTTACCTTAATTACATGAGCTCCTAGTTTTTCCATCTCAATAGCTCTAGTGTTACTCACATTTTCACCAATAAAAATTTTACATTTTGCTCCTATTTTTTTTGCACCCCAAGACACAGATTTTCCATGATTTCCAGCTGTTGCAGTTGATACTGTTACTTTTTTTTTATTTTTCACAATTTTTTCTACTGCATAAGCCCCACCTAATGCTTTAAAAGATTTTAAACCAAATCTCTTAGACTCATCTTTATAAAAAATATTATTTGTACGCAATTTTTTAGACAATATACTTAGATTAATTAGAGGGGTTTTTTTATATCCTTTCCATTTTGAAATTACTTTATGAGCATCTAATAGATGCTTTTCAGGTAGTACTTTGAGTATCTTTTTCCTGTTAAAATTAAAATATTTATTAGTAGTAAATTCAGAAAATTTAAAATCTAAATATTTTTTTACCATTTACCCTATTAAGTTATTTTTAAAATTTTTAAACGTATAAGTGTATTTTATTATAATATTCATGAAATAATTATTTAATTTTATACTTATTAATGCTAGCCTACGCATTATATTGAACTAATTACGGAGGAAATATGAAACACTGTGAAGAGGCCGATGGTTTAATGGCCCCAGATAAAGATACTGATGGATTTGTTTTTAACCATCTAATGCTAAGAATAAAAGATCCCAAAAAAACACTAAATTTCTATTCAAAGTTGATGGGGATGAGATTAATTAAAAAATTTGACTTTCCAACAATGAAGTTTTCTTTATATTTTTTAGGCAATCTTACTGATGATGAAATTGCAAATGTTCCTAAAGACAATTTTGATAGATCAGCATGGACCTTTACTCAAAAAGGAATGCTTGAGTTTACTCATAATTGGGGATCAGAAAATGATGATAAAGTAAAATTCCATGACGGGAATGCTGAGCCAAAAGGTTTTGGGCATATATGTTTTTCAGTTCCTGATATATACGCAGCCTGTAAAAAATTTGAGGAAAATAGTGTTGAATTTGTCAAAAAACCAGATGATGGATCCATGAAAGGTTTAGCTTTTATAAAAGATCCAGATGGATACTGGATTGAAATTGTTCAATCAAAAAAAGTAGCTAATATCGTAAAAGAAATGGGCAAAATTTAGCAAAAAAATTCAATTTGAGGTTGATTAATTTTTTATTTTTTTTGCATATCAGTAAGTTAAATTTGACATACCTATAAATGTTTTGTTAAGATTTATCAGAAAAATTTATCATTAGATAAATTAAACGTTAAATTTTGAGAGTGCCACTTGAAACCCTCAAGTTTCCCACTCTCAACAATTGGAGGAAGAATAGATGAAAATAACTAGACGAGAACTTCTTATTAGTGCTGGATCTTTACTTGCTTACTCACAGTTGGGTTCATTAGCTAATGCTGAAGTTAATATCGCTGCACAGCCAGGTGATCAAGAAATGATTGCTTCTATGTGCAAAGCTCTATATCCACATGATAGATTTCCAATGAACATCTATATGGACATAGCTGCTGGAGCTATCAAAAAAGGAAATGCAGACACTGGTGCAAAAATTTCCTTTAGAGCTGGTTTAGATGGCTTAAAAATCAACAAGTTCGATAAGATGAACTTTAAAAAACAAACCAAATACCTAAAATCAATAGAGAACACACCGTTCTTTGGCTTAGTAAGAGGTCATACGGTAGTAGCACTTTATGATCACAAAGAAGTCCATAAAATTTTTGGATACGAAGGTGCAAGCTTTGATAGAGGTGGTTACAAAGACGGCGAATACAACGACCTTTCATGGTTACCTGAGCCAAGAATAGAAGAGCACCCAGATTTAACTGCTTTTCTAGACGATAGCTCGCCGAAAAAATATGCGTCTTTGAAAATTAAAAAAACATTTTAACTAGGGGAGATATATAAATGAAAATAGATAAAAAAGAAAAAGCTGTTGTCGTTATAGGATCTGGTCCTGGTGGCGCACAAGTTGCTTATCAATTAACTAAACAGGGTATTCCTGTTGTTCTTTTAGAAGCTGGAAGACGTATTATGAAAGAAGAGTACGTAAACGAAGAATGGCCAGCTTTCAGTCAAATGGCTTGGTTAGATAAAAGAACTATGACAGGTAATTCTAGAATAGTTAAAGACTTTAATGGTTTACCAACATGGTTAGTAAAAGCTGTGGGTGGAACTGCTACACACTGGGCAGGTGCAACTCCACGTTTTCTTGACTATGAGTGGAAAACTAAATCAACATATGGAAGTATTGACGGCGCAACTCTGATGGACTGGCCGATCGATGGCAAAGAAATGAAGCCTTACTATGTAAAGGCTGAAAATGCTATTGGATCAACACATAGAGGTGGACGTCCTCCATTACCAGCAAACAACAACTACAAAGTTTTTGCTGAGGGAGCAAAAAGAAATGGTTACAAGTTCTATGCAACAGGACCTTACGGTACTAATGCAGCTCCATATGATGGAAGACCAGCATCAATTCAAGATGGTTTTAATTTCCAAGGTGATAAGAGTGGTGCAAAATGGAATCCAAACGTAAGTGAAATTCCAAAAGCTCTTGCAACTGGAAAATTAGAACTAAGAACAAACTCCCAGGCTGTTCAGATTACTACCGATAGTTCAGGAAAAGCTGATGGTGTATTATACATGGACACAAAAACAAAAGCTTTACACAGACAAGAGGCTAAAGTAATTTGTGTTGCTGGTAACTCAATTGAGACACCAAGGTTGTTCTTAATGAGTGCTTCATCAAGATTTCCAAATGGTTTAGCTAACAGCTCAGATCAAGTTGGAAGAAACTATATGAGACACTTAACAGGTTCAGTTTATGCTACATTTGACAAGCCAGTTAACTTCTTTAGAGGAGAAACTATGGCTGGGTTCTTAGCAGATGAAGTAAAACATAATCCTAAAAGAGGTTTTGCAGGTGGGTACTATCTTGAAACATTAGCTTTAGGACCATCATTCTTAGGAGCTTTCTTAGATCCAGGTAAATGGGGTAAGAAATTTGCTGATATGATGGATGGATATCAAAATATGGCTGGTATGTGGATTGTAGGTGAAGATATGCCTCAAGCAAACAACAGAATAACTTTAGGTTCTGCAAAAGACGCTTTTGGTCTTCCTGCTCCTAACGTACACTTTGATGATCACCCGAATGATACTGCAATGAGAAATCATGCGTATGAAAAAGGTGAAGCAATATACAAAGCAGTTGGCGCGAAACAAACATACAGAGTTACACCATATCCACACACACATAACCTTGGTTCTATGAGAATGAGCGCTAAGGCAAAAGATGGTGTTGTAGATAAACACGGCAGATGCCATGATGTGAAAAACCTTTTCGTATCAGACGGTTCTGTCATGACTACAGGTGCAGCATGTAACCCAACATTAACGATTACTGCATTAGCAATCAGACAAGGTGAATATCTTGCTGATCAATTAAAAAAAGGTAACGTTTAATTAACTAATTTAAAAAGGCCCCATATTCATATATGGGGCCTTTTTTTTATATCTCATTTAAATTAATCGCTAAACAACTAATAAAAATTTTATATCAATTTATAAAACTAAGTATTAATTTGATTGTAAAAAATTTTATATCATGAAAAATATTTTAATTATTGGCGCAGGAGCAATGGGCTCAGCATTTTCAGTACCTTGTGTTGAAAATAATAATAATGTATCTCTTGTAGGGACCCACCTCGAAGACAGTTTAATTGAAACAATTAAATCCAAAAATAACTTTCATCCAAAATTAAATGTAAATTTACCTTCAAAATTAAAAGTAGAAAAAATTGAAAAACTTAATGGTTTGATGAAGGAAAAACCAGATGTATTAGTTGTTGGAGTGAGTTCTATCGGAATTGATTGGTTTGTAAATGAAATTGCAGATAAAATTTACAACAAAACTTCTGTAGTAATACTTACCAAAGGTCTTTCAATTGTTAATAAAAAACTCAGCACCATTTCAGATAAGATAAAAACAATGTTAAGTAAAAAAGGAGTTGAATTTACAAACATATCTGCAATCAAAGGCCCTTGTTTAGCAGCTGGTCTAGCTAATAGAATTAGAACAAGCACATTAATTGCAAGCCCTAATATTGTTGAAGCCAAAAAATTACAAAAAATAATTTCAACAGATTATTATGCTACAGAAATTTCAGAGGATCTTAGTGGCGTTGAATTATCTGGAGCAATTAAAAATATTTACTCTATGATTATAGGAGCCTCAGAGGGATTGAGCAGTTCATCTGCAAATAGTGAGGTTAAATCTAAATATTTCCATAATACATCCGCTTCTTTAATACATAAATCAATTTCTGAAATGGCAAAATTTGTAAAACACTATGGAGGTAAATCAGATACCGTTTATGGATTAGCTGGACTTGGAGATTTATATGTAAGCGCAATTGGTGGGAGAAATAGCCAAATGGGAAAATACTTAGGGGAGGGACACCTATACAAAGAAGCTAAACAGAAATTTATGGATGAAGTGACTATCGAGGGAGCTGAACTTGCAATTGAAGTAGGAAAAAAATTAAAACAAGATTTAAAGGAAAAAGATTTTCCCCTCATGTTAAGTATTATTGAGTGTATTTGTGAAAACAAAAAGTTAGAAATCAGTTGGTGATATTTTAGTTAATGTTTAATCATGACAATTAAATTATTAATAGTTGAGGGAAACTTACAAGAGGAAAATCAAAATTTTAAGAACGCTGGTATTCAAACACATACAGAAAGCTTAAGAGATAGTCTTTCTTATATTACCAAAGATCTCGACATAGATGTTGTTAATCCATCTGCTGATCCTAAAATTTTTGAAAATATTGGAAATTTAGAAAAATATGATGGAACAGTGTGGGGAGGCAGTAGTTTAAATATTTACAACAATACCGAAGAGATCAAGAGACAAATAATGTTCATGAAGGAATGTCAAAAGAAAATTAAAAAAATTCTGGCAATTTGCTGGGGCATGCAAGTTGCTGTAGTTGCAGCTGGTGGAGAAGTTAAAAAATCATCCAATGGATCTCATATAGGTATTGCTTTTGATATTGAATTGAACCCTAATGGTCAAAGACATCCTATCTATAAAGGTAAAAAAAATAAATTTTGTTCACCAGCTTTTAATTTTGATGAAGTGGTTACTTTACCAAATGATGCAATTTTATTAGCTTCAAATAATATAAATAAAATTTCAAGTATATCTTTTAATCATGAAAAAAGTGAAATATGGGGAATTCAGTATCATCCAGAGATTAAATACGAAAAAATGATAGAATTAATTAAATTTAGAAAAGATAGATTAATAAATCAAAGAAAAGCTTTTAAATCTTATGATGAAATCGATCATCATATAAGTTTGATAAAAAATGAATTATCAAAATCTGAAATAAATCATAGAATGATAGAGTTAAAGAACTGGCTAGGTAGTATAAATGGAAATTAAATCTAAAAATGACATAGTAGATTATTTTGCATCAGGTATTAAGAGAGATGAATTAATAGGTGTGGAGAATGAGCAATTTTTATTCAATATTAAAACAAACAAAAGAGCTGAATATGAAAATATTAAAAAATTATTACAAATATTTATAACCAAATTTGGTTGGCAAGAAATTAAAGAAAAAGAAAATTTAATAGGATTAAAATATAATGGTAAATCGATATCGTTAGAACCTGGAAATCAAATTGAGTTATCAGGAGACAAACTAAAAAATATTCATGAGGTTTGTGTAGAGTTACATAATTTTCAAAAAGAATTAGACTCAGCTTGTTTTGATACTAATTTAACAAATATGGCAACAGGGTACGATCCTGTGACTAAATTAAAAGATGCACCTAATAATCCAAAAGAAAGATACAAAATAATGACAAATGAAATGCCAAAAGGTGGTGAGCTAAGTTTGAATATGATGTATCAAACATCTGGAACACAAGTAAATATGGACTACAGTTCTGAAGAAGATTTTAAAAAAAAGTTTAAGTTAATGTGCTACTTAACACCCTTAGCTATAGGTATATTTGCCAATTCAGCTGTATACGAAAACAAAGCAAGTGGTTTTTTATCTTACCGTGCAAAAGTCTGGCAAAATACTGCAAGAGCAGGTCTACCAAAAATATTTTTAGAAAACATGGACTTTGAAAAATATGCTGATTTCATTATTAAGTTTCCTTTATTGTTTATTGAAAAAAATAACTCTTACCATTACGGGGGCGACCAAACATTCAAAGACTTTATGGACGGAAATTTACAATCCAGGAAATCTATACCGACTGATAAAGATCTTGGACTGCATTTAAGTACAATATTTACCGAGGTGAGATTAAAAAAATATTTAGAGGTTAGATCAATAGATGAGTGTGAATGGGATTGTCATTGCGCAGGACCTGCATTTTATACTGGTTTAATTTACGGGAATTTAGAGGAGTCTTTAGATGTAATAAAAAAATGGGACCAAAGTGAAATTTTAAATGCATATTATGAATCACCTAAAAAAGGTTTAAACACACTAATAAATAGTAAAACTATTTTAGAATGGGGTAAGATTTTCCTGGATATTTCAAAAGATGGTCTAAAAAAAAGAAAATTCATAAATAGCAACAATCAAGACGAAACAATTTTTTTAAAAAATGTTGAAAATATACTAAATGAAAAAAAAACTAGAGCTGAAAAAGTATTGGAAAAATTATAAATATGCCTGAAAAAATATTAGCGATACAAGGTAACTCTTTTAAAAATCTTAACATTATCACAGACACAACATATCTTTTAGCTCTAGAGGCACAAAGAAGAAATTACAAGATTTATTGGTATGAAACAAAAGACATAAATTTTATTAATTCCAAATTGATTGCTGATGTCTGCCATATTAGATTTTTTGAAAATAATAAAACTTACTTTAAAATTATATCAAAAAAGAAGTTTGAACTAAGAAAATCAAAAGTTATATTAATCAGGCAAAATCCACCTTTCAATATGAATTATGTAACTTCTACATTATTCTTAGATACTATAAAAAATAGCGCAAAGATCGTTAATGATCCAACTTCTATCAGAAATATATCTGAAAAATTATTTTCAATTAACTTTAAAAAACTTATGCCACCAACAATTTTTACTAAAAATTTAAATGAGATTAAAAAATTTATAAAAGTTAACAAAAAGATTGTATTAAAGCCCATACATGGTTATGCAGGTAAAGACATAATTTATATTAGTGGCATAGTAAATATAAAAAAAATTAGACAATATTTGAAAAAATTTGGTCATGTTATGGCCCAAAAATATTTACCAGGAATTAAATATGGAGATAAAAGAGTTTTTATAATTAACGGTAAGGTTAAAGGTGCAATAAGCCGTGTGCCCTCCTCAAATTCAATTTTATCAAATTTATCTCAAGGGGGCAAAGCTATAAAAACTACTCTTAGCCATAAAGAGATAAAGGTTTCAAATCAAGTAGCCAAGGTCTTAAAAAAAAATGGAATATTTTTTGCAGGTATAGATCTAGTGTCTGGTTATCTAATTGGTGATATAAATGTAACATCACCAACAGGACTTCCTCAATTTAAAGAATTAACAGGAGTAAATCTTGCAAAAAATTATTGGGACGAGCTAGAGAGATTAAAATAAACCTTCTACCTGACCTTTTTTATTTAATTTAATTTTGTCTGCAGCAGGTATTTTCGGCAATCCTGGCATAGTCATTATTGATCCACATATTACAACAATAAATTCTGCTCCTGAGGATAATCTTACGTCTCTAATTGGTATTTCATGATTTGTTGGTACACCTTTTAATTTTGGATCAGTAGAAAAACTATATTGCGTTTTTGCTATACAAACAGGAAAATTTTTAAATCCATTATTCTCAAAAGTCTTTAATTTTTGTTTAATTTCATCTGCTGCTGTAATTTTGTTAGCTCTATATATTTCTTTTGCTATAATCTCAATTTTTTCCCATAAACTCTTATTGTCTTTGTACAAGAGTTTAAATTTTTGTTTTTTTGAATTACTGCAAAATTGCACAACTTTTTTCGCTAAATCTACTGTCCCTGATCCACCTTCTGTCCAGTGTTTGCAATTACTAACTTCAACATTCAAATTTTTACAAAAATTTATTATTGTTTGTATCTCTTTTTTTGAATCTAAGACAAAATGATTAATCGCTACTATTGGTTCAATCCCAAATTTTTTAATATTGTTTATATGCCTATCTAAATTTAATAATCCTTCTTTTAAAGCATCAATATTCTCAATTTTTAAATTTTCTTTTTCCACACCACCGTGCATTTTTAAAGCACGAACTGTAGCAACTATAACAATACAACTTGGTTTTATATTTGCTTTTCTACATTTAATATCCAAAAATTTTTCAGCGCCAAGGTCAGCGCCAAAACCTGCTTCAGTTATTACATATTTGGATAACTTTAAAGCTGACTTGGTTGCTATCACTGAATTACATCCGTGAGCAATATTAGCAAACGGTCCTCCATGAATTATAGCCGGATTATGCTCCAGGCTCTGAGTAATATTTGGCCTAATTGCTTCTTTGAGAAGGACTGTCATTGGACCTTGTGCATTTAAGTCTTTTGCATAAACTGGTTTATTATTTTTGTCATAAGCAATTGTAATGTTTCCAATTCTGTTTTCTAAATCAGACAAATCATTAGATAGACAGAAAATTGCCATCACCTCAGATGCCACAGTAATATCAAAACCATCTTCTCTAGCAAAATCCTTTGCTACTCCTTTAGTGTTTATATCTATAAATCTTAAGGCTCGATCGTTCATATCTACAACTCTTTTCCAAACAATTTTTTTTTCATCAATGTTAAGCTTATTCCCCCAATAAATATGATTATCGATTAAAGCTGACAGAAGATTATGAGCAGATGTAATAGCATGAAAATCACCGGTGAAGTGAAGATTTATTTGTTCCATAGGAACTACCTGTGCATTACCACCTCCAGCAGCACCTCCCTTCATTCCAAAAGAAGGGCCTAGACTAGGTTCTCTCAAACAAACAATAGATTTTTTTCCAATTTTATTTAATCCATCATTTAGACCAACAGATGTTGTAGTTTTACCTTCACCAGCTGGGGTTGGAGTGATTGCTGTGACAAGAATAAGATGACCATCTTTTTTATTTTTAAGTTTATTCAAGAATTCGAAATTTATTTTAGCTATATGTCTTCCCATAGGACTAAAAGCTTTTGGGTTATCAGGAACATTTATTTTTTTTAAAATTTTTGAGATTGGTTTTAGTTTACAACTTCTCGCAATCTCTATATCAGATTTAAATTTTTTCATTACTCAAGTTTTTTTAAGGGTGTTTATACTTTATTTATCTACTTTAAAAGAAATATTTATAATGGACATTTAATTACATAATACATATCTTACGTAATGAAAAAAAATTTCCGTTTTTTCGATAATAGACAAAAATATCTACTTTTTGTTACAACTACTAATGAAAAAAATAAAATTGCTGATGCGTTAAAGCCAATTGTTCAAAATTTAAAACCCAAAAATCCTGCTTTAAAAATTTTCGATGCTGGCATGGGAGATGGTTCTTTACTCATGAATGTAATGAGACAATGTCATCAAAAGATGCCCAACATACCTTTACTAGTTTCAACAAAAGAAATTAGTATGGAAGATGTTAGACTTGGTTTAGAAAAACTTCCAGACAGATTTGCCGAACACAAAAATACTGTTTTTGTGATATCGAATTTAAATTATGTTGAATCTACTTCTTTAAAATCAAGAAATATTAAAAAACAAAAAAAAATGAATTGGAAAGTCGTAAAACTTAGAGGGAATTCATCTTTAGATTTTTCAAATCAATTAAGAAAACTTAATCAAGAGTTCTTAGCAAAAAAATGGCAAGTTGAAACAAATCCTAAAACCGGTACATCAACCTACAAAGAACCATCAGTAATAGTAATCTACAGAAAAGATCAAGAATTTGTTCTTAAAAATGTAATTCCACAAAAAAATAATGGCAAAACTGATTATGACCTAATTATTGCATCTCAACCTTATCGATCAAGAGTTTCTGCTGAAAAAAAAGTAAAGTATGTGATTGATCCAATGTTAAAATCTTTAGCTAAAAAAGGAAAATTAGTTGTAGTGCATGCATGTGGTGGAGATCCAGGCAATAAGATAATTAAAAAATTATGGCCAAAAGAAAATCCATTTCCCTACCTATATTCGTCAATTGAAAAATATATAAAAACTAATACAGAAAAATCTTTTTTAAAAACTTTAAAATTTAATAAAGTAAAAAAAATTAGTTATGTTTTAAGAGCTCTTCCAAATGAAATTAAAGGTGGTATTGCTACTTCTTTAATTTTTTCAGCTTGGAATGCTGCGGTATATGTTAATCAAATGACTGATGACCAAATTTTTAAAGTTCAAAGATCAAAAAATTATCAAAAAGTAGTTCAACAAGTAGTCAATAAATATAAAGGCTTGTATTTTAAAAATGAATTATTTGTCATAGAAAAAAGATAATTAATCAATTTTCAATTTTTAAAGACATGTAACATGAGTTTGGGTCTTCTACATAATGGCTGAAAGGTTTACATTCTTTAAAACCTAAATTTTTAAACAACTTTCGAGCCGGTAGAAAAAATTCGCCTGACCCTGTTTCGACACTAATTTTTTGAATATTTAATTGTCGAGATTTTTGAATAAGAACTTTAATAATTTTTTTCCCATTACCTTTATTTCTAAAAGGGTCAGCAACACGAATTGATTTGAATTCACCATGCTTAGGATCTAAAAATTTTAAAGCTCCACAACCAATTAATTCATTATCTTCATATATACTCCAAAACTTAATGCTTTTGTCTTTCAAACCCTTAATGTCTAACACATGAGTACTTCCCTCTGGTGAAACTGATCTTAATTCGATAAAATGTTTTTTTAAAAGTTGATTAACTTCAGGATTATCAAAATTACCTTCAAGAATTTTCATAATAATTGAATATCTACATTGAATATTTAATTTATCAAATAAAAACTAATCTAATATTTCTTGCAAAGTTCTTATTTCTCCAATTTTAAAAATAATGGCATCTTTTTTTTGAAAGCCGTAATTTTCAGCATTATTTTTAAAACGAACAGGAGGCTCCATAATAGGTTCTAAAGAAAGTACAAATGTACCCCAATGAGTTCCTATTACTTTTTTACTTTTAAGATCTTTTGCAACTTGTAAAGCCTCTTCTGGATTTGTGTGGTAAATTGATTTTTCAAACATTGGTCTAAAGTCATATGCACCTATATTAATCATTGTAAGATCGACTGGACCAAATTTTTCACCAAGTTTTTTATATATTCGTCCATAGCCAGTATCACATGCAAATAGTATTTTTTTATTTTTATATTCTATTAAAAAATTTCCCCAAAGGGTTTTATTAGTATCTGTTAAACTTCTTTTTGACCAATGAACAGCTGGTAACAATGTTATTTTTAAATCATTTATTTCAATTGTTTGATACCAATCGAGCTCATTAACTTTTTTGTAATTGTATTTAGAAAAATACTTACCCAACTTAAGAGGTACAATTACATCTGCATTTTTATAAGGAAACTTTCTGATTGTTGCTGTATCTTGGTGGTCATAGTGGTTATGCGTGAGTAAAAATAAATCAACTTTAGGGATTTCTTTTAAACTTAAAGCTGGATCGACATATCTTTTCGGACCAAATATCAATGGTCCTGCATTTTTAGAAAAAACCGGATCAGTAATTATAGTTGTATTTCCAAGTTTTATTAAAAAAGTAGCATGGCCAATCCACCCAATGTAATCTTTATCTTCGTATAGTTCTAAATTTTTTAAAACCTCGTTTTTATTTAAAACATGGTCTTTTGGTACGGTCATATCTAATTTTTTTTTCTCTTTATTAAACGTGCTCCAAGACCATTTTACCTTTCCGGAACGTTCTGGTGATCCTTCAGGATTTTTAAATGTTCCGTCAGACTGATGATGTGAAGATCTATTTTCCATAGCAATACTTATTGTAAAATAACTGACTAAAACAAATAAAAATTTTTCATTTATTTTCAATTATAGTTAAGTGTCCCATTTTCCTTTTAGGTTTAATTTGTTTTTTTAAATAATCAAAAAAAAATTCTCTGTCTGTGTATTTTTTATTTCTGTAATTATTTATTTCATCTCCAATAATATTTATCATTTTTGCATTGCATATTTTTTTTAGTTTAATTTTTTCCAATCCACAAACAGCCCTGATATGATTTTCAAATTGACTAATATTATATGTATTTATAGTTAAATGACCTGAATTATGAACTCTAGGTGCAATTTCATTTACGTACAAATTTTTCTCTTTATCTATAAAAAATTCTACACATAAAGTTCCAACATACTGAAGTTCTTCAGAAATAAGCTTAGCCCACTCTTGAGATTTTTTAAAATGAGACAAATTAATCTGAGCTGGAATAGTTGAATGTTTTAAAATTTGTTCTTCATGTAAGTTTTCTATTGGTTCATAAATTTCATAATTGTCTTTTGAAAATCTGGTAATTACGACAGAAATTTCTTTTTCTAGATTTACTAATTTTTCTAATATGAATTCTCTATCAAAATTAATTTTATGATTATATAAATCTTCCAAATTTTCTAATTTATATTGACCCTTACCGTCGTACCCAAGTGTAGAAGTTTTTAATATTCCAGGTAATAAATCTTTATTTTTTTTTATATCGCTCTCATTAATAATTTTTTTAAATTCTGTAGTTCTTATATTATTTTTAATTAGAAAATTTTTTTCTGAGTATCTGTGTTGAACAATTTTGTTAACTTCTGGATGAGGATCTACTTTTTTAACTTTGTCTAATTTTGATAATACATTATAAGGAATATTTTCAAATTCATAGGTTATTTTATCTACCATTGAAGTAAATTTTTTTAAATTTTCCTCATTGTTATATTTAGAATAAATAAAATGATCCGCAAAATGTATTGCTGGTGAGTCTTCATCTTCACTAATTACTACTGTATTTATATTCAAATTTTTTGCTGCTGCGCAAAGCAAAGAACCAAGTTGGCCTCCACCAATTATACCTAAAGAAATTTTAGTCATTTTATTTAGGTTTTTTTTTTACTGATTTTGATTGTTTCAATCTAAACTTTAATAATGAATTTTTTACTTTTTTATTTTGAAGTCCAATAATTGATGCAGCGTAAAGTCCAGCATTGATTGCACCATCTTTACCTATTGCAACTGTACCAACGGGGATACCTTTTGGCATCTGAACTATTGATAAAAGACTATCCATACCTTTTAATTTTTTAGACTCAATTGGAACTCCAATAACTGGAATGTTAGTCAAAGATGCAACCATACCAGGAAGATGCGCAGATCCACCAGCTCCTGCAATTATCACAGAGTAATTATTTCTTTCAGCATTTTTTGCAAATTCAAACATCCTTTTTGGAGTTCTGTGTGCTGAAATTATTTTAACATCAGATTTTATATGAAAACTTTGAAGAACTTTTTTAGTATATTTCATTGTAGAGTAATCTGATTGACTACCCATTATAATTGCTACTTTGTTAATCTTTTTATTGTTCATTTATTATTTAATACCAAATAATTATTTACTAATATATAGTTAATATTACAGAATTCAAAATCTAGAATTTTAAAATTTATGATAAAAAAAAATACCGAAAATGATGTAGAATTAAAATTAGATGATTTATGTGAGGAATGTCAAAAAAATGATGAAAGCGTTACTCACAATTTAATACTTACAGGGTTTAAAATTTGTAAATCTTGCAGAGTGTCTAAAACAATATTTCCAATTTAAGTTACATTACTTATTGGCAAGGTATCCATTCTACTCATAACAAAAGACACTGATAATATAGCTAGTATTAAAAATGATAAAAATATAATGCCAAACGATTTAAAATTAGATTTTAATTGTAATACCTCCCTTGTAGAAATTATGAGAGATGCAAAAATCCATAGTTGAGTGAAAAATATAATTGGCATTACCATTGTTGGCGTAATAGCAAAAAATCTTAATAGGCCAGGGGCATGAGCAAAACCAACCGCTATTAGTATTTTTTTAAAAGGAACCTTAGTATTTTTGTCTGGAAAAAGTTTTACTCCAATTACAAATATAAATATTGCCCAAACGAACCAGGTAAAAATAGCAGTAATCGCAGATAAACCGATCGATGTTTTGTAAAATGTGTTTGCTGCAATAGCTCCAGCTACTCCGTCTAAAACCATAACAAGAGCCGAAAAATATATTGCTGCTTCGCCAAAACTCTTACTTTCCCTATAAAGATTTTTGTCAAGCTTGATTGATCTAAATACGATACTTAAAAATTGTGCAAACATTACTTTTTATTTTTTTTCTCAATTAATGAAACTATTAAAGGAAATATTAACAAAATAATAGCAATAATAACGATTGCGATTATTATGACAATTTTTGTCATATAAAAATCAAATAAATTATAAAAATCTACTTCGCAACTTCCCTAGTGTTTGGATTATAAGACTCTGTAAAAGGAATATCTACAACAACTGCATTAACAGGATCACTTCCTTTTTCACAATATTTTTTAGGTAAATGAACTTTAAATCTATCACCCACATTACCTTTAGGAAATCCGTTTTTATTAACATTTCCATCAAATGGAATATAACCCATTGCAATATTTGTGCCTTTTTCTGGATGATACCAAGGCGATGTAACAAAACCGACCGGATTTTTTCCATCTTTTGAAATTAGCCAAAAATCTGGAGCATACTCTTCAATTGGTTTTCCACCTAGTTCCATACCAACTAATTGAAGTTTGTAAGGTTTTTGTCCATGTAATAATTCTTTTTTCATATTTTCTAGTGCTTCTTTACCTATATAATCTCCTTTTTTAGCCCATTCACCTTTGCCAGATAATGAAACTTGATAGCCTAAATTACATTGAAATGGATTATGTTCATTGTCCATATCCTGACCCCAAGATAAAATTCCAGCTTGAATTCTTCTGTGATGCGCAGGAGCAATTACCATTAATTTATGTTTTTTACCTGCTTTTAAAACTGCATTCCACATATCTTCAGCATAAAGTGTTGCGTTTCTTAAATATATTTCATAACCCGCCTCACCTGAAAAACCAGATTGAGAAATCACACAACTTCTTCCTCCAACTGTTGCCTCAGCTAATCCATAAAAAGGCATATTATCTAAATCAACTTGCTTACCAATTAAGTCGTTCATCAAAGCTTTTGATTTTGGACCTTGGATTTGAACAGGACATGCATCTATCTCATCGATTTCAACATTGAATCTTTTATCTGCATTTACTCCTTGCAGATACAAACCTATATCACTGTCTGATAAACTAAACCAAAACTCATCTTTAGCAATTCTTAATAAAATTGGATCATTAAGAACTCCACCTTTATAATTACAAAGAATTACATATCTAGCTCTCATCGGTGAAATTTTAGTTGCATCTCTTGTAATTACATAATCTGTAAATCTTTCTGCATCAGGACCTTTAACTCTTATTTGTCTCTCAACTGCAACATTCCACATCGTTACATGGTTCTTGATTGCTTTATATTCAACCATCGCCCCACCTTTTTCAGGTCTTACATATCCACGTGGATGATAAATTCTGTTATAAACTGTCGCTCTCCAACATCCTGCTTTCATTGACAAGTGCCAGTATGGAGATTTTCTAACTCTTGTTGACATTAATAATTCTACTTTTGTTGGACCACTTTGTCTTAAATTATAAGGAACATGTCTATCCGATTGATCGACCTTTGTAGTATGTGAAACTTTTGAATAATTTACTTTTTCAATAATTCTACTAGGTGATAATTTTCCGTTAGACTTTTTAGTTTTTTTTCTTTTTTTAGGCATAATTATTTTCCTTTAGCCAGTTGTTGGTTTCCTTAAGCCCTCCAAATGTATAGATATGGAAATGTTTTGTATGCTCTTTGATTTTATCTACAAGATCATTTGGGTCTTTTGGTTTTAATAAATCAATTGCCCTATTAAAATTGGATTTAATAAAATTTATAGAATTTTTTGCTCCTACAATATTTGCAAACTTAATTAAGCTTGATATACTCATAGGTCCAGTAATTCCAACATGAACTGGGACAGTCTGTTTAGAAATAAAGTCAATAATCGGATCAGGCTGCATTAACCATTGAGTTACAATGTAGTCCGCATAAGGCTTTTTATCAATCATAGCTTTTTCTAACACTTTGTCGGATATATCAGGACTCCCCTCTGGATGTCCAGCAATTCCTATCTTCATTTTCTCAAAATAACCAGTCTCAAGAAGTTGAAAGGAGCTATCAAATTTTCCCATTGGCTCTCTACCGCCACCAATTACAAGAACTTGTTTTACTCCACCATCTTTACACATACTTACATACTCTTTTAGCTGTGAGTCATTCACCATTGATCTAGCAGGGAAATGGGGGACAGGGTTAAAACCCTTTTTAACTAGGTTGATTGCTTGCTGAGCTGTCTCTTTAAAATCACCACCTGGTAGCATTGTGATATAAACATCTTTTAGTGCCGGCAAAGTGTCTAAATTTGAATTAGGTCCAATTTCTATAGAAAAATTCATCCGGCGATCATTATTTATTTTCAATTATCTGTCTATATAAATATTGACATCATTAGGTCAGATTTAGAGGCCTCAATTTATATCTATAAATGTAAAAATTTATCTATTATATAAGTTTAAAATTTGCTTATGAAAATAATACTAATAATGGGTCTTCCTGGAGCAGGAAAAACGACTTTGGCTGATGAATTAGCCCCCATGTTAAATGCCAAAAGACTTAACGCAGATGAAGTTAGGAAGGCTGCTAATGACTGGGATTTTTCGCCAGAGGGGAGAACTAGACAAGCAAAAAGAATGGCAGACTTTGCTCTTAAGTTAAAAGAACAAGGTAATTTCGTTATTGCAGATTTTATTTGTCCCACACCAAAGGCAAGAAGTTTGTTTCCAGCAGATTATACAGTTTGGGTTGATACTATTCAAAAAGGTAGATTTGAAGACACTAATCAGATGTTCGTAAAACCTGAAAAATACGACTTCCATGTAACCTCTCAGGATGCTAAAAATTGGGCACCAAAAATACTTGAGGACTTAAAAAAATAAATTAAAGTTTTTATGAACTACTTGAAAATAATTCTCGTTATTTTTTTAGTTTTGGTTCCAATTTCGAATTCCTTTGGAGGAACCCTTACACACGTGCAAACTGTAATATTTGATGACGAGTCAAGCGCGAAAAGTCAAATTAGAGGTGTAGCTGGTATTGAATTTAACAAAGATGGAACAAAACTTTTTATAAGTTCCACTCAGCCAGAATTACCTGCAGAAGATACTGTCCATGTTAACGAATTTAATTTAAGTACACCTTACGATATAAGCTCAAGAACTTATGCAGGTGATAGTGAGAGATGTGCAATGAGTGAAATTCCAGTTGCTGGTGTCCGAGCTGTGTATGATTTAGAATTTAATAATGATGGAACAAAATTATTTGTTGCTAGCAGAACGCGTACTGATAGTGCTGATAGTGATAACCTTTTTAGATATGATTTAACTACACCTTATGATATTTCTACTTGTCAGTTTGCACAAGAGGTCGACCTTGATACCACTGCTAATTTAAATGGTAGTGCAGCTGGAAATTTTGCAAGGGTTGGTGATGGTTATTCAGGACATGAACACGTAAGGCTTCAAGGTTTCGAATTTAACAACAGCGGTACGAAATTATTTTTAAGCTGGTTTGATAATGATGGATCTGGTAAATTATTAGAGTACACAGTTTCAACCCCGTATGACGTAAGTTCAATTCAACTTGTATTAACAGCTGGAATTGATATGGGCACAGGTACAACTGCTGATGTACAGAACTCAGCAGGAATTAGGTTTAGTGCTAATGGAAAAAGAATTTTTATTGTAAGTCACAGTGGATCTGGCGAAGGTATTAGTCAGATTTCACTTACAAATGCTTTTGATACTTCTTCATTTGTTATAGATGGTAAATTTGATCTTGATGCTGCAACTCCAAGCAATAAGCAACCTAGAGGAGTTGCATTCAATTCAAGTGGTTTAAAATTGTACATTGGAAATGATTTTGGGCATAATGATTTTGATCAGATAATGGAATATGATTTAGCTTGTCCATTCACTATTTTTGCAGCGACATGTCCCTCAATTACTGAAAACAGTGATCGAACAGGAATGGCAGAGGCTCAGGTAGAACTAGCAAATAGAACTATAGATTTATCAACAAAATCTGTTCTTAATAGATTAAAGTGGATTAGAAGAAACAAAGATAAACAAAACTTATCTAATCAAAATATAAAATTAAATTTTTCAAACAACTTAATATCTTCGTTATCAGAATTACCCATATCGTCTTTTAAAAAAATATCTACAACTAAAAATAACGTCAAATCAAATAAGAATTATTTTTATTGGAGTGAGGGAGGGATTTCTATTGGAAAAATAGGTGATACTAGCATTGCATCCTCTAAAGAAATAAACGTCAAATCTCTGACTTTTGGTTTTGATAAATTTAAGGATGATTATGGCATAGAGGGTTTTGCCTTTAGGTTTGGTGGTGATGACGTTGACATTGGAAGTTCTGGTAGCAATTTAGATTCTAAGACATACAATCTTACCTACTATAGTACGACACCAATTGAGAATGATACAAAATTTATAGATAAAATTTTTGGAATAGGAAAAATAAGATCAGATATAATTAATGTTATTGATGCTAGAAATATAACTGCAGATAGAACAGGAAATCAAATGTTTGGAACTTTTAAACTTAAAGATGAAATTAAGAAAAATAATTTAATTCTTGTTCCTTCCGCACAATTCGATTTTGGCCATACAATTTTAAATGGTTATAAAGAATCTGGAGCTGGAGCCATAATAGTTGAAGACCAGCATGTAAGAACAAAAAATTTAAGAGCAACTATTGCAGTATATGAAGATCTATCAAATGATAAATATGAGTTTAAGCGACACGGTAAATTAGAATATTTAGCTGATGTTGATCGTTCATCTGACTTTAAATATAGATATGTTTCTGACAGAGATACTTCTTTTTCTGAAACGTTACATACGGGAGCTTTGCACAATATTAATGCCGAGGTTGGTTTGGATATAGTTTTTTCAAACAATTACAGTATTTTTGTAATTTATGAGAGAAACCAAGCAATAGATTACGGACATACTGATAACTTATATATTGCTTTAGGATATTTACCATATGAAGGAGCTGAGTATGCTTTCACAATTAATGGATCAGAAAATCTTTTATCAAATTTAGAATTTAAAAAAAATGTTAATGGATTAAATCTAAGCTTTAATGTTAAAGATGACATCACAAATTTAGGAGATAACAGAGAAGCTAATATTGTATTAAATAAAGTCTTTTAATTTTAATTAATAAGAATAAACTCAAACATAAGGAGTATATATGAGTTACCAGTGGGATAATAAAAAACCAACAGCGCAAATGCTAGGTCGTTGGCAACCATTTCACGATGGTCATTATGCTTTGTTTGAAGAAATCATAAAAAAAACTGGACAAGTTTGCATTCAAATAAGAGATGTACAAGGCGTTGATGATAATCCTTTTGATTTTGAAACAGTAAAAAAGAAAATAGAAGAAAGATTAAATCCAAAGTTTGAGGGAAGATTTAAAATAATGTTAGTGCCCAATATAACAAATATTTGTTATGGACGAGGGGTTGGATATAAAATTGAGGAAATAGTATTGCCAGAGGATATTCAAAAAATATCTGCAACGAATATTAGAAAAAAAATGCGTGAAGACGGAGAGCTAAAGTAAAATGTCAGTTCTTTTAAAAGATTTAGGCAATGGTATAAAAAGTGTAATTATAAATGATCCTAAAACTTATAATTCACTTTCTTTTAAAACCTTAGGATCCTTGATAAAAATATTTAAAAAATTAAATAATGATAACAAAACTCATGTGATTGTTATAAGTGGAAATGGCAAAGGATTTAGTGCTGGTCATAATTTAAAAGAGGTTAAAGGTTTAAAAGTAAGATCAAAATACTTAAAACTATTTAATTTATGCTCTAAATTGATGATTGATATAGTTGAATGTAGAAAACCAGTTATTGCAAAAGTTCACGGATCGGCATACGCAGCAGGATGTCAGTTAGCTGCAAGTTGTGACCTAACTTATTGTTCAACAGATGCAAAATTTGCAACACCAGGTGTAAACATAGGTTTATTTTGTAGCACTCCCATGGTTGCAGTAAGTAGAAAAATTAATAGAAAAAGAATGATGAAGATGCTTTTAACAGGTGAACCAATAAATGCAAAATACGCAAAAGAAATTGGTCTAATAAATGATTATTATCCAATATCAAAACTAAATAAAAAGGTTTTAGAAGTTGCAAAAGTCATTTCATCAAAATCCAATGCTTCAATTAGAATCGGAAAAAAAGCTTTCTATAAACAATTAGAGATGCCATTAAAACAAGCTTACTCATATACGAGTAAGATGATGACTTTAAATATGATGAAACAAGATGCAAAAGAGGGGATATCTGCGTTTCTAGGAAAAAGATCTCCCAAATGGAAAAACAAATAATGCAAGAGATAGAAACTATCTTAAAAAATTCAAAAACAATTGCAATGATTGGAGTTAGTTCTTTAAAAGAAAAAGAAGATAGAACAAATTTAAAAAGAAAACCTTCAACAATTGTTATGAAATATATGCAAGACTTTGGCTACAAAGTTATACCAGTCAATCCATTTGCAGAAGGAGAAATAATTCATGGTGAGAAAGTAGTGGCTAAACTTAGCGATATAAATGAAAAGATTGATATAGTTAATGTTTTTAGACCATCTAAAGAAACTCCTGGAATAGCAGAAGATGCAGTGAAAATTAATGCTAAAGTTTTATGGTTACAGTACGGAATTAAAAATGACGCAGCAGAGAAAATAGCAAATAATGCAAAAATCAAGTATATTTCAAATCGCTGCATTAAACAGGATTATCAAAATATTTTTCAAAAAGTTAACCCAGTTTTTCCAGCATTAAAAAATTAAACAACCCATAAAATGCTGAGAATATTTTTAGTTTTATTTTTGCTTTTTAATACCAACGTTTTTGCCGAAGATTTAAAAAAAGTTTACTTTGGTGGGGGGTGTTTTTGGTGCATGGAAGAATCTTTTGATAAAGCTGAGGGTGTAAAAGATGTAATATCTGGATACTCTGGAGGTACAACAAAAAATCCCACATATAAAGAAGTAACTTACGGAAATACAGGACACTTTGAAGTTGTTGAGATTGTCTATGATAATAAAATTACAAATTTCGAAAATTTATTAAATGTGTTTTGGAAAAATATTGACCCTTTTGATAGAGCTGGTCAATTTTGTGACAAAGGATACAGTTACAGATCTGTTGCTTTTTACCAAAATCAAGAACAAAAAAAATTAATAGAAAAAAAAATCAAGGAAATTGAGCTTAAGTACAGTAATAGTGTAGTAACATACGTAAGAGAGTTTGATAAGTTTTATAAGGCAGAAGATTATCACCAAAATTATTATCAAACTAATTTTATTAATTACTTACTTTATAAAAAGGGTTGTGGTAGAGAGAACAGATTAGATCAAATTTGGAAAAAATGAAAAATATATTTGTTGTTTACGGACACTATAATCAAAACTCATTCAATGCAGCTATAAAGAATACATTTACTGAAGCTGCTCAAAAAAAAGGCCATAAAGTAGATTGTGTTGATTTATACAAAGAGAAATTTAATCCGGTTTATGCAGGAGAAAAACCTGACGATGTTGTATTAGATCATCAAAAGAGAATTGATAAATCTGACGTAATAGTTTTAGTCGCACCAATTTGGAACTATCGAATGCCAGCAATTGTTGAAGGTTGGATTGATAAAGTTTTGTCTCCACCTTGGGCATTTACTTTTAAAAAATTATTTGGAAATTATGGGTATCCCAAAGGAAACCTGAAAGGAAAAAAAGTAGTTATATTTTGTACTTACGGTTCACCAAGATTTGCAGTTACAACTTTTTTTTTAAATATGCCTATAAGAAGATTAAAAAGAGGTGTCTTTTTTATATGTGGTATAAAAGATGTTCTCTATAGAAGATATTTTGAAGTACCTTTTGTTTCTGATGAAAAAAGAAAAAAGTATTTAAAAGATGTAGAAAATACAGTTGCAAGCTTGTAACTTATTTTTTTAACTTACTTGAAAATTTCAAATTCTCTGAGTTAAAATTCGATGAATTTTCTTGAATATATTGATCCATCATTTTTACTTTTTCGTCCTCGAACTCTGCAACTTTTCTTTGGTTTAAATCTACATAAAGTGACAAAGTTTCAATTGTAGATACTAAAAATTTTTTTTCTTTATGTATCATTTCAAGTTTATATTGAAGTCTTTTTTTATCGTGATCAAAGAATAATAGATTTACGTCAACTTCATCGTCTTCTTTAACTTCCTGATTATATGTAATATGTGATTCAACAACCATTGTACTTTTTATCTTTTCCTAAAATAACTACTTCGTATGTAGCAACGTTTTCGTTTTTAAACATCTCTTTTACTTCGTGCGATTTATGATTAATTAAGATTGAATATGAGTCTTTTTTAATCATGTTCTTAAATTTATCATAAGGACCAGTAAAACTTTTATTTTTTGGATGTGCAAATTCCCAAGTTTGTAAAATTCCAGAGTCTATATTAGGAGAATTATTATTTTGTAAACTGTTTAATTGAATTTTAACAACTTCAGATGGCAAAATAGA
>CACABD010000007.1 GCA_902530715.1 uncultured Pelagibacteraceae bacterium
AGAAAAAATAGGATTTAGATCAACGACAATTAGAAAATTTGACAAATCATTAGCTATTATCCCTAATTTTCAGTTTGCAGAAAATGCTGTTATTAATGTAAGCCAAACAACTAATTGGCTAATAAGCTGGATAATTACTTTACAATACGACACAACGGTTGATCAGTTGAAGAATATTAGAGATCAAATTGAAAAGCATATTGCTGAAAACGATGACTACGATAAAAAAGTAGGGCTAGCAGTTAGAGTAGATAAATTTTCCGACAGCTCGATAGATATGTATGTAAGATGTTTCACCAAAACTAATAGTTGGAGTGAATGGCTGAAAGTCAAAGAAAAATTAGCTATTGAAATCAAGCAGATAGTTGAAAAAAATAAAGCTTCCTTTGCTTTTCCAAGTCAGTCTATCTACGTCGAAAAAAAATGATAGCTCTATTTTATTTATCATTACAAATTTTAAAATTGTATTCTTATGTTGTTATAGCTAATGTTATAATTAGTTGGTTAGTTGCTTTTAATATTTTAAATACTACAAACCGATTTGTTTACTTGGTTTTGGATTTTACGTATAGACTTACAGATCCATTTTTACGAAAGATTAGAGGTTTTCTTCCTAATCTGGGTGCTATCGATATATCCCCGGTTATCCTTCTTTTGTTGATATGGTTTCTAGAAATGTGTATGAAACTTTATATAGCACCATTAATTTTTTAATTTAGAATGATTATTATAGACGGAAAAAAAACTGCTGCAGATTTAAGATTAAGTTTAAAGAATGAAGTATATAATTTAAAAAAAAAATTTAACAAAGTTCCAGGTCTAACAGTAATACTTATAGGTGAATATGCACCAAGCAAAATTTATGTACAAAATAAAGAAAAATCAGCAATAGAAATTGGTCTGAAATTGGAAATTATAAAGTATCCTGACACAGTAGATGAAAAAACTGTTTTGGCAAAGATTAGTGAACTTAATAAGGATGAAAATGTTTCTGGAATTTTGGTGCAGTTGCCTCTTCCAAAACATATCGATAATAAAAAAATTATTGATGCGATTGATCCAAATAAAGATGTAGATGGTTTTCACCCTAACAATGTAGGAAATCTATCATCCGGTTATGAAAGCTCAATTCCCTGTACACCACTAGGATGTCATTTATTGATTAAAAAAATTGAGCCAAATTTAAATGGAAAAAAAGCAGTTGTTTTAGGTAGATCTAATTTAAATGGAAAACCAATGACTCAACTTTTACTAAAAGAAAATTGTACAGTAACAATTGCTCATTCAAAAACAAAAAATTTAAAAGAGGAATGCTTAAAGGCAGATATTTTAATAGTCGCAGTTGGGATTCCAAAACTTGTGAAAGGCGATTGGGTTAAAAAAGGGTCTATAGTAATTGATGTAGGTATTAATAAAACAGATGAGGGAATAGTTGGTGACGTAGATTTTGATGAAGTTTCAAAGTTTGCAAAAGCAATAACTCCAGTTCCAGGTGGAGTTGGACCAATGACTATCGCCTGTCTATTAAAAAACACAATAGAGTGTTTTAAAAGATCATTAGTCTAAGTTAAGAAGTACTTGATTAAATTCCTCACCTGCTTTTGCTGTATTGAATAATTTTTCGATAGCTTTTTTTTGATAATATTTTTTTATTTCTAACAAATTTTCTTTATTAGCAATATTGATTGCCAATTCTACATATTCATTTTTATTTTTAACTATAGGTGGATTATCAATTTCCATCTGTATATAGGCAGCAGTAACGATTCTAGATTTTATAAATTTGGTTGGTAATGTAACTGTTGGTGTTCCATATACCATGGACTCATGAAATGAGTTACCTGCACCAAAATATAATGGATCTAATAATACAGACGATGTTCCCAAATGATTTATGTAATTATCTCTACTAAGTGGATCAAGAAAAATAACTCTGTCCAAATCAAAAAATTTTATTTTCTTAAAACGTTCAATTAATTTATTGAAATAAATTTTGTTGTTATCTTTAATTAAATACAAAACCCCTTTTTTATCCTTTTTAAGTATTTCAGCTAAAATATAATCAAATTCAGGATGAAATTTAAATATTGTTTGCGGACAGGAGTAAATATTTTTTTTAGATAATTCAGTATCGTCTATCTTTTTTTTAATTTTTGGCACTTCATAAATCATTGGTAAGTGATTCATTAACAATAGTTTTTCAGAATAACTTTTTGAAGTTTCATTTGTGATTAAACTTTTAGAGCATAGAAAAAAATCTATACTTTCGCTACCAGTTGTTTCAGGATGACCCCATGACATTATCTGATGTTTGGCAAGTCTAATTAGAGATAAATAGTACATCTCAATTGACATACCAATATCTGGATAAAATAAAATATTAAATTTTTCATTTTTAAAAAAATGAATTTTTTCAATCAATTTTTCTGGAAGTCGAATATTTTTCAAAAAACCATTTTTTTCTTTTTCTATAAATTCATTAAAAAGGTCACTGACTTTTGTCTTTTTTGAATGAAGTATGAAAATATTAAATTTTGATTGGTCTAGACTGAAAATAATATTTTTAAATAATTTACCTATTGTATGATTAGTAAAAAATTCTGATATAAAACCTATTTTTATTTTTTCATTTTCTTTTTTCTCAACAACAAAATTTTCATTCAATTCTCTATAAATTTTTCTTAGAGCCTTTACACTTTTAATATTTAATTCAAGATTATCATGTTGATTATAAGAGTTCTCATATTGAGGAGTTTGAATAACCTGATCATTATCATAATCTAGTTGTTCGCTATTCTCCAATATTTGATCGTAACAGTTGTTTATCTTTACTCTAAATTTATCAATTTCATCACTGTCCTTTACAACCACAGGAAACAATAATTCTTTTTGATATTTCCACTTTGGGTTCATTAGGTTTTTTTTTAAACCTTCCTCAATTAAATTAATCATTTCATCAATTTTGTCCTGGTTTTTCAAAATTGATGCATAAAACTGATAAGCATAAGGTTCTTTTTCATTTAATTTTAAAACTTTTTTGATTGTATTTTCTGCATTTTGAAAGTCTCCAGAAAAAGCATACGCGTGCAGCAAATTTCTCAGAACAGACAAATTTTCAGGAAAATGAGCTAAGATCTTATTAAATAGTTCGATCGATTTAGAGTAATCTTTATTTTGTAGATGGTTATAAGCGATTTTAAATAATTCTTCTGTAGAAATTTTATTCACGACCAAGTTTATTAATAAACAACATTACACTAATACGGAAAAATTAAAATATATTATGATAATTTTGATCTTCCACCGTCTACACCTATTATCTGACCAGTTATCCAAGAGCTATCTTCAGATAATAAAAACTGTGCCATTGCAGCAGCATCTTTTCCCTCACCCACTCTTTTCATTGGGTGAGCTTTGGCTACGCCCTCTGCAATTAATTTATTTTTTAATATTGGGTCAGCTATTTTTGATTTAGTTAAACTGGGAGCAATACAATTAACTCTAATATTTGGGGCAAACTCAGCTGCTAAAGATACTGTTAGTCCCTCGATAGCACCTTTGACTGATGCAATAATACTGTGATTTGTAAATCCTCTTTGAACAGCAACTGTTGAAAACATAACTATAGAGCCCTTATTTTTTTTTAAATTGTCCTGAAAGTTTTTAATAGTCTCAACTATTGGAAAAAAATTTAAATCAAAGCACTTTATAAAGTCATCTTTTTTAACTGCACGAACAGGCTTAAGGTCAATAGAGCCGACACAATATGCTATGCCTGCAATTTCTTGTCCCTCAAATTCATCTTTCAAATTTTTAACAGATTGTTCGTCTAAAACATCAACAACATTGTATTTACAGTTAAGCTCAGATGATAATTTACTTAGGCCGTTTTCATCTCGACCTATTAGTTGAACATCCTGATTTTTAACTACCATCAGCCTTGCTAAATTTGAACCGATAGAACCTGTCGCACCAAAAATTAAATATTTTCCTGACATAATGTATAATAATATTTATAAACCAGTTATGAAATTATTTATTATACTTGGAAATCAATTATTTCCATTAAAATACTTTAACCGCTTCAAAAAAGACCATCTTTTTTTTATGGCAGAAGATAACGGTTTATGCACTTATGAAAAACATCATAAACTTAAAATCCTTTTATTTCTCTCATCAATGAGATCATTCTTTGAAAATCTTAAAAAAAACAGCTTTAAAATTACTTATTCTAAAATTGAGGACCTAGCCTTCAAAGATGATTATTTTTTAAAAATCAAAAAAATTTTAAATAAGAATAAAATCAATGAAATTTCATGTTTTGAAATAGAAGATAAGCCATTTGAAAAAAAAATTATAGAGTTTTCAAAGAAAAACAAAATAAAGCTCAATATAATTACATCTCCGATGTTTCTTAATACTAGAGATGATTTTAAAGGATATCTATCTAAGTCAAAGAAACCATTCATGGCAGTTTTTTATAAAGAAACTAGAAGAAAAATGAACATCTTGATGAATGGTGAAGATCCTGTTGGTGGTAAATGGAGCTTTGATGAGGATAATAGAAAGAAACTCCCTAAAGGAACTAAAGTTCCAACATTTCCTAAAATTAATCAAACAGCTCATACAAAAAAACTAAAAAATATTATAGAAAAAAAATTTGCAACACACCCTGGTTCAACAGAAAACTTTTGGTTTGCAACTGAATATAAAGATGTTTTGAAATTACTTGAATTTTTTATAAAAGAAAAATCCAATTTATTTGGAGACTACGAGGATGCAGTTGATCAAAATAATAACATATTATTTCATAGCGCCCTTAGTCCCTACTTAAATTTAGGTTTAATAACTCCAGAAATAATTTTAGAGAAAATTTTAGATAGCCATAAAAAGAAAAAGATAAGAATAAATTCTTTAGAGGGATATATAAGACAAGTAATTGGCTGGCGAGAATTTATGAGAGGTATTTATCAAAATTTTTATAACAGATTAGAGACTGGCAATTTTTTTAAACATAATCGTAAAATGAAACCTGCATGGTACCAAGGAAACACAGGTCTCCCCCCTTTAGACTATGCTATTAAAAATGCAAATGATCATGGTTGGTCACATCATATAGAAAGATTAATGATTTTATCTAATATTATGAATCTTTGTGAGATTAAACCAATATATGTTTACAAATGGTTTATGGAAATGTTTGTTGATTCTTCCGACTGGGTGATGTCTCCAAATGTTTATGGCATGGGACTGTTCAGTGATGGAGGAATATTTGCAACTAAACCTTATATTTGTGGATCAAGTTATTTTCTTAAAATGATGGATTTTAAAAAAGGTAATTGGTGCAATATAATGGATGGACTTTATTGGAGATTTATAAATAAAAATAGAAAATTCTTTTTAAAAAATCCTAGATTATCAATGATGGTAAGAATTTACGATAAAATGAACCCAGATAGAAAGAAACTGATCCTAAAAGAGGCGGATAATTTTATTAAAAAAAATACTTTTTAAAATCATAATAGTGTACAAAACGTAAAGATGTCTAATTCTTTGCAGATATTGATGCCTGTTCACAATGAGGGAAAATACATTAAAAACCATATAACAAAAGTTAATAATATTTTAAAAAAAAAAATTAAATTTTCATTCTTAATTTGCGAGGATGGTAGTTCTGATAATACTGTAGAAATTTTAAAAAGATTGAAAAAAAAATTTAAAATTCGTATTTTATCAAAAAAAGAAAAACAAGGTTACTCAACAGCAGTAATGTCGGGCATCAAAATTGCCAATGCTGATTATTTGTTAATAATGGACTCTGATGGTCAATGTGATCCAAGGCAAATCTTTAAGTTCTGGAATGTAAGAAAAAAAGCTGACTTAATTGTTGGATATAGAATTAAAAGAAGAGACTTTTTATATAGAAAATTTTTTTCAGATTTTGCAAAACTTGTGTATAGTTTTTTTTTTAAAGTTAAACTTAAAGATCCAAGTTTTGCCTTTTCTTTAATACGAAAAGATGTTTATAAATCACTTCAAAATTTTACACCTTCCATGCCTGAAGGTTTTTTTTGGGAATATAACGCCCGGGCAATTTATAAAGGTTATAAAATATTAGAAATAGGTATTAATCACAAAAAAAGAAAATATGGCGATACTCAAATTTTTCAAGTTTGGAGGTTACCAAAAATTGCATTAATCAACTTTATTGGATTATTAAGAGTAAAGTTAGATCTCTTAATAAAATAATATGAATAAAAATTTAAAAAATAATTGGTCAAATTATTTTCAAATATATGTTTTTGCACTAATTTTTTTTGGAATTTTTTTTCTTTATTCAAAACATGATGTTGGAAATGACTCTAGCCTTTCAGATTGGCTAATAAATTATGAAGGAGGTTTTGTTCGAAGGGGATTAATAGGTGAATTGATAACAAATTTTTCTAGCGTATTTTCACTGAAGTTAAGAGATTCGATATTAATTTTTCAATTAGTTTTTTTCTTAAGCCATTATTTGTTAATTATTTTGTTTTGTAAAAATTTAGCGCAAAATAGACTAATAATTTTAGCTATTTTTTCACCAATTTTTATTTTATATCCGGTTGCTGAAATAGAGGCTTTAGGAAGAAAAGAACTAATTATTTTTACAATTTTCTTATCTTACTTATTTTTCGATATTAAAAATTTTCAAGTTCAACTAACTTATAAATTATTACTATTCCCAATAAGTATTCTAACATGGGAACCAATAATATTTTTCTTTTCATTTATTTTCTTAATTGACCTTTTCGTTTTTCAAATTAAGAATTTTGATAAAAAATTTTTTTGTGTCTTATTCAGTTATTTCGCATCAATTTTTTTAGTAATGCTGATTTATTTTAACCCATTTCCAATTGAAAATTACAATACAATGAAAAATTTTCTCAAAAGTGAATTTGGTGAAGCCTGTTATATGTCTTGTGGTTTTGTTGGACAACAATCCGCAAATTCGTTCTCTGAACTTTACAAAATGTTTTATGAAAAATTTAAATTTAGTTATGCTTTAAGGTATTTACTTATAATCATAGTAGGTTTTTTTCCTCTCAGCTTTCTTTACACTTATTCAAAAGCTAAAAGCAAAAAAAAATTATTTATAGTCTCAAAATTTAAAAATCTTTTTTTTCCTTTTTTTTTAGCATTCTTACCAAGTACGGTTTTATATTTAGTAATGTATGATTGGGCACGCGTAGTTCATATAAGTTACACTTTTTCAATACTTACATTTTTATATTTAATAAAGAAAAATCTCATTGAACTTTCTAGTCAAAAAATTCGAATAAATTTTATCTCAAAACTATCTAAAAAATTTTTTATTTTGGTTTTTTTGGTGTTTTCATTTTCCTGGAACCCAAAAGTAGTAATGCCAGATGATGTGGCATCAAAACCTGTTTATGCTATCCCTTACAAGTTTTATAAGTTATTCTTAAAGAATTTATGAAATTAAAAGTTTTTTTTAACAATTCTTGTAATATTTGCAAACTTGAGATCGATCATTATAAAAAAATTTCAGATGATAGCTTAGAATGGGTTGATATTACAAATAATCAAGAGGCAATGAAATTAACGTCAAAATCTAAAGAAGAACTTCTCAGAAGATTGCATGTAATTGAAAATGGCAAAGTTGTAGCAGGCGCTAAAGCGTTTATAATTATTTGGTCTAATATTCCAAAGTATAATTTTTTAGCAAAAATTTTAAGGTTTAGACCTTTATATATTTTATTTCATTATGCTTATGAATTTGTAGCTTATTTTTTATTTTTAAAAAACAAACATCAACTTAATGAAAAAACAAAACCTACCAACTAAAGTGTGCCTAGTTTGTGAAAGGCCATTTAAATGGAGAAAAAAGTGGAGGCTAAACTGGGAAAAAGTTAAATATTGTTCTAAAAAATGTTCATCAAAAAGATAAATTATTTATACAAATTTTTAACAATTTTTTTCGTTATATCTTCAATTAATAATTCACGCGCAGAATTTTTTATAGATATTTCAAATATTATAAAGATTAATGAAAACAGACTAAGTTATGGTGTTTCAGTTACTGATATCAATTCAGATGGAGATAATGAGTTTATAGTCACAGGTTTTGGTTATCCAAACTTAGCTTTAAGTTATATTGATGGAAAATTAAAAAATATAATTCAAGATGAAATTTTTTTAGATCGATCTAGAAAAACTATTGGTGTTGCAGCTTGTGACATAGATAAAGATGGTTTTGAGGAAATCTATTTTTTAAATACGGATACCTATAGTGGAACAAAAAAATACTCTGATAGACTAATCGATAAAAGTAACAATAATTATTTTGACTTATTTGAGTTAAAAAAAAATATAGAAAATTTAAATTTAACAGCAGGCAGATCAGTAGTTTGTGTTGATAGAAAAGGTGATGGTGAATACGGTATTTATGTAGCTAATTATGGTGGACCTACTAGATTTTATGAAATTAAAAACAACAAAATAATAGACGAAGCAAAAAACTTAAATTTGGATAAAGTTACTGGTGGAAGAGCAGTAGTATCAGGACATATATTAACAGATAGAGCTGATATATTTGCAGCAAATGAACGGGGTGCTAACTTTCTATTAAAAAATAATAATGGCAGATTTGATGATGTTGCATTTGAATATAGAGTTGATGATGTAATACAGAATGGAAGGGGAACAGCATTATCAGATATCTACTATAGAGGAAGATTAGATATTTTGAGTGGTAATTGGCTTGGTTATCATAGAGCATATGTTTTAGAAAAAAACAAATTTAAGGATATAGGAAATAAAGCCTTTGATAAACCATCTAGAATAAGAACAATTATTTCTGCTGATTTTGACAATGATGGTTTTGATGAAGTTTTTATGAACAATATCGCAGAACCAAACAAATTATTTAAAATAAATGAAAATGGAAAATTTGAAGAAATAAAATTAAAAACAGCGCTTGAGATTGATGGATTTGGCACTGGAGCAGCCGTAGCTGATATTGATAATGATGGGATTTTAGAATTATTAGTTTCTCACGGCGAAAGTAAAGCACAGCCTTTGACATTGTATAAAGCCAAAATAGAAAAAAATAGTAAATATTTAAGGATCAAGCCCATCAATAAATTTGGAGCTCCCGCTAGAGGAGCAACAGTAACATTAATATCTAACCAAAGAAAGCATTCAAAAACAATAGATGCTGGATCTGGTTATTTATGCCAAATGGAACCAGTGGCACATTATGGAATTAGAAAAAATGAAAAAAATTTTAGAGTAGAAGTTAAATGGACTAATGGAAAAAAAGTTTTATTAGATAAAATTAAACTCAATCAAACGGTTACAATAAAACAAAAATGAAAAATATTTTATTAAAATTTTTTTTAGTTTTTGCAGTTTTTTTTCAAATCGAATTAGTTGCAGAAGAAAAAAATTATCACAAAGAATTAATAACTGACTGGTCTAGAATATTTCCTGACAAAAATAGGAATGCTGCTGGACCTAAATTTTTTAAATATATTATAGATAAAAAAATTACTTACGAAGATTTTATTGAGTTTAATAAATTATATTGTGCTGTTTCTGGATCATTAATTGATCCCGGAAGCGATTCAGAGTTTTTGTTTGTAAAAGAAAATAAAACAAACAATAAAATTTGCGGTAATTATTATAGGTGCTGTGTGCCTTGTTCTTGCGATATCATGAAGTATTCAGAGGTTCAAAAAATGAAATATAAATTTATAGATGGCTTAAGAGAATTTTTTGTTATAACAATTAAAAACCCTTGTAACAAAAGTGATTTTCCAAATAGAGTAAATAAAGAATATTTTTGTGATGGCAAAAAAATCAATAGTGATCAAGTGTATAATCTAAATAATAGAATAGTTATAGGATTATTACATAATGGAAGAAGATGTAAAAATGACGATGTTAATTTAGTCAAAAATCATCAAATTACTGGTAGATACTGCGAACTAAGAAACAATACACCCTTAGAGGAACTAGATGCTGGTATGGGTGACATCTTCATAAAACTTGCAAGATAAAACTTAACAAAAATTAAGTAAAGTTTGAAATAATTTTGGGAATATAATTTTTAAAATTAAAAAAACCTTTATTACAATATTGCCAAGAATATTGATCAAGTTTTCTATATAAAAAATTTATCTTTAAATTGTTTAAATTTATATAATCTAGGTTTTCTCCAATAGTCGGATACAATCCAATATTTTTTTCATCAATTTTTTTAATTTCGCTTATATCAATTATTTCACAATCAATTGATTTTTCTTTTAATCTTTTTTCTTGATCTTCAAATAGAAGGTACTTAAATTTTGCAACTTTTTCATTGAGTTTGATTGATCTATTTTCATTTTTGTTAGAAACTAAATATACTTTTTTAAATTTATTATTTTTAAAGTCTGTGAATTCAAAAGAAAGATTGTTATCAAAAATTAGCAAATTAAGTGGTTCAATATTTTTAGAATTTTTAAAATCTTGTTTTATTATTGTATAAGTTCTTTCAGAAATTTTTGGAGCAGCATTTTCATTTAATTTAATATTTTTAAACCTATTATTCGTGAATTTTTTAATATTCCATTCACTCGCTAGATAATGCTTCCCTTGTGTTTGAACACCTGCAACCCATCTCCATCCAAGAGTGTTTGATGCAGCATCCCCATCAAAAAGGTGTTGCATGAAAAATTCAGCACCAAGTTGCCAAGGTAAATCAAGTGTAAAAATCCAAATACTGGCAAACCACATTCTAGTGTGATTGTGGAGATAGTTATTATTTTTTAACTCATTTACCCATTCATTAAAACAATCAATATTTGTTTTACCTTCTATTGCATTTTGGTAATTTTTGTCATTTCTATATCTTTCTTTAATATTTTTTAAATCAATTAAATAGTCACTCCAAACATTAGGTCTTAATTCTAACCATCCTTTCCAGTAAGTTCTCCAAAGTATTTCCTGTATAAACTTTTCATTTTTTGAAAAAGAAAACTTTTCAAGTGATTTTTTTATAATTTCAATTTCATTAAGAACACCATGTGTAACATAAGGTGATAAACATGAAACATTGTCTCGTTTATGAGGACCAAAATCAAAATTTCTTAGCTTTGAATAATCAGAGAGATTTTTTTCAACAAATTGATTTAAGTTATCTATAGCTTTAGCTCTTGAGGCTTCAAAATTCATATTCTTTATTTTAATTTATTTTTGTGGAAATTTATAAATCTTTCAACATTGGATTTATTAAAAGTTTTACTTTCTTCAAAAGAAACTTTTTTCATTGAATAAGCACTACTAGTAGTCATTCTTGACTGAATTGAAACATTTCCTTTATAAAGTTTTAGCTTAATAATTCCGTTTACCTTGTTTCTTTTTAGATCCACAATTTTTTGTAATTTGAATCTTTCTTTTGAAAACCAATAACCATTGTAAATTAATTCTGCATATCTTGGCATTATTGTGTCTTTTTTATGCATAGTATCTTTATCTAGTGTTACGGACTCCATTGCTCGATGTGCAATCAAAAGTAATGTTCCTCCAGGAGTTTCATAAACTCCTCTTGATTTAATTCCGATAAATCTATTTTCAACTAGATCAACTCTACCAATTCCATTTTTACCACCTAGCTGGTTCAATTTTTCTAAAAGTTTTTCTGGCTTTAATTTCTTGCCATTAATACTAACTGGGTCACTATTTTTAAAACCAATTGAAATATATTGAGGTTTGTTAGGCGCTTTTTCAGGCGAGGTTGTTCTTTGAAAAATAAATTCTGGAGCTGAGTATTTTGGATTTTCTAAAACTTTACCTTCGGTCGATGTATGAAATAAGTTGTCATCTACTGAGAAAGGTGGTGCTCCTTTTTTGTCCTTTGGAATTGAAATGTTATGTTTTAAGGCATATTTGATTAAATCAGTTCTCGATTTTAATTTCCAAATTCTCCATGGGGCTATAACTCTTATTTTTGGACCAAAGTAATGATATCCTAATTCAAATCTAACTTGATCATTTCCTTTACCGGTTGCACCATGTGAAACTGCAAATGCTTTAAATTTTTTTGCAACTTGAATTTGATCTTTTGCAATTAATGGTCTAGCAATAGATGTACCTAACAAATAAACTCCTTCATAAATGGCGTGACCTCTAATCATTGGAAATAAATAATCTTTTACAAAAATATTTTTAAGATTTTTAATAATAATTTTTTTTACACCTAATTTTTTTGCGTTTCTAACAATCTTATTTCTATCTATTTTTTGACCGATATCGGCTGTATAAGCAATCACTTCTGCTTTGTAATTTTCTTGCAGCCATTTAAGAATTATAGATGTATCCAAACCACCTGAGTAAGCTAGAACTATTTTTTTCATTAAACTGATCGTATAGATTTTCCGTCTTGAATTACGGAAACTTTTGCATTAGCTGATATTATAATCCTGTCATTTTTTCCTTCGTAAGGATAAGATCCATGCATAAGATGGCTTGGCCAAACGAACATTTTTCCTTCCTCAGGAAACATATCTATTGAGGTTTCTCTATTATAAAAAGCCCCAAAATCGAATGTTGATCTTGCAGGAAAAGGTTTTTGAAAATAGGTTCCACCATTTTTTTTTGTCGCATCTTCTCCTAACTGAATATAATAAACACAACACCAACTACAGTCACCATGAGCATGCGGCGCAACAAATCCACCTTTTTCATAATGTATAAACCAGGCATCTGTAATATTAACACCTAGTTGCGAATTACTAAACTGACTGAGATAATTTTTATTTGCCTCTTTAGCAGTTTCAAAAAAACTTTTAACTATAAAATTTTTAAAAACATTTTGAATTGTATCGTTATTTTGTCTGTGCAGGTTATACTTACTCTCATAAAGTCTTAAATTTTCACCACTTTTTCTACCATCGGGATTATCTTTTTTATATTTCTCAAAAAAGGCTATTAGTTGATTTTTTATTTTTTGATGTTCTGGATTATAAAAACTACCAAATAAAGTTGGCCAAATATAATTAAAACTATTTTGTTTAGTCATTAGCTACAATTTTTTTTCGCACTATTGTATGCTTTTGTAAAACCCATTAGTGAGTAGTGATCGATTGTTTGAGAACCAGATTTATTATAACCTGTTATCATAATTCGTGAGCCTTTTTTCATTACACTAATCATTTTTTTTTCAATTTTATTGTTAGCAATCCAGGCAAAATTATCTTTAGAAATGTCAAACTTAATTTTATTTTTACCTGATTTTGCTTGTATTGCATTTTGCATATTGTACTCATATCCTGAAGTAATACTTACCTCGTCAGAAATTTTTTCTGAGGGTCTAAAACTTATAAATAATCTTGCTTCTCGAACATTATTTTTTGGTGACTGTAAAACCGGTTTAGACTGAGCAAAACATAATTTTGCAGATTCATCAGTTACTACTATTGTTTCCCAATCTTTAAATTTACCAATTTTTTTTATTTCCTGTGCGTTCAATGAGGTATAACTCATAATAAGAATTAATAGAAAAATTGTTTTTTTAATTATGGACATGGATTTGGATATAGTTTTTGTACTTCATTAATTTCATCAATTATCACGTTGTTAAGATTTATATTTACACTTTCTATATCAGTTTTCAACTGCTCCATAGTTGTTGCGCCTATTATTACACTGGTTATGAACGGTTGTAGTTCGCAGAATTTTAAACTCATTTGGGATAAATCTAAATTGTACTTTTTTGAGATACTGAAGTATTTATCAATGGCTAATTGGCCATTTTCAGTTTTATACCTCGAAAACTTGTCTCCGAACAAATGCATCCTAGAATTTTTTGGCAATTTTCCATTTCTATATTTTCCTGTTAAATAACCAAACGCAAGGGGTGAATAAGCCAATAGACCACTTCTTTCTCTCACTGAAATTTCTGCTAATCCTACTTCATAAGATCTATTTAAAAGACTATAGGGATTTTGAACTGACATCATCCGAGGAAGTTTCTTTAACTTTGAAATTTCCAAAAATTTTGATAATCCCCATGCTGTTTCATTTGAAAGGCCGATGTATCTAATTTTACCGCTTTTGATAATTTTATCTAAAGCGTTGAGAATATCTTCAAATTTATTCCAATTATTATCATCTTTATGTTCGTAACCCAGTCTTCCAAAAAAATTTGTTTTTCTTTCAGGCCAATGTAATTGATATAAATCGATATAATCAGTTTTTAATCTTCTAAGACTATTATCAACAGCTTCATTTAAATTTTTTTCATCATATTGATTTCCACCACCTCTAATCCAACCTGGTCCAGGACCAGATACTTTAGTTGCAAGTACTACCTTGTTTCTTTTTTTTGTATTTGCAAACCAATTACCGATTATTTCTTCTGTTTTGCCGTAAGTGCTTTCTTTAGGCGGTATCGCGTATATTTCTGCGGTATCCCAAAAATTTACGTTTTGTTCAAAAGCGTAATCCATCTGCTCGAAAGCATCTTTTTCTGAATTTTGCTCCCCCCATGTCATAGTACCGAGACAAATTGTACTAACGTCTATATCTGTGTTACCTAGTTTCTTAAAATTCATAATTCTATAATAATCTTAGTCAGTTTTGACCATTGAATATCAGTTTAAAATAATTATATTACTTCCATGGATTTTAACAGACAAAATATATTTGAAGCAACAAGTGTTAAAAAGAACGTAGTTTGGAATGCAGGTTTAAGATCTTACATGTTGAAGGTCTATAACTACATGGCAACTGGGGTTCTTTTAACAGGTATAATCTCACTTTTATCATTTAAGATGTCTGTAGTTACAGACAGTGCCGGAGTAATCACAGGACTTACAAGTTTTGGGAATGCTATATTTAATTCAGGTTTGAAATGGTTAATTATGTTAGCTCCATTAGGTATTGTTATTTATATGAGTTTTGGAATTAACAAAATGAGTTCGGCTAAGGCACAAACCGTATTTTGGATATTTGCTTCATTAATGGGATTATCTTTGTCTTGGATACTTTTAGTTTATACTGGAGTAAGTGTAGCAAGAGTTTTCTTCATCACATCAGCAACGTTTGGAGCAATGAGTATTTACGGATACACAACTAAAAGAGATTTAACTAAATTAGGTTCATTTTTAATCATGGGTCTAATTGGAATAATTATCGCTTCATTAGTTAATATATTTTTAAAATCTGCGATGATGTATTTTGTTGTATCAATATTGGGTGTTTTAATATTTGTAGGTTTGACCGCCTATGACACTCAGAAAATTAAGAATATGTATTCTGCGAGTGATACAATTGAAATTTCTGGCAAAAAAGCAATAATGGGAGCATTAACGCTTTATCTTGATTTCATTAATCTATTTATAATGTTATTGAGACTTTTTGGTCAAAGACGATAAACTAAATTTTTTTCCAATCTATATCCTTTAATAATTTTTCCAAGTTATCAGAATTTTTTATTATACGGTTTCTATTATCTGTAATTAAATATTTAAGATTTTTATTAGAAGGCTTGAAGTTTTTGCTAATATTATAAACTGCATTTTCAGCAGCATTCTTAAACACGCTAAAACTTACTCTCTTAGAGGAAATGTGAAGACCATAATCTTTCCAAGATCCTTTTGAAACCATTTTAGCGTATAAATCCAAAATATTTTTTAACTCTTTTTTTTCAAAAAAAAGTTTATTTTCTTTTTTTTTGAAAGAATTATCGACTACAAGTTTTAAATCTTTATTCATTTAATTTATATCTATTTATTAAAGGAATTTGAAATGCTGTAAATATTATTGTAATTGGCAACATTCCCCATACTTTAAAGTTTACCCAAAATTCTTCTGATTGTGTTCTCCAAATAAACTCATTTAATATTGCTAAAAAAATGAAAAAAAACATCCACCTAGTATTAAGTTTCCCCCATCCCTCATCGTTTAACGGCATGGTTTTACCTAAAATTTTTTTTAAAACTGGTTCTTGAGTAAAATATTTTCCAAAGTACAGAGCAAGAGCAAATATTATATTTATTATTGTAGGCTTCATATATATGAATATGGGGTTTTTAAAATAAATTGTTAGGCCACCAAAAAATGTTATTAAGGCTCCACCTAAAAGAGGAATAAAAGGTATTTTTTTTTCTAATATCCAAACTATAGACACAGAGATAATTGTCGCAATAATTAAAGGTGGTATAGCTATTTGCAGATTTTTTCCACTTTTATAATAAAAACCAAAAAATATTACTAAAGGCCCGAAATCAGTTATGAATTTTATTAAAGACTTATTCACAGGTACATCCTAACAGATATGCAAAAATTTAATATTTTTTTTATTGATTTTTTTTTAAGAATACACATATTTAAATAGTGACTATTCAAAAAGCAAAATTCTCAATCGGCGACGTTGTTAAACATAAACATTTTGATTTTAGAGGCGTTATTTATGACGTCGATTTTGAATTTAATAATTCTGAGGAATGGTACGAATCCATACCTAAAAATGTAAGACCTAGAAAAGATCAGCCTTTTTATCATTTACTCGCTGAAAATGACGATATTACTTATGAGGCCTACGTATCAGAACAGAACCTCATTAAAGACGACTCTGGTGAGCCAATTAAACATCCTTTAATCAATGAGATCTTTTCAGGAAAAAAAGGCTCAACTTACTTTAAACCCTCAAATTAGTAGTCATTTTTTCAACACATTTCTCTCAAAACTTAGACAAATGATTATTCTATAAATAATTAAACTGATCAAGGGTGTTAACGTTTCCCTTCAATTATCTCCCTCAACATTCTTGATCAGTTTATTTTCACGTTATATAAATAAAAGAATGTTATCTATAATTACTGAGAAAACAAAAAAAATATTGATTTCATCTAAATTTAGAAATTTGATATTTATATTATTTATAATTTTTCTGTCGGTAGGTTTATTTGAGGCATTAATATTGTCTCCGCAAGATTATTTACAAAGTGACTCTGTAAGAATTATGTATGTACATGTTCCATCAGCATGGATTTCCCTTGGAATTTTTTCAATGATGGCTTTTTTATCTCTTGGAGTTTTGATTTTTAAAAATAAAAACTTTGTACTGATATCAAAAAGTTTAGCTCCATCAGGATTTATTTTTAACTTGATAGCCTTGGTTACAGGCTCAATTTGGGGCAAGCCAACATGGGGTACTTGGTGGGCTTGGGATCCTAGAATAACTTCTATGTTGGTATTATTTTTATTCTATCTTTTATACTTATTATCATGGAAACTTTTTGAAAAGAAAAAAGCAGTTAAAATATCATCATATATTACAATTATAGGTGTGATTAACGTTCCAATAATCAAATATTCTGTAGATTGGTGGGCAACTTTACATCAACCCTCATCTATTAATATTCTATCAGAAAGCACTATACATTCATCTATGTTAATACCATTATTTTTGATGACTGCGGCATTTGCACTATTTTCTGTGTTAATTTTTTTGATGAAATATAATGTGGAGTTGATAAAAGTTAAAAATAAAGGCTTAAATAGAATATGAACTTAGATACATTTATTATGAACGGATACGGGCTTTACGTTTGGTCATCATACGCATTCACACTATTCAATTTTTTTATTTTATATAAGGTAACAAGTAATCAATTTATTAAAGAAAAAGCTAAATTTGCACAAAAATATAAGTCTCTAAATTCAGACCAAGTTATTTTAGCTCAAAAACAACCAACAAATAGAACATTTGTAAAAACAGTTGCTCACAAAATCTAATTTAGATTAATGTATGGTAAAAAAGTTAGATTAAGAATTGTATTTGTAATTTCTGTTCTTACTGCAATCATTTTAAGTATTTATATTATTCTGAAACTATTAGAGGATGATGTCGTATATTTTAAATCACCAACTGAAATCAAGCAATCCTTGGAAAATACAACTAAAAAAATCAGAGTGGGAGGGATGGTCAAAAAAAATTCTATAAAGCTAAATAATGAAAAAATTTTATTTGTAATCACAGATTTTAAAAGTGAAATTAATGTTATTTTTGCAGGATCCGTACCAAATTTATTTCAAGAAGAAAAGGGAGTAGTAGCAGAAGGATTTTTAAGGGATGAAAACTTATTTATTGCTGATAAAATTTTAGCAAAACATGATGAAAATTATATGCCCCCTGAAGTTAAAGAAAGTCTGGAGCAAAAATGATATTATCTAATTCAGGTTTTCTCTCTTTACTACTAGGACTTATATTTTCTTTTGCTGTTTTCTTATGTGCAGTTTTAAATATTAAAAAAAATTTATTAAATTTGGAAAAAAAAATTTATAAGTTTCTTACTCTTCAATTTTTTTTTGTTGTAATAGGTTTTTTTATTTTATTATACTCTTTTATTATATCTGATTTTGGTAATGAAACTGTTTATAATAACTCTCATTCAACAAAACCTCTATTCTATAAAATAACAGGTTTATGGGGCAATCACGAAGGTAGCTTGTTATTATGGTTATTAGTTCTTACAAGTTTTATAGTGTTTTTCTTCCACAGTTCTAAAGATGAGCCAAAAAATTTTAGACTTTATACCGTAATATTTCATCAAATAATTGTTATAGGGTTCTTTATATTCGTTCTTAAAACGTCAAACCCTTTTGATACTCTTTTTCCTAAACCTCAAGAAGGTCTAGGTTTAAATCCGATTCTTCAAGATCCCGCATTAGCAATACATCCACCAATTCTATATGTTGGATATGTTGGCACATCAATTATATTTGCCTCTGCTTTGGCAGCAATGGTCACTGGGTATGTAAATAATGTTTGGGCAAAAAATTTAAAAAGATGGGTTTTAATATCTTGGGTATTTTTAACGGGAGGTATTCTTCTAGGTTCGATTTGGGCATATTATGAACTAGGATGGGGAGGATTTTGGTTTTGGGATCCGGTTGAAAATATTTCTTTAATGCCATGGTTGAGTTTAACAGCTCTTTTACATTGTATTTTAACATTAGAAAAAAGAGATCTTCTTAAAAATTGGTCAATCATATTAAGTATAGTCACTTTTATGTTGAGTGTTACTGGAACGTTTTTAGTCAGATCTGGAATTCTTAATTCAGTTCACACTTTTGCAAATGATCCATCTAGAGGAATCTATATCCTAATTTTTTTGTTTGTTTTAATTTTCATTTCTTTTGTAATTTTTTTAATCTTTGAAAACAAAAATTTAGAAAATAAAAAAGAGATTTTTTTTCTAAGTAAAGAAACTTCTGTTTTAATAAATAATTGGTTTATGATTTATTTTTTAAGCGTAGTTTTAATCGGAACTGTATATCCAATCTTTTTAGATGTAATTACATCAGAAAAAATTTCAGTCGGACCCCCATTTTATAATAAACTTTTGATACCTTTCTTAGTTCCATTTTTTTTGTTTATGTCTGTTGGTCCAAGTATGAGTTGGATTAAAACAAATTTAAAGTTCAAAGTGAGCTATATTTACTACTTTTTACTAACCTCAGCTGCCACAATCATAACTATCTATTTTTTAACTCAAAAAGATTTTTTATTGATAGTTTTAATTTTTTCTCTAGTTTTTTTGAGTATCAAAACACTTAGTAATTTTTTAAAAAATAATACTAATCATGCTCAAAACTTATCACATTTGGGCTTTGCAATGTTGATGTTATCAATATTATTTAACAGTGTTAGTTCCACAGAGATTATTAAAAATATTAAAGTCGGTGAGAGTTTCACCTCAAAAAACGAGAAAATAACTTTTGAAGAGGTTAAAACTAATGAAAAAAAAAATTATTCCTCAATCATTGGAACTTTTGAGATACAAAATGACGATAACAGAATAATTAAACTCTATCCAGAAATCAGAGTTTATAACCAACCTGTCATTGCAACAAGTGAAGCGGCGATTAAAACAACTTTATTTAAAGATAGATTTATAACAATCAATTTAATAAAGGATGAACAACTATTTAATGTTAGATATCAGAATAAACCATTCATGATCTGGATTTGGATCTCTACACTTATAATAATTTTTGGGGGGACATTTGCGATTTTTAGTAAAAAAAAAAATTACTCTTAGTTTTTTAATACTAGTTTTTTTTGTATTTTGCTTTTTAGTTTTTAATAAAGCGCTGATTAAGGATAAGACATATTCTCCTGAATTTAAGAATGAAAAAAAAAGTTACTTACCAGATTTTAGTTTACCAGAACTGTATTTATCTGATGAAATACAATTAAGCGAAGTTGTTAAAAATAAAGAATTTTCCCTAGTTAACATTTGGGCTTCATGGTGTTTACCGTGTAGAGAGGAAAATGATCTTCTTAGAAGTTTAAGTAGTTTAAGCTATCTACAAGTTATCGGTATAAATTACAAAGATAGAAAAAAAAATTCTATACAATTTTTAAATGATTACGGAAACCCATTTAAATATAATTTAGTAGATAAAGATGGAACAGTGTCAATAAATCTAGGTGCGTATGGTGTCCCAGAAACTTTCTTAGTTAACAAAAATAGAAAAATCTTAATAAAAATTATAGGACCAATAAATAATAATCACGTCAAACAGATTAAGGAGATTATAAATGGTTAAAAAAAGGTCTATGATCTTCTTATTTTTATTTTTAAACTTTTTTGGAAACTGTCATTCTCAAACAGAACCTTATTCTAAACTTGAAAATGATATAGCAAAAAATTTAAGATGTCTGATTTGTCAAGGTCAGTCTATATACGACTCAAATTCTGAATTTGCATTAAGTATGAGAATATATATTAAAGATCAAATAGACAGTGGTCACTCAGAAGAAAAAATTTATAATATGTTAGTCGAAAAATATGGTCAATGGATTGTTTATGATCCTGGATATTCAAAAAAAACCTTTTTATTGTGGTTTATACCAATATTGTTTTTTTTATTAGGTGGTGCAATAATATATTTAAGAATATATAAGAGTAAAAAAATATGAAAAATTTTTTAAAAATTTTATTATTTATCTTTTGCACCTTTATGACTTCTGAAAAGTTGTTAGCTGAAGAAAAACAAAAAATAGATAATGGTCATAAATATAATATTTATACTGGAATGTTTGATTTTAGCGATAACGGAAAAAAATCTCAAATTTTAGGAATTCAACATTTGAATGATAATCTTTTTAGAGATAGCCTTATAGGTACAATTAAACCTATCACTGGATTTATGTTGACTGCTGATTCAGCCTCATATCTTTATACAGGAGTTCAAGCTGAGTACAATATTGGTAAATTTAATTTAACACCAAGTTTTACACCAGGTTTATATCATGAGGGGGATGGAAAAGACCTTGGTCATTTAGTGGAATTTAAAAGCGAGCTTCAATTATCCTTAGATTTATCACCAAGCACAGAATTTGGCTTTTCATATAATCATATATCTAATGCTAGTTTAGGAGAAAAAAATCCTGGGGCAAATAGTTATATGTTTAATTTCTTTAAAAGCTTTTAAGTTGTCTCTATGAATTTAAAAAATTGCCATAATTTTAGTGACTTTAGAATTTTAGCCAAAAAAAAATTGCCGTCACCAATTTTTCATTACATTGACGGTGCTGCGGATGATGAGATTACATACAACCGAAATACATCTGCATTTAATGACGTAGATCTTGTACCCAACGTATTGAGAGGTGTTGAAAACGTAGATTTGTCTACAAAAATTTTTGGAAAAAAAATTGATTTACCTTTTTACTGTTCACCAACTGCTTTACAAAGATTGTTTCATTATGATGGAGAAAGAGCAGTAGGAAAAGCAGCTAAAAAGTTTAATACAATGTTTGGTGTTTCAGCTTTAGCTACTGTAAGTGTCGAAGAAATATCATCTTTAATTGATACACCAAAAATGTTTCAATTCTATTTTCACAAAGACAGAGGATTAAATGACTCTTGTTTGGAAAGAGCAAAAGCAGCTAATTTTGACGTGATGGCTTTAACTGTTGATACCATAACAGGTGGAAATCGTGAAAGAGATTTAAGAACGGGTTTCACTTCACCACCTAAGCTTACTTTATCAAGTTTATTTAGTTTCGCGACTAAACCAATGTGGGGGATAAATTATCTTACAAAAGGGAAATTTGAATTACCTCATTTACAAGATTTTGTAAAAGAAGGAACAAGCACTAACTCTTCAATTGGAAATTATTTTTCTACGATGTTGGATCAATCCATGAATTGGAGTGATGCTGAAAAGTTATGTTCTAAGTGGGGAGGTCATTTTGCTCTTAAAGGAATAATGAGTGTTGAAGATGCTAAAAAAGCAGTTGATATTGGATGCACTGGAATAATGGTTTCTAATCATGGAGGTAGACAGCTTGATGGATCAAGATCACCATTTGATCAACTAGCAGAAATAGTTGATGCTGTGGGAGATAAAATTGATGTTATTTGTGAAGGTGGGTTTCAGAGAGGAACACACATGCTCAAAGCTTTATCTATAGGAGCAAAGGCTTGTGCTGGAGGAAGATTGTATCTCTATGCTTTAGCTGCTGCGGGACAAGCAGGAGTAGAGAGAGCATTGGGGCAATATAAAGCTGAATTAGAAAGAGATATGAAATTAATGGGATGTACCAAGATTAGCGACCTAAATAGAAATAATTTAAGATTCAGATATACTTAAAAAATTCTATGAGTCTTAAAGACTGTTATAATTTTGAGGACTTCAGAAAATTAGCAAAAAAAAAATTACCTTCACCAATTTTTCATTATATTGATGGTGGCTCTGATGATGAAACTACTCTTAAAAGAAATACAGAGTCCTTTAACGATTGTGATCTAATACCAAATGTTTTGGCTAACGTAGGTAAACCAGACTTATCTACAAATATCTTTGGAAGAAAAATTGATATGCCAATTTTCTTATCCCCATGTGCTATGCAAAGATTATATCATCACGATGGTGATAAAGCCTCTGCAAAAGCCGCTAATAGATTTGGAACATTTTATAGTATGTCTACAATGGCAAACAATACAATCGAGGAAATTTCTAACTTATCTAGTGGTCCTAAATTATTTCAGCTTTATGTTCATAAAGATCAATCGATAACAAATGATTTGATTGATCGTTGTAGAAGGTCAGGATTTGATGGAATGTGTCTAACAGTAGATACTCTTGTTGCGGGGAACAGAGAAAGAGACCACAGAACAGGTTTCACTACACCACCAAAATTAACCTTAAAAAGCCTTTTGAGTTTTGCTGCTCACCCTACTTGGGTATTTAATTATTTAATTCATGAAAAATTTAAATTAGCAAATGTTGCAACAAAAACTGATAAAGGAACCAATATCGCTAAATCAGTTATAGACTATATCAATGAGCAGTATGATCCGGCTATGAATTGGAAAGACGCAGAGCATTGTGTAAAAAAATGGAATGGACCTTTTGCTCTAAAAGGAGTTATGTCAGTTGAAGATGCAAAAAGAGCCATTGATATTGGGTGCTCAGCTATAATGATATCCAACCATGGCGGCAGACAATTGGATGGATCACGATCACCTTTCGATCAAATAAAAGCAATTTCAGATGCAGTTGGCGATAAACTGGAAATTATATTGGATGGTGGAGTTAGAAGAGGCTCTCATGTTTTGAAAGCAATAGCCGCTGGAGCTAAAGCTTGTAGTTTCGGTAAAATGTTTTTGTTCTCTTTAGCCGCAGGTGGTCAGCAAGGAGTTGAGCATTTATTGAAGACAATACATGACGAAATTAATAGAAATATGGTTTTAATGGGATGCAAAAATTTAAAAGAGTTGAATAGTTCAAAATTAATTTATAGAAATAATAGGTAATTATAAAATTTTTATGAAACTCGCAAAAAGTTTAAACAGATTAGGAACAGAGACAGCATTCTCAGTTTTAGCGGAAGCAAAAAAATTAGAGGCATCTGGGAAACCAATGATACATTTAGGATTAGGTCAACCTGACTTTAAAACTCCAAAACATGTAGTTGACGCCGCTAAAAAAGCTTTAGATGATGGCCATCACGGTTATGTTTTATCAAATGGAATTCTAGAATGCAGACAAGCAGTTTCAAGAAAAATAAAAACTCTTTACAATCAAGATGTGGATCCTGAAAGAATTATCATAATGCCAGGTGGTAAACCAACAATGCATTATGCGATACAATGCTTTGGAGAACCTGGTGTAGAAATAATCCATCCAACTCCAGCTTTTCCTATCTATGAATCTATGATTAATTATACAGGATCTACTCCTGTGCCGTACGACCTTACTAAAGATAAAGACTTAAAGTTTAATGCAGAGGAAATATTGTCTTTAATCACAGATAAATCAAGATTATTAATCTTGATCAATCCAAATAATCCAACTGGAAGTTTTGTTGAAAAATCTGAAATTGACAAACTTGCTAAAGGTTTGGAGCAACACCCACATGTTACAATTTTGAGTGACGAGATATATAGCAGACAAATTTTTGATGGCAAAGAGATGCCAACTTTTTTTAATTACCCTAAATTAAGAGAGAGACTAATTGTGTTAGAGGGATGGAGCAAAGCCTATTCTATGACTGGATGGAGATTAGGTTGGAGTTTTTGGCCAGAGAATTTAGTTGAACATGTTAATAAACTATTAATAAATAGCGTTTCTTGTGTAAATGCTGCTGCTCAGTTTGCTGGTATTGCTGCATTAGACGGACCAGATGACTCAATACATGAAATGATGGAAAAATTTACAGCAAGAAGAGATCTCATTCACAAAGGTCTTAATGATCTGCCAGGTGTTGAATGTAGTTTACCTGGTGGTGCATTTTATGCTTTTCCAAAAGTTAAAGAGACTGGAATGAATGGAAGAGAATTTTGCAAAAAAGCTATGCACGAAGCTGGTGTTGCAATCGTGCCAGGAACAGCATTTGGCCAAACTTGTCAGGATTACGTGAGATTTAGTTTCGCAGCATCGAGAGATAATATTTCTCAGGCATTAGAAAATATAAAAAAAATGCTTAAATAATTTAAGTATTTTTTTTGTAAAATTTGTATAGTATCATAAGTATATGAATAGTGAACTTCAGTCCGAATTAAAAAAAATACTAAATTCTAGATTCTCTGAGTCAGAATCCACAAGATTAAATTATGCGAGAGGTGAAGACACTTATGATCCAATTTTATCTAAGGCTGTAGTATTTCCAGAGACTAATGAGGAAGTTTCCAAGATATTAAAATTATGTAATCAACACAAGATACCTGTTGTTCCATTTGGAACAGGAACCTCTTTAGAGGGCAATGTTGTTGGCAATGATCAAGGGATTACTATATCTCTTGAAAAGATGAACAAAGTTTTAAGTGTGAATGTCGAAGATTTTGATTGCAAAGTTCAGGCGTGTGTGACTAGAGAACAACTAAATGATTATTTAAGAGAAGATGGAGTATTTTTTCCAATCGATCCAGGAGCAAATGCTGCAATAGGTGGAATGGCCTCTACATCTGCGTCTGGGACTATGGCAGTTAAATATGGAACTATGAAAACAGTTATAACTGGATTAACAGTTGTTCTTCCAAATGGAGATATAATAAAAACCGGTAGTAGAACAAAAAAAACTTCAGCTGGATATAATTTGACAAATTTGTTCATTGGTTCTGAAGGTACTTTGGGAGTTATAACAGAGATACAACTTAGGTTGTCGCCAATTCCAGAAAGCATTATGAGTGCAGTATGTCATTTTAAAACTTTAGAGGATGCAGTAAAAACTGCTCAAGAGGTAATTCAATATGGTATCCCGATTGCAAGAATTGAAATGCTTAACAAAGATCAAATGGAAATTAGTATAGAATACTCTAAATTAAAAGATGTAGAGGCTACACCTACTTTGTTTTTTGAATTCCACGGATCAGAAACTTCGAATAAAGAATCAATCGATATTGTAGAAGAAATATCAAAAAATAATAATGGAAGTTCTTTTAAATGGGCAAAAGATCTAACAGATAGAAATAAATTATGGAAGGCAAGACACGACGTTTATTATTCTGTAAAAGCGCAAATAAATAATGGCAGAGTGTACTCAACTGATGTTTGTTTACCAATTTCTAAAATAACTGAGTGTGTTAACTTTGCAGATGCTGAGGCTAAAAAATTTGGTTTAAGAGCCCCTATGGTTGGTCATTTAGGTGATGGTAATTTCCATGTTTTACTACCTTACGACCCAAAAAAAAAAGAGACCTATTTAAAAATACGAAAATTTAGTGATATTCTTATAGAGAAAACATTAGAATTAGAGGGCACAATTACCGGAGAACATGGAGTTGGGCTTCATAAAAAAGATTACCTACTTAAAGAACACGGCGATAACTTACCTGTTATGAAGTCGATTAAAAGAACTATTGATCCAAACAATATAATGAACCCTGGTAAGATTTTTGACTTAAATTAATAAGTTGAATGAAAAGAATTTTAATTACCAGAAAACTTTTAAGATCAAATGAAGAAAAAGCCTTAAAGTTATGGCAGGCTAAACTTAATTTAAATGATGAACTTTACTCTCAATCTAAATTAGTGAAATTAAGTCAAGGTTGTGATGGAATATTAACATCGCTAACTGATAAAATGGATGAGGCAACTATTAATAAATTACCAGAGAGTATAAAAATTTTATCAAATTTTGCAGTAGGATTTGGTAATATTGATTTATTAGCTGCTAAAAAAAGAAATATAGCAGTGACAAATACACCAGATGTCTTAACAGATGCAACAGCTGAAATCGGAATATTGTTAATTCTCGGAGCTTGTAGAAGGGCAAGTGAAGGTATTCAAGCAGCAAGAGAGTCTAATTGGAAATGGTCAGCAGACTATTTGATAGGCAAACAATTAACTGGCTCAAGGTTAGGTATTTTAGGGATGGGACGTATCGGTCAAAAAATTGCTAAGATAGCAAAATCACTTGGTATGATAATACATTATCATAATAGATCTAAATTGAGTTCCGATAAAGAACAAGGGGCCACTTATCACGATAATTTAAAAAGTTTAATGGAAGTGTCAGATGTATTATCCATATGTTGCCCAGCTTCAAAAGAAACAATTAATCTTATAAATAAAGAAACTTTGGAGTATTTACCCGAAGGTGCAGTAGTAACTAATGTAGCTAGAGGAGATATAGTAGACGATGAAGCTTTATTGGATGCATTAAATAGAAGAAAAGTTTATGCAGCAGGTTTAGACGTTTATAAAAATGAACCTAATTTAAACCCGGGATATTTCAAACATAAAAGTGCTTTCATACTACCTCATCTTGGGAGCGCCACTAAAGAAACTAGAACAGCCATGGCTAATCTTGCTATCGATAACATTGAGGAATTTTTCAAAACGGGTAACTGCAAAAATAAAGTAAATTGATAAATTTATACTACCAATAGTTGTAAATAATTAAGTTTAGAACGATTTTAACCTAAGACTCCAAGTTCATTTTGTGCTTTAATAATGTCAAGTTAATTAACTAATAGAGGAGAAATAAATGATTAAAGAAAAAAAAACGTTGAAGGGAAAAATTCCTTCAAGACGTAAGTTCTTTAAGGCAGCGGCAGCAACTGGTGCAGCAGCAACAGCAGCAGTAGCAATGCCAAACATTGCATTCGGAGCTCCACAAACTCTAAAAATGCAAGCTGCATGGCCAAGTGGTGCTAACATCTTTTTTGAAATGGCAGGAGACTATTGCAAAATGGTTAGCGACATGTCTGGCGGTTCTTTAAAAATCGATCTTCAACCAGTTGGAGCAGTTGTGAAGACTAGTGAGATCGGTCAAGCGGTAAGTTCAGGTGCTGTAGATATGGGACACTGGGT
>CACABD010000008.1 GCA_902530715.1 uncultured Pelagibacteraceae bacterium
TTTATTTAAATCAAAAAAACTTCTTTTTTTAAAAGGATTTTTTCTTGTTATAGCCCAAATTATCATTTTTAGATCAAACTTTTTTTTAGCTATCTGGGAAATTTTTAAATGTCCTTTATGTGGAGGGTCGAATGTACCACCAAGTATACCTATTTTTTCTATGTGTCTATTTTCTGATTTGGCCATTCCCAGCTACATAGTATTTAAAAGATACTAATTGATTTAGTCCTACAGGGCCTCTTGGTGGCAACTTGTTAGTAGATATTCCAACTTCTCCGCCAAAGCCTAACTCTCCTCCATCAGCAAATTGAGTTGATGTATTATGCATAACTATAGAACTTTTTACATTTCTTACAAAATAATTTGCATTTACAGAGTTATTCGTAATAATAGAATCAGTATGCATGGTACCAAATTTATTGATGTGTTGAACTGCTTCATTAACATTTTTAACAATTTTAACAGAGATTTTTGAGTCAAGATATTCTTTACGCCAGTCTTTATTAGTTGCTTTTTTAAGTTTACCACTAAAAATTTTTCTGACTTTATTATCAGCGTATATTAAACAATTGTTATTTTTTAATTCGTTAAGTATCAAATTAATTTCTTTTTTTGGACAATCTTTATGAATTAATAAAGTTTCAGTAGCTCCGCATATGCTAACGTTTCTCATTTTTGCGTTTAAAACAACATTCCTTGCCATTTTTGTATTTACCTTTTTATCTATAAATGTGTGACAAATACCTTCTAAGTGACCTATTACTGGAACATTACATAATTCTTTTACTTTCTTAACAAGGTTTTTGCCTCCTCTAGGAATCATAACATCAATATAATTTCTCATATCTTTTAGAAGGGAGCTAACAACTTTTCTATCTTTTCTTTCAATAAATTGAACATAATTCATATTCACTTTATTAGCCTTGAGAGATTTTCTAAATAGTTTAACAAATATTTTATTAGTAAAAAAAGCTTCGGAACCACCCTTAAGGATTACTGAATTACCTGATTTAAAACAAAGACAAGATAGATCTACAGTTACATTAGGCCTACTCTCATAAATCACACCGATGACACCAATTGGAATAGATATTTTTTTAATTTTTAGACCGTTTGGTCTTCTCCATTTATCTAAAATAACCCCAATTGGGTCCCTTAATTTAGTTATTTCAATTATTGTTTTGGTTATCGAACTAAGCTTTAATTTATCTAACTCGAGTCTTGCAACTAAATTTTTATCAATATTATCTATTTTGGCATACTTAATATCTTTTTTGTTTTGTTTAAGTATTTTATCAAAATTTTTTTTTATTAAATCACTGAATTTCAATAAAACCTTGTTTTTTGTGTTTGTATCCACTTTTTCTAAACTTGCTTTAACAGAATTTTGGCCTAATTTTTGTAAATATTTTTTCATTCTAGATTTCCACCATATCATCTTTGTGAACAACTTCAGTTTTTGTTTTGTAACCTATTAATTCTTCAATTTTATTTGATTGATGACCTTTTATTTTGTCAATTTCCTCAGATGAAAATGAACTCAGGCCTATTGCTAGCTCTTTATTATTTTTACTAATTATTTTTATTTGATCACCTTTTTTGAATGAACCTTCAACGCTCTTTACACCTGCGGCCAGCAGACTCTTGCCTTTTTGTAATGCATTTTTAGCACCTTCATCAATCTTTAAATATCCTTTTGCATGTAGAGTACTAGCAATCCACTTTTTTCTAGCATCTAATTTAGAAATTTCAGGAATAAACCAAGTACATATTTTTTTATCTAAAATATTACTCAAAGGTCTTTCTTTTAATCCGTTTGCTATTGCCATTTTACATCCTGAGAGCGCACATATTTTAGCTGCGTCAATTTTAGTTCTCATACCACCTGATCCATACTCACTAGTTTTCCCAGAAGCTAATTTAATTATATTTTTGTCTATTTTTTCAATTTTATTTATTAATTTAGCATGCTTATGAATTTTTGGATTTTTTGTATAAAGTCCATCCACATCTGATAATAATACAAGACAATCTGCATCAGAAATTTGAGCAACTCTTGAGGCTAGTCTGTCATTATCTCCATATTTTATTTCGGAAGTAGCAATAGTATCGTTTTCATTAACTATCGGTATAAAATTAAGACTAAATAAATTTTCAATCGTCCTTTTAGCATTTATTGCTCTCCTTCTTATTTCAGTATCTTCTAGTGTAAGCAATATTTGAGAAATATTAATTTTTTGAATAGCGAAAACTTCCTTAAATAAATTCATTAACTCAATTTGTCCCACAGATGCTACGGCTTGACTTTGATCTATTTTAAGTTTTTTCTTTGCTATATTTAATTTCTTACAACCAAGAGCAATTGCACCTGAACTTACTATAATAATATTCTTATTTTTTTTTCTTAAAGCTTTAATATCTTTTGCAAACTCCGTTAACCATTTTTTTCTGATAATTTTTTTGTCATCAATAATTAATGATGATCCTATTTTAACAATAATAGTTTTAGAATTTTCAAGATACATTTTTAAGCAACCTTATTTTTAAATTTAATATTAATTTTTTGTCAAAAGTAGATAATTGAATAATTTTTTTATTCAATTTTTCCTCAAATTTCATCTTTTTATTTTTGAGCTCTTTTTGTGATAATAAATCGACTTTATTTAACACTATAATTTCTTTTTTTTTTAATAGTTCTTTACTATACTCACCTAATTCTTTTCTAATTTGTTTATAAGAATTAACCAAATCTTCCTCAGAAACATCAATTAAGTGTAATAGTGTTTTACATCTTTCTACATGTTTTAAAAACTTTATACCTAAACCGGTGCCTGTGTTCGCTCCTTCGATTAATCCTGGTATGTCTGATAATGTAATCTCTTTATTATCATACATTGCAACACCTAGATTAGGATTTATAGTTGTAAACTTATAATTAGCAATTTTGGGATTTGCAGAGGTTATTGAAGCAAGTAAACTAGATTTACCTGCGTTTGGTAAACCTATTATTCCAATATCTGCAATCGTTTTAAGTTGTAACCAAATCCAAAATTCCTCGCCTTTTGCACCTTTTGTAAATTTTCTCGGAGCTCTATTTGTAGATGACTTAAATCTGGTATTTCCAAAACCACCTCGACCTCCTACAGCAACAGTAAACTCATCTTTTTCTTTTTTGAAATCAAAAAGTAAAGTTTTGTTATCTTCTTCAAAAATTTGAGTCCCTATTGGAACAGATAAGAATAAATCTTTTCCACCTCTCCCTGTTTGATTTTTTCCTTTACCATCGCCACCCCTTTTGGCTTTGAAATGTTGTTGATATCTGTAATCGATTAAAGTATTTAAATTTCTCTCTGATTTTAATACCACAGAGCCACCCTTACCCCCGTCACCTCCATCTGGACCTCCGAACTCAATAAATTTTTCACGTCTAAAGCTTGGTGATCCTGAGCCACCGTTACCAGCTTTGACAAATATCTTTACTTGATCTAGGAATTTCATAATACAACTTTTGTTTATGTTGTATGAATTTAATTGGGTTTTACTGAAACGTAAGTTCTGTCTGACTTACTTTTTTTAAAAACAACCTTACCCTTAACAACCGAGAAAATAGAGTGATCTTTGCCCATGCCAACGTTTTGGCCTGGAAAAATTTTAGTTCCTCTTTGCCTAACTATTATATTGCCAGGTACAACGAATTGGCCACCGTATTTTTTTACACCTAATCTTCTACCAGCACTATCTCTTCCATTTCGAGAGGATCCACCTGCTTTTTTTGTTGCCATAATTTATCTTTATAATTTATTTTACTTATCTTTTTTAATTTCAGTCTTTTTTTCTTTTTTTACTTTACTAATTTTTTCAGCCTCAGACAATACTTTACCATCTTTTGACATTATCTTATTAACTCTAATTAATGAGTATTGCTGTCTGTGACCATTTTTTCTTCTAGAATTTTTTCTTCGTCTTTTTTTAAATATTAGAACTGTCCGATTTTTAGCATTTTTTAAAAATTCAGCTTCTACTTTCGCACCTTGAACAGTAGGTAAACCCACCTCAACGTTTTTATCATCTCCGTAGGCAAGTATTTCTTTAAATTCAATTATAGAATTTGGTTTTTGATCTCCAAATTTTTCTATTTTAATTATTTCTCCAGCTTTTACTTTATATTGTTTTCCACCAGTTTGTATTATTGCAAATGACATTTTTTTTTAAAGATTAAACGCAATATATAATTAGCTTTTTTATAGTCAAGATTAATAAGCTAAAAATTATCCTTTAAATCCCTGAGTTTTGAGAAGGCTTCAATATTTTCTGCCTTTAAAAATATGTTGCATTCTAGTTCTTCTTTTAAAATAGATGGAATTGTTGGTATCCCTGCCTTTAAATTTTTATTAATTAAGTCTATTTTTTTTTTTAGATTTTTATTATCTGGATCATGCTCAATACAGAATTTTGCATTGCTTAAAGTATATTCATGCCCACAATATATTAAAGTTTCTTTATCAAAAGTTTTAATCAATGATAATGATCTAAACATATCTTCATATGTTCCTTCAAATAACCTTCCACAGCTTAATGAAAATAAAGTATCTCCTGTAAATAATATTTTGTCATTGAAAAAATGATAGCAAATATGACCCGAGGTATGACCTGGAGTATGATAAGTTTTAAATTGAAAATCACCTTCTTTAAATATCTCCTCATTTTTGAGACAAATATCTATGCCTGGTATTCTTTTTTTATCATCTAAAAAACCAATTATTCTACACTTGTACCTTTCTTTTAATGTTAAATTTCCATCTATATGATCAAAGTGATGGTGTGTGTTTAAGATATATTTTAATTTTAGATTTAATTTTTCTAATGATTTAATAAGTGGACCAGATTCGCTTGGGTCTATAACTAGTGCCTGATTATTATTATGCACTATATATGAAAAATTATCTTTCAAACATTTTACAATTTCAACTTTTATCATTTTTCTATTAAAAATATACCAAGTTCAGAAGTTAAATTTTTAAAATTTAAATTAAACTTATTAATTGAAGATACTTTATTATTTGTAAGAGCTAAAGATTTAAATAAATTTATTTTTCTATCATTACAAAAGTTTACGAAGTCCTTAATTGAGCACATGTGTAGATTGGGTGTGTTATACCACTCATTTGGTAGCGTCTTAGTAACAGGCATTGTACCTTTAAATAACAAGTTAAATCTTACTTTCCAAAAACCAAAATTTGGTATTGTTACAATTGATGTCTTTCCTATTCTTAATAAATCACTTATTACTTTTTCGGGATTTAAAAAAGCTTGTAAGGTTTGGCTTAAAATAACGTAATCAAAACTATTACTAGGAAATTGTTGTAAATCAATCTCGGCATTACCTTCAATTACGGTAAGCCCCTTTTGAATACATTTTTGTATATTATCTTTAGATATTTCTAGGCCTCTAATTTTTTTAGATATATTTTCGTAAATAAATTTCATCAGTTCGCCATCTCCACAACCAACATCTAAAATTGATTTTTCTCTTTGAATAGAGTTTGCAATGATTTTAAATTCTTCTTTCATAATTATTTTTTATGTGAGTTATCAACAAAATTTTTTAATGCATTTAGAAAATCAGGAACATCTAATAAAAAAGAGTCGTGACCTTTGTCAGATTTTACCTCTAAAAATCCTACATCTGCATTTATCGCATTTAAGGCAATTACTATTTCTCTATTTTCAGCTGTTGGATACAGCCAGTCAGATGTAAATGAAATGATAAAAAATTTGGTTTTTGTATTTTTAAATACTTTTGAAAGATTACCATTAGAATTTTTACTAAGATCAAAATAATCCATAGCTCTTGTTATATAAAGATAGCTATTTGCATCAAATCTATCAACAAATATTGATCCTTGGTATCTAAGATAACTCTCAATTTGAAAATCGGCATCAAAACCAAATTTGACTTTATCACGCTCTTGAAGTTTTCTACCAAACTTTTCCTGAAGACCTTTTTTTGATAAATATGTTATATGTGCTGCCATTCTTGCAACAGATAATCCTTTTGAAGGAGATATATTTTCTAACTCATAATTACCATTTTTCCAGTTTTCATCTGCCATTATTGCTTGTCTTCCTAATTCATTAAAAGCAATATTTTGTGCTGAATGACTAGCAGAACAAGCTATAGGAATAGCTATTTTTGATTTATCAGGATAGTTAGCTACAAATTGCAAAACTTGCATTCCACCCATAGATCCACCAGTCACACAAAATAGTTTATTTATATCAAAATGATCTAGTAAGTTAAATTGAGCATTTACCATGTCGTTTATTGTTATTACTGGAAAATTAATACCAATTTTTTTTCCGCTTTTTTCATCCACAGAACTTGGACCATAAGACCCCATACAGCCACCGATAACATTAGCGCTTATTATAAAATATTTATTTGTATCGAGCGCTTTATTTGGACCAATAACATATGACCACCAACCATCTTTATTTGTAATAGGATTTTTACCTGATGCAAACTGATCTCCAGTAAGCGCATGAAATACCATTACAGCATTATCTTTTTTTTGGTTGAGTTTACCGTAGGTTTCGTAGGCCAAAGGATAATTTGAAATAGTAACACCACAGTCTAATTTTAGTGGCTTTCTAACAATAATCTTTTTTATGTTATCAAATTTGTTCATAATTTCTGATTTGAATTGTGAGGAAAAAAACTTATTTAGCGGTTTTTTTATAGCGCTCGCAATTCAGGTAAATCAGCGCACAAATCTTCTATAGCATGCTATCGACTATGTCAATTGCAACCAATCGTTGTTTAATTTTATTTCAATTATAATATTATTATTTATATATATCATTATGCAAAAAGTAATTTTTAGAAAAATTGGAGTAAACAGTTATAAGCCTGGTAAATCAATACTTTTTAATAAAAAAAAAGTAATTAAATTATCAGCTAATGAGTCTGCACTTGGTTTTTCACCAAGAGTTAAGAAAAAAATATCAAAAATTAACATGTTATCTAGGTATCCCGACTCAAAATCAAAACGTTTACGAAAAGAAATTTCAAAAAAATTTAAATGCAATTTTGATCAAGTTATTTGTGGCTCAGGATCAGATGAAATAATTCAAATGATTTGTCAATTATTTTTAAAAAAAAATGATGAAGTAATTGTACCAAAATATAGTTTTTTAATGTACAGAATTTACTCTGCAATTATTGGAGCAAAAGTTGTTTATGCAAATGAAAATAACTTTAAAATTTCTGTCAGTGAGATTTTAAAAAAAGTCACTCGTAAAACAAAAATAGTTTTTATAGCGAATCCAAATAATCCTACAGCAACTTATCTGTCTGCAATAGAATTAAGGTCTTTGAGGAAAAGACTCAGATCGAACATATTATTGGTAGTAGATGATGCTTACGAGGAATATATGCTGAATAAAGATTACAAGTCTGGTCTTAATTTATTTAAAAAAAATAATAATGTTTTTATATTAAGAACTTTTTCTAAAATCTATGGATTAGCATCGTTACGTGTTGGATGGGGATATGCTTCTAAAGAAATTATAAATGCTCTAATGAAAATAAAACCACCATTTAATGTCACAAAAATTGGTGAGCTGGCTGCTGTAGAATCTCTTAAAGACAAGAATTTTATAAACAAATCGATTAAACATAATAAAAAATGGGCTCAAATACTTAAAACTAATTTTGAAAAATTTAAAATAAATACAAATAGAATTACAGCAAATTTTTTATTTTTAAGTTTTGATAAATGTAAAATTTCAGCAAAATTTTTTAAAAAAAAACTTGAAGAAAAAGGAATAATCGTTAGAAGCCTCGAGGTGTACGGTATCAAAAATAAGTTAAGAGTTACTATAGGAAATTCTAAAGAAAACAAGTTTTTAATAAAAACTACAAAATCTATATTCTGAATGTTCAATAATATTTTAATAATCGGTTGTGGACTTATAGGTTCTTCAGTTCTACGAGGATCTTTTGCAAAAAAAATATCAAAAAATATTTTTGTACATGAAAAATCAAAAAAGAATATTTCTGTTATAAAAAAGATTAATAAAAAAACTAAATTCTTAAACAAATTAGACGGTCATATTTCAAAAATGGATTTAATCATTTTATGTACGCATATGAGTCAATACAGTAGTATAATAAAAAAGTTACAAAAATTTACATCTTTTAAAAATATAATTACCGATACAAGCTCTACCAAGAGCAATATTGTTAATCTGATAAATAGAAATAAAAAAATAAATGATATATTTATTCCAAGTCATCCTATTGCTGGTTCTGAGGTTAGTGGACCCAAACACGGAAATAAAAATTTATTCAAAAATAAATGGTGTATTATTTTAAAAAACAAAAATAAAATAAAATTAAAAAAAGTAGAAAATTTTTGGAATAAACTTGGCTCAAAAGTGATATTTATGAATGCCGTTGAACATGATAAAATATTTTCAATAACCAGTCATCTACCACATTTAATTGCTTATAATTTAGTAAAAACAGCAATTGATTTTCAAAAAAAAACCAAAAAAAATGTTATTAAATATAGTGCTGGTGGTTTAAGAGATTTTTCAAGAACTGCAGCATCAAATGAAATTATGTGGAGAGATATTTTTTTTAGCAATAAAGATAATATAATTCAATCCATAAATATTTTCCTTAAAAATTTAAATAATTTCAAAAAACTTATTAATAAAAAAAATGATAAAGATATTATTAAAATATTGAAAAGTTCAAAAAAGGTGAGAAAGCAAATTATTGATTTAAAACAAGATATATCGAAGCCTAATTTCGGAAGAGATATTTTTTAGTTTAAACCTTTTAACGCACCAAGATAATCCTCGTAGCCTTTAAATGATTTAACAGAAGAATTGTATATAGGTTTTCTTGCTTGGTTATAACTTATTGTTTTTATTACTCTTTTGTTTTTTTGATGATTTAGGCATTTATCATCCCATTCTAATGAACAAAATTTTAACAATTTTTCCACTTCTGCTCTTGTGTTATTAACTAAATTTTCATATTTAAGATCGTAAATCTGACTTGGAAACAAATTTTTCCAAAATTCAATCAAATCTTTATAATTTTTATAATAATTTACTAGATCGCCCAAATCGTTTGCAAAATCAATTTTTGTAGGAAAATGATTTTTGTACAGTGACCAACAGTTATCAATTGGGTTTCTAACAACATTAATAAATTTTGAGTTAGGCAGAAACTTTAAAATAAAACCAATATAAAAAAAATTTAAAGGTGCTTTATCAGTTAAAACTTTGTTAGAACTATCAATATTATTTGTAAACTCAATATAATCTTCCTTACATTTTAACAAGTCATTTATGCTAATCTTTTCATTTAATTCAAAATAATTTTTAAATATTCTTCCTATATATGGAAGTTCACCACCTCCAAATACTTTTTCATGAGAAGAAATAATTTGTTCTGTCAAAGATGTTCCGGATCTTGGCATTCCAATGATAAATAAAAATTTTCTATTATTTTCATCTAGTTTAATATTTTCTAATGAATTAAATTTAGTTTTGATCTCGGAGAATCTCTTCCTATCAATTTGAAAATCATATTTATTTATTTTTTTTGACAGATCGTTAGCTTTTTTAAAATTTTTAAAAGACAGATCATATTCTTTTTGATCATTATAAGCTTTACCAAGTGCGTAGTGGAGGTGCATTAAAGCTTGTTCATCAAGACTTGTATCAGATAATTTATTTTTCATATTAATAAAGTGTGCATGGTCTTTGTCATATGTTGTCATCTGAGATATAATTCTGTCGGCTTCAGTTAAATTGGATTTTATTTTTAATATATCAAAAAAAATTTTTTTAGATTTATCAAACTCTCCCATAGTATTATATAAACCGGCAAGATTATACATAGCAGCTATTGCATCTGGTTGTTTAGATAATATTTTTTTATATAACTCTACTGCCTCATCACTTTTATCTAAATCTTTTTTTAAATTAGCTAAGTTATTTATTATGTTAAGATTATTTTTGTTAATTTCTAAACCCTGATTGTAATAATCTTCTGCTTTTTTATATTTAAAAATATTTGCATAACTCATACCGATATTGTTAAAAAAATCAGCATTTTTAGGGTTTTGTTTCAAGGCATTCTTCATAACATTAATAGCCTCCAAAAAATTACCTTTATTGTTATGTGCTAGACAAAGCAGGTTATAAAAAACATCTATTTTATTTTTTTTCAAAATATCGTTACATTCCTCGATAACTTCATCATTTTTTTTTTCTAAATATTTTTTTTTTAATTCCTCAAATTTATTTTCTAAATTAAATCTTTCTTTACTCATTTATCTAATTCCAATTACCTGAAGTTTTGCTGTTTTTTCTATTAATTTTAGTGTTTTCTTAATATTCATAATTAATACTTTTTTTTTGGGGCCATAGGCATGTATTAAAATTTTTTTTGATAAACAAACAGCAACATGTCCTCTCCAAAATATTATAGCATCTTTTTTAATTTTTTTTGCTTTTTTAAAATATATAATTTGGTCTTTTGTATCTCTTGGACAATGTAGGTTGTTAAATTTAAAAAAAAGTTGAACTAATGCGGAGCAGTCTATTCCTTTATAACTTCTTCCACCCCATTTATATCGTGTATTTGTAAACATACAAATATTTTTAAAAATTTTTTGTTTAAAATTTATAGGTTTAACATCCTTTTTTTTTATCCAATATTTACCAGTTTTATAAAAATTCTTTATCTTCTCTGTTGCCGAAATAAGCGAACAAAATGATAGTTTAATATTTGTTTTACTATTTCTTTCTGGTTTAGAGTACAAATTTGCCTTAAGAGAAGAAATTTTGTGGGTGATTTTTAAATTTTTTGTAAACTTTCTATTTTTTATATAACCAACGTATTTATCATAGGATGTTTTAATTTTAAGCCATTCGTTTTGTTTTCTTAATATTTCAAATTTTTCCCCAAATAATAATTGAGAGGATATTTTTGATTTTAAAGATTTTTTTTCATAAATATTTATTATCGGATAATTACTAATCATTTAATTGGTGCTACCTTTGAAATATAAACTATTAGAAATAAAACAGGTATTCCTAATAAAGCAGTTACAATAAAATAATTTTGATAACCCATTACATCTACCCACGATCCTGAATATCCCGCTATCAGTTTTGGTAAAAATAACATTATAGAGCTAAAAAGCGCATATTGAGTGGCTGTGAATTTTAAAGATGTCAGTCCAGACAAGTAAATTACAAATGCAGCACCTGCAAAGCCACTAGATATATTATCTGCTGTTATTACGGATATTAAATATTTTATATTAGCCTCTGTGGTCGCAAGCCATGCAAAAAGTAAATTGCTTGATGATGCAATAGCTGCACCAATAAATAATGTGATCATTGTTCCAAATTTCATTGAAAAATATCCGCCTAATAATCCACCAGCTATTGTAGCAAAAACTCCAAAAAATTTTGAATATGTTGCAATTTGGCTAATACTATAACCCTTCTCCAAGTAAAAAATATTTGCCATCACACCCATTACTACATCTGCCATTCTATAAAGTGAAATTAATAGCAGAATAAATAATGCAAATTTTCCATACTTATTTATAAAATTTTTAATCGGGTTAAAGTAACTTTCTTCAATTATAGATCTATTTTGAAACTTTAACTTTATTTGTAAAAAAATAAACAAACCGCTGCAAATAAAACAAAATAACAGTTTAAATAAAGTGAATAAGAAACTTAATATATTTTTTTCGGTAAAAGGGTTGTTTACATTTGAGTATATAAAAATGAAAATTAGAACCGATATTAATATGTTTAAAAAGAATCTAAATTGTAATTTAGTTTTTTTGGAAAATTTTCTTAATTTTTTGGGCTCACTTGAAATCAGGTTGGCGATAATTCCAATTAACATTAAAAGTGACATAGTTAAATATACTTTTTTCCATACACCATAGTCATAACTTTCACTTCCCCAATAAGAAGCTAACCATAAACTACCAGCACCACCTACCAACATTCCAATTCTATAACCAGCTATATACATAGATGACAAGGAGCCCTGAAATTTTTGATTTACAGACTCAATCCTATATGCATCAATTATTATATCTTGTGTAGCACTAAAGAATGCAACAAGAGTTATACAAATAGCTGTAATTATAATATTATTTTTAGGGTCATTTATTGAAGTCAAGATTAATGAAAAAATTATAAGTAATTGAGCTACAAGTAACCAACTTCTTCTATGACCCATATTTGAAAAAAAAGGAACACTAACTTTGTCAACAAGTGGAGACCACAAGTATTTAAAAGCATAAGCAAATCCAGCCCAACTAAAAAGAGTTACTGTGCTTCTTTCTATTCCAGCCTTAGTTAGCCACACAGATAAAGTAGAAAATACTAAAAGTATTGGCAATCCTGAGGAAAAACCTAACATTAACATCTTTAAAGGTTTTTCAGTAAAAAAAAATAAAAATCTGTTATTCAATTATTTTCTCCAAAAAGATGGTAAAAAAATTATTAATATAGCAAAAATTTCTAGCCTACCTAAAATCATTCCAAATGATAATAACCACTTAGATTGATTAGGTATTCCAGAATAATTACTATTGGGACCTATTTCATTTCCTAAACCTGGTCCAACATTCGATAGAGATGATGCTGCGCCAGATATTGAAGTTATGAAATCTAATCCTGTTAATGTTAGTAGTGAAGCTAATACAAAAAATATTAGAATATAAAGGTATATAAAAGATATTATTGAAGCTATAAGCTTGTCCTCAACTTTATTACTATTGTACTTTAAATTAATAATAGCTCTTGGATAAATTATTTTGAGTAGTTGATTTCTAATAAAATAATATAATATATGAACTCTAAAAATTTTAATCCCACATGTAGTTGATCCTGCACAACCTCCTATAAACATTAGAATAAGAAAAAAAATTAGCGGAAAATTACCCCACTGATCAAATTCCTTTGTTACATAGCCAGTGCCAGTTAAAATAGAAACCACATTAAAAACTACGGATCTAATATGAACTTGGGATAGATCTTTATTAAAAATTATTAGATAAAGAAATAATATTAAAATAGAAACCAAACTAAGTTTAAAAAATAGTTTAACTTGTTCATCTTTAAAAATGATTTTTTTATCATCAGATATAAATTTTATATAAAGAATAAAAGGTATACTTCCTAACAAAATAAATAAAACTGAAATAATTTCTATGTAGGCATTATTAAAATATCCAATTGATTGATCATAATTTGAAAAGCCTCCAGTTGCAATAGTCGTCATGGAGTGTGTAATACTGTCAAAAAAATTCATGCCAAAAATTTTATAAAAAATTGCACAAGATAGTGTCAAAAATAAATAAACCAAAATTAATCTTAAAGATATTTGTTTAGATTTTGGTAATATTTTTTCAGATGTGTCATAAGATGAAATTTTTAATAATTGCATTCCACCAATGTTCATGATTGGCATCAAGGTTATTGCCATTAATATTACACCAATTCCGCCTAACCATTGTAGCATAGCCCTCCATATTAATATGCCCTTTGGTGAATTTTCAATATTATTTAAAATTGTTGCACCTGTAGTTGTTATACCTGACATGCTTTCAAAAAAAGAGTCGGTTATTGATAAATTTAAATTTGAAAAAAAAAATGGCAAAGATCCAAATACAGCTATACTTAACCAAGATAAAGCTGTTAATAAAAAAGCCTGATGGGTGTTAATCGACTTTAAATGATCAATGTTAGATAGAAAAAATAATATCCCAAAAGTGATTGTTATAATACTAGAGATTATAAAAGTAGAATCAAATTCATTATAAATTAGCTGGAACCCCATTGGAACAATCATGGCAATTCCTAAAATTATTAATAAAATACCTAATGTAAAAAATACTGTTTTATAATTGGACATTTTTATCGAACATTATTTTATGGAAAATAAATTTCAACATTATATGAATAAAATATGTTGTTAAAATACAGGATATTTTTAATTGATGATAAATATTAAAAAAGAAGATATTGAAAAAACTAACTCTTGGCCTTTTGTTGAAGCAAAAAAGATTCTTAAAGAAAGAAAAAAATATTTAGATAAAAAAGGTAAAGTTATCCTACAAACAGGATACGGTCCCTCAGGTCTGCCTCATATTGGTACTTTTGGAGAAGTTGCTCGAACCAGTATGGTAGTAAATGCCTTAAATTATTTAACAGATTTACCTAAAGAAATTATTACGTTTTCAGACGATTTGGATGGATTAAGAAAAGTACCTGATAACGTCCCAAATAAAGATATGCTTAAAAACAATTTACATAAGCCTCTTACAGATATCCCTGATCCGTTCGAAAAATTTAAAAGTTTTGGTGAACATAATAATGAGATGCTTAAAAAATTTTTAGATAAATTCAATTTTAAATACAAATTTATGAGCTCAACGAGTTTATATAAATCTGGATTCTTTAATGAAACGCTAAAAAAAATATTAGATAATTACGAGGGTATAATGAACATAATTATCCCGACATTAGGAAAAGAAAGACAAACAACATACTCACCATTTCTACCCATATGCAATAAAACAGGTAAAGTTTTAGAGATACCCATAATTGAAATAAATAAAAAAAATTCATCTTTAATTTTTGATAATAATGGAAAAAAATTTGAGACAAGTATTTTGGATGGTAAGTGCAAACTTCAATGGAAAGTGGATTGGGCTATGAGGTGGTATACTCTTGATGTTGATTTTGAAATGTATGGAAAAGACTTAATTGAGAGTGCAATTCTATCTACTAAAATAATTAAACTTTTAGGAAAAAATAATCCCTCAGGTTTTGCTTATGAACTATTCCTTGATGAAAGAGGTGAAAAAATATCAAAATCTAAAGGTAATGGTGTAACTATCGAGGAATGGCTAAATTATGCTTCACCAGAAAGCTTATCCTTGTTTATGTATCAAAATCCAAAGAGAGCCAAAAAGTTATACAAAGAAATTGTACCAAAGGCAGTAGATGAATATTTAGATTTAATTGTGAAAAGTAAGAAACAGGATGCACGGGAATTATTATTGAATCCTTTATGGCATGTTCATGATGGCAAAATACCTTCCGAAGAGAACATAATGAGTTTTTCCATGCTTTTAAATTTGGTTGAAACAAGTAATGCTTCATCTGAGGAAATACTTTGGAAATTTGTAAAAAATTACAAAAAAAACATTGATAAAGACAATTTTCCTATCTTTAACAATTTAATAAAATATTCAATTAAATATTTTAATGGCGTTGTTAAAAAAAATAAAAAATACAAAAAACCAAACAGTTTAGAAATCAAAGCTTTGTTAGATTTAATTTCAAATTTAGAAAAATGTCCTGATAATATGAAACCTGAGGATATACAAACCGAAATTTATACAGTAGGAAAAAATAATGGTTATAAAGAAAATCTTAGAGAATGGTTTAAATTAATTTACGAAGTAGTCTTTGGAGTAGAAAATGGACCCAGGCTTGGATTTTTCATAAGTTTTTTTGGAAGAAAAGAAATGATTTCACTTATCAAAGAGAAGATAAATTAATGTTCGATAAAATTAGACCATTGATATTTAAATTAGATCCTGAATTAGCACATACGCTAGCTATTAAGGCTCTTAAAACAAATTTTTTTTTAAAGCAAAAAATTTCAGGAGACAAATGCTTAAAATCTGATTTATTCGGTAAAGAGATGAATAATCCAATTGGGATCGCTGCAGGTTTTGATAAGGATGCTGAGGTTTATAATTCATTATTTAATCTAGGTTTTGGTTTTGTTGAGATTGGAACAGTCACACCTTTAAAACAATATGGAAACAAAAAACCAAGAGTTTTTAGGTTAGAAAACGATAAAGCTTTAATAAATCGTCTTGGTTTTAATAATTCAGGTAGTGATGTTGTAAGTGATAGAATAAAAAAAAATAAACCGATTGGTATACTTGGTGTAAACATAGGGCCAAATTGGGACAGCAAAGATAGAGTAGGAGATTATCTAATTGGATTTAATAAATTTTATAAATTAGCAGATTATATAACAATTAATATTTCATCACCTAATACGGAAAACCTAAGAGATTTTCATAATTTAGATGAATTAGGAAATTTATTAGATAAAATTTTTTCTGAAAAAAAAAAATTAAATAGCGACATTCCAATTGCTTTAAAGGTTTCACCAGATATTGATAACACTATAGTTAAAGATATATCTAAAATATTAATACAATATAAAGTTAATGCGTTAATTGTTTCAAATACTACCGATCAAAATAGAGATAACCTTAAAGACATTCAAAAATTTCAGAAAGGTGGTTTATCGGGCAAACCTTTGAACGATATATCAAATAAATTGATAAATAATTTTTTTAAAAATCTAAATGGACAAATAAAAATTATTGGTGTGGGAGGCGTGGAATCTGGGGAAACGGCATACAAAAAATTTTTGAGCGGGGCTAATTTTGTTCAACTTTATACAGGGATGGTTTTTAGAGGACCTAAAATTGCGATAAAAATTAATGAAGAACTTAAAAAAATATTAAAGAAAAAAAAAATAAAAAATTATTCCGATATTATTGGTAAATTATAAACTTGACTGAATTAAAATGTACATTTATACACTTTCTTCATGCCAAAAAAGTGCGAATTAACTGGAAAAAGACCTTTGAAAGGCCACAAGGTTAGTCATGCGAATAATAAAGTTAAAAGAAGATTTTTACCAAGTGTAAAAAAAGTCAGTTTTAAAAGTGAATTATTAAATAAAAAACTAAAGATAACCGTCTCTAATGCAGCAATGAGATCTATAGATAAAAAAGGAAGCTTTGATCAATTTATGAAAACTGTGAAATCAAAAAATTTATCTATAAGATTAAAAAAAATTAAAAAAAGCATAATCCAAAAATCAGCATAATGAATAAGTTGTTTTTAACCTTATCCCTTTTAATGGGGTTTGTGGTTCTAATTTCAAATTTTCTAGTCCAGTTTCCCGTCAAATATTATGGATTGGAAAATATTTTAACCTACGGAGCTTTTAGTTACCCAATAGCTTTTTTAATTACTGATTTAGCTAATAGGTCTTTTGGCAAAATATTAGCTAGAAAGATTGTTTATTTTGGTTTCACAATTGGAATATTATTTACACTTATATTTTCTACAAATTTTTCTGATTTAATCTCAGTTAGAATAGCAATTGGTTCTGGAACAGCATTTATAGTTGCACAATTGTTAGATGTTCAAGTTTTTGATAGATTAAGGAGAAAAACATGGTTTGTTGCTCCATTATTTTCATCGCTAATAGGCTCAACTGTTGATACGTTTTTATTCTTTTCTATTTCATTTTATGGAACTGGAGTACCTTGGATAACATTATCACTTGGCGACTTGGGTGTAAAAATATTTATAGCTTTAATTATGTTAATACCTTTCCGTTTACTATTAAGAACCTTAAAACCTATTTAATCAAATATCTGGCTCTTGTTGTGTCATACAATGTACTGCCCCAAAACCCCAGATTAATTTACTGCAATCAATTGTAATAATTTTTCTATTATTAAAAAATCTTTTGAAAATTTTAAAAACTTTAATATCTTTTTTATCATTATATATTGGAAGGAGTATTACCTTATTTCCAATAAAGAAATTTAGATAAGTTGCTGGAACTCTTACTTTGTTAATATATTTAGCTTTTGGCATTGGGATTTTTATTATTTTAAATTTTTCTCCATTTGTATCTCTTGCCTTTTTTAAAATTTTTAGATTTTCATTTAATAATTTATAATTCCTTTCTTTTTTGTTTGTCTCAAAACAAGTCATTATTGTGTTTTTTGTAACAAATCTTGATATATCATCAATATGGCCGTGAGTGTCGTCACCTTTAATACCCCTATTAAGCCATATAAAGTTTTTAATACCAAGATATTTTCCTAAAAAAAACTGATAATCTTTTTTTTTTAAGCCCGGATTTCTCTCTTGTTTTTTACTTAACAGACATTCTTTAGTTAATAAAACTGAACCTTTTCCATTTACATCAAATGCTCCACCCTCCAGGACAGGGTAATATTTTTTTTTATTATAATTTATATATGGATTTATTTTTTTTATCCTAGTCAGTTCACATATCTTAGAGGGAATTTTGTTATCTTTTTTAAAATTTTGATATTTCGACCACCCATTAAACTCAAAGTTAAGAATTGTTTTTTTACCAGTAATCTGATCTTTCACATAAATTGGACCAGAATCTCTAATCCATATTCTATCTGTATCAATTTTATAAAATTCAACATTGGTTTTTTTAAATCCTCTTAATCTTAATAATTTTGAAATTTCATTTTTATTTTCATTTTTTTGAATTATTAATTTTACTTTTTGTGAAATTGATAATTTAGAAATTATATTTGCAATAGTACCAGGAATACTATTGAAATATCCTGGCCAATCTTTTTTATTATGTGGCCAAACAATCCATACTGATTTTTGTTTTTCAAATTCACCAGGCATTATAAAGCTACAAGTTTTTATAGCTTTATTCATCTTTAGGATTTTTTAATATACTTTTATACGCATCAATTCTTCTATCCCTCAAAAAAGGCCAATGTTGTCTAGTACTTTCAATTTTCCTTAAATCAATTTCCGTAATCAGAACACCATCTTTTTTATTTCCCAATTTACCAATAATTTTACCACTTGGATCTGAAACAAATGAGTTGCCCCAAAAATCAATTTTGGTCTTACCGTTTCTTTCAATACCAACTCTGTTTACTGTTGCAACATATACACCATTTGCAATAGCATGTGATCGTTGGATGGTTATCCACGAGTCTAATTGTTTTTTTCCGAATTTCTTCTTTTCTTTAGGGTGCCATCCTATTGCAGTAGGATAAAAAATAATATCTGCACCTTTTAAAGCTGTTATTCTTGCTGCCTCAGGAAACCATTGGTCCCAACAAATAAGAGATCCAATATTGCAATACTTGGTTCTAGTACTTTTAAAACCAAGATCGCCAGGTGTAAAATAAAATTTTTCGTAATAGCCTGGGTCATCAGGAACATGCATTTTTCTATATTTATTAATTATCTTTCCTTTCTCGTTAATTACGATAACTGTATTATGGTACATTCCAGAAATTTTTTTCTCAAATAAAGATAAAACTAAAATAACAGAAAATTCTTTTGCAGTTTTGCAAAAAATATCAGTTGTTTTATTTGGAATTTTTTCGGCTAATTTAAAGTTTGAATGTTTTTCAGTTTGACAAAAATATTTAGATAAAAATAGTTCAGGGACACATATAATTTTAGCTCCTTTATTTGATGCAACTTTAATTTTTGAAATAGCATTTTTTACGTTCAATTCTATATTTTTTGAAATTTTTAGTTGAATTAAACCAATCTTGGTTTTTTTTGTCATTTATCAAAATAATTTTGAAAAGTTTTTTCTTTTCCTTTTTTTCCACTCACCCCTATGGTAAGCATCACTCACTATAAGAGGTAATACACTTGTAGCTTCAGCAAAAACCATTTGCTCTTTAGAAGTATCAACTTTACCCCAGGAGCTTGCCTCTTTTAAAGTGGAACTACTACAAGCTCCATCTCTAGAATCGGCGACTGTTACTTGTATTGCATATTTATGCATGTCTACGTCTTTACCCAATAATTCTGCACAAATTACTGTATCTTGAATAAAATTTTTCGGTACACCTCCACCAATCATAAATAAGCCTGACCCTTCCGACTTAATCTTTATCTCAGTTAATTCTCTAAATTCTCTTATTGAATCGATAGTCATATGTTTTTTTGGATTTTTTTCTTGATGCATTACTAATCCAAACCCGGCACTTGAGTCTGTAAATGCAGGACAAAATATGGGTACGTGGTAGTCATATGACATTTCAATTAAAGAATCTTTTTTCTTTGCATTATTTTTTAAATATTTGCCAAGTTCATAGATAAATTCTCTTGATGTGTAGGGTCGTGGTTCAAGTGAGTCTGCAATTTCTCCAATTACTTTATCACAATGTTGAAGTTCCTCTTCGTCAATATAAGTGTCATATATTCTATCAATATAATTTTTCCTTAATTCAGAATCATCTTGAAATTGAGAGCCTCGATAATGATTAAAACCTAAGGCCTCAAAGAAATCCATATCAATAATTGATGCTCCAGTTGCGACTATTGCATCAACCATATTGTATTTAACCAAATCTCTATAAATATGCATACATCCAGCCGCAGATGTTGATCCAGCTAATGTTAAAAAAATAGTGCAATCTTTTTCACTTAGCATCTCATTATAGATTTTTGCAGCATTAGCTGTTTCTCGAGATACAAAAGACATTTTTTCCATTGAAGAAATTATAGGTCTTGCATCAAACTTCGTTATATCAATATGTTCAACCGGTTTATTTAGAAAATCTTTTTTACTGTTATGTCCTAGGGTTTTTTTCACAGGATTTTAAGCAACCAAATAACTTTTGCTTTTATCATTATCATACATAGTCATTATAGGCTCATCCTCAACTTCAAAAATTTTGTCAGAATAAAAACCATTAAACTGTGTTCTAAATGTGAGACCATAAGCACCAAGTTGTCCTAGTTCTATGTAATCATTTTCCTTTATATTGTTTGGAAGTATAAAAGGACCTTTCATATAATCCATGCTATCACACGTTGGACCATAAAAATCAAATGCTGTCATTTTTTTCGATATCATTCTACCATTTGTAATAAGCCTTGATGGATAAACTATATTTGGAACACCTCCATCAAATAAAGTTCCATAAGTACCATCATTAATATATAACTTTTGTTTTTTTCTTAAATTTACTCTCACAATGGTTGAACCAGACTCTGCAACTAATGCTCTACCAGGCTCGCATATAATCTCTGGTAATTTATCTATTTTAAGAGTATTCAATGATTTTTTTATTTCCTCAAAGTAGCTATTTAAAGATTGGGGAATTAAGTCGGGATAAATAGTTGGAAACCCTCCACCGATATTTATTACCTCTGGCATAATTTTTGTTTTCTTAATTAAATTTCTGATTTCAATTATTCCTTTTGTGTAAGATATCGGGTGCATACATTGAGAACCAACATGAAAGCTTAAACCTAATTTCTTTGTATATTGATTAGCAAGTCTGATTAGGCCTGGAGCCTCATTATTATTAGCACCAAATTTTTTCGACAAATCAATTTCTGCATGCTCATTTGAAACTGCAATTCTTACATATAATTCTAGATCATTTGCGTGATTAGTAGTCTCTAGAATTTTGATTAGTTCGTCCTTAGTGTCCAGCGAGAATGCTTTAACACCATATTTGAAATATGCATCTCTTATGTCTTCTCTACTTTTTACAGTATGCATATATGAGCAATCTAAAGAAGTATCTATTTGTTTTATGCCTTGGATTTCTTTAATAGATGCTACATCAAAGTTTTTTATGCCACTTTCAATTAATGTTTTAACAACTTCTATGTTCGGATTAGTTTTAACTGCGTATAAAATTTTACCTGGGAAATTTTTTATAAAATATTTTGAAGCTTTTTTTATTGATTTTTTTCTGATGCAGTACACTGGATCAGATGGTTTTAACTTAGTTATTAGTTCATAAACCGATTTAAATTTTTCCATTTTTAGCTCCTTAAAAAAAATTTAACAAAAAAAAACTGCATAACTTATATGCAATTTTCGTAGTTCGTTTTTTACTTATATAGTGAGCTCTGTAAAGAAAATTATGAGGTTTTTTTGGTTTTTTTGACTATTGAAATTTCAGGATTTATGACCATATGATCTCTACAATGGAGACAGATAAGCTTAAAAACATAAACGAATTTGAAGACAAATCTCTTCTAATTGTAGACGACGATAACCCCTTTAGGGAAAGGCTTGCAAGAGCTATGGAAAAGAAGGGCTTTAAGGTTTCACAAGCTGAAGGTGTAAAAAAAGGTCTAGATGCAGTAAAAAATAATAAGCCAGCTTTTGCTGTCGTAGATTTAAGACTGGGTGATGGTAACGGTCTTGAGGTTGTAAAAGAAATACAAAATTCAAATTCAAACAGCAGAGTAGTAATGTTAACAGGGTATGGAAACATCCCTACAGCTGTTGCAGCAATAAAACAAGGTGCAATAGATTATTTGGCAAAACCGGCTGATGCAGATGATGTTGAAAAGGCACTTTTAGCTAATCCAAATAAAAAAGCAGAACCGCCTGAAAATCCAATGTCAGCTGATCGAGTAAAATGGGAACATATTCACAGAGTATTCGAACTTTGCAATAGAAATGTTTCTGAGACGGCTAGAAGATTAAAGATGCATCGAAGGACCCTTCAAAGAATTTTGTCAAAAAGGTCACCTAGATAGATTTTCTCAACTTTACAAGATTTGAAGCAAGAAAAGTTAAAATCAAAATTTTGAATAATTCCGCTAATAGAAAAGGCTTTGCGCCAAGCTCAAAAATAGGTTTATCCCATCCAATTAGAGTTCCTAGCCATATTAGCCCCAAAATATAAATAGTAGAAACTGATAAAAGAATTTTGAAAAAATTTTCAATTATATTTTTCCCAAATTTAAAATAACCTGTAAAAAAAACTGCACTCAAAAATCCAATTAAGTAACCCATAGTTGGTCCTGTAAAGTAAACAAAACCAACTCCTTTTTCGGGAGAATTAGAGAAAACTGGCAATCCTAAAATTCCTTCAAATAAATACACGGTTATTATTGATAAACCAATTTTGTAACCAAATGCTATGCCTAAAAACAAAACTACAAATGTTTGCATCGTCATTGGCACAGGATAAAAAGGAATTTTTATTTTTGCAGATATTGTTAGAATTAAACTTCCCAAGATTATTATAAAAAAATTTTTTAAAATTTTTTGATTTTGATTTGAGCGAACCCTTTCCATACTATTATTATATATTTTTGTTAGAGATTTATCTAGTTTTTTATCAATTTTATAAATACATCCTCAAGGTCTGGATCCCTTGACTGTACATCGAAAATATCAATTTTTTGGCTTTTGATAACATCAATTATTTCTTGAATATTTATAATATTTTTTTCGTAGGAGACGACCAGCTCTTTTTCATTATTTTTTATTATATTTAATTTATTTTTTAAGGCATCCATTAATTCTACTTTTTTATTCACTGAGAATTTAACTATTTTTGTTTGTATTTTATTTAGCATATTTTCAGTGGTTTCCAATGCAATCAAATTTCCTTGATTAATGATACCAATACGGTCACACATTTCTTCTGCTTCAGATAAATAATGAGTAGTAAGTATAATTGTTACACCTATGTCTCTTAAAGATTTTACATTGTCTAATAACTTCTTTCGTAACTCTACATCAACTCCAGCTGTAGGTTCATCTAAAACTACAATCGGTGGTTTATGTACTAATGCTTTTGCAATTAAAAGTCTCCTCTGCATACCACCTGATAAATTTCTAGTGTAGCTATTAGCTTTTTCATTAAGAGAGACTAGACCTAATATAGTATCTGTAATTCTATCTTTTTTTTTTACACCATAAAGACCAGCCTGAAGTTCCAATAATTTTTTTGGTGTAAAAAAAGGATCAACATTTATTTCTTGAGGGACTATCCCTAATGAAGCTCTAACTTGTCTAGGGTTTTTATCCATATTAAATCCCCAAACATCTACATATCCAGAGGTTTTAGTAGTCAGTCCTGCTAGGATATTTATAAAAGTACTTTTTCCTGCACCGTTCGGACCTAATAAGCCAAAAATTTCTCCTTCTTTCACCTCTAAGTTTAAATTTTTAAGAGCATGAATATTTTTGTTGTAGGTTTTGTTTAGATTTTTGACAGAAAGTACAATTTTATTATTCATTTAGTTTATAGACTTATAACATTAAGATAAATTAAAATAAAATTTATTTATGAGTAAAACATCAAAAAAAAAAAATTACTATTTAATCGATGGATCTGGATATATCTTCAGGGCTTACTATGCATTACCACCCTTATCTAGAAAATCTGATGGGCTACCAACAGGAGCTGTAGCTGGATTTTGCAACATGTTATTCAAACTATTAGAAGATGCAAAATCTTCTGATAATAAATCTAAACCCACTCATTTTGCTGTCATATTTGACTCTGCTAGGAAAAATTTTAGAAATGAAATTTATTCTGATTATAAGGCAAATAGATCAGACGCACCCGATGATTTAATTCCACAATTTGAATACATTAGAAAATCTGTAGAGGCCTTTAATTTACCATCTATAGAACTAATTAATTATGAAGCAGATGACTTAATAGCAACTTATAGCGAACAAATAATAAAAAAAGGTGGAGAAGTTACCATTGTATCCTCTGATAAAGATTTAATGCAGCTATATAAAAATAATATACGAATTTATGATCCAATGAAAAATAAGTTCATTGATGAAGAAGATATTCAAAAAAAATTTGGTGTAAAAGCAGAGAAAGTAATAGATGTTCAATCTTTAGCAGGAGATAGTAGCGATAATGTACCAGGTGTGCCTGGTATAGGAATTAAAACTGCAGCAGAACTAATAAATGAGTATGGAACTTTAGAAAATCTTCTGTCAAATTCTAAAAATATTAAACAAAATAAAAGAAGAGAGACACTTATTGAAAATAAACAAAAAGCAATAATTAGCAAAAAGCTAGTTACTTTAAAAAAAGATGTTCCAGTCAAAGTTCCACACAGTGATTTCATTCTAAAACAGATTGATAAAAAAAAATTGTATAATTTTTTAAGGGATATGGAATTTAACAGATTATTAAGTTCGGCAATATCGACCTATGGTGATTTTAATTTTGAAAACAATAGAAAAGTATTTTCTCAAGATAAGTCTGAAAGTAAAATTAATAAAAAAAAGTATGTATTAATAAAAAATGAAAAGGAATTCAGTGAATTAATATCTAAAATTGAAAAAGAAAGTGAAATATCAATTGATACCGAGACAAGCTCTCTTGATCCACACCAAGCTGAACTCATTGGTATATCTATTTCACCAAAAATTGGTGAGGCTTATTATATCCCTTTAAACCATAAAAATTTCATGAATTTAAATGAAAAAAATGTATTAAAAAAATTTCAAAGTATTCTAGAGGATAAAAGCATAAAAAAGATAGGTCAAAACATTAAATTTGATTACATTATACTTTATCATAGAGGCATTGATATAGAGCCGTTAGAAGACACGATGTTAATGTCTTATGTGCTAGATGCTGGAAAAAATAGGCACAACATGGATACTTTGTCAGAAATTCATTTAGGTCACAAAACAATTTCATACAAAGATCTTGTAGGAAGTGGAAAAAAACAAATTAATTTTAGCGAAGTTGAGGTTGAAGTTGCAAAGGACTATGCTGCCGAAGATGCAGATGTTACCTTCAGACTTTACAAAAAATTTTTAAATAATCTAAAAAATGAGAAATTAATGAACATCTACGAGACTTTTGAAAAACCATTAATTAAAGTTTTAGCACATATGGAAATTAATGGGATTAAACTTGACAAAAAATTTCTTGATAAATTATCTTTAAATTTTCAAAAAAAAATTTCCGATTTAGAAAAAAAAATTTTTAAGATATCCAAAAAAGAATTTAAAATTGGATCGACCAAGCAACTTGGAGAAGTATTATATAACGATCTAAAAATATCTGTTCTTAAAAAAACAAAAAAAGGTAGTTTTGCTACTGGTGCTAGTGTATTAGAGGATCTTGCATACAAAGGTCATGATTTACCGCAATTTGTTTTAGAGTGGAGACAGTTAACAAAATTAAAAAATACTTATTCAGATTCTTTGCCAGAATATTTAAACCCTAATACAGGTAGAGTGCATACTAGTTTTTTATTAGCCGCTACAACAACAGGTAGATTAGCATCAAGTGATCCTAACTTACAAAATATCCCAATTAAATCTAATGATGGAAAGGAAATCAGAAAAGCATTTATTTCAGATAAAAAATGTAACCTATTATCTGCCGATTATAATCAAATTGAGATGAGAATATTAGCTGATCTTGCAGATGTCAAAGAACTTAAAAAAGCTTTCAATAATAAAGAAGACATACATTCTTTAACTGCAAGCCAGGTTTTTAATGTAAAATTAAAAGATGTTACGTCTGATCTTAGGCGTAAAGCAAAAGCAATTAATTTTGGGATAATTTATGGTATTTCCCAGTATGGTCTAGCAAAACAAATCTCTGTGACTACTAGCGAGGCAGACCAGTTTCTTAAATCTTACTTTAAAAAATTTCCTGAGATCAAAGATTATATGTCAACCACAATAAACTTTTGTAGAAAAAGTGGATACGTTAATAATATTTTTGGAAGAAGAACGCATATAACAGGAATTAATGATAAAAATTTTAATGTAAGAAATTTCCAGGAAAGAGCTGCTATAAATGCACCGATACAAGGATCTGCATCTGAGTTAATGAGAATGGCAATGATTAATATTTTCGAAAAAATAAAAGTTAAAAAGATAAAAGATTGCAAGCTACTTTTACAAATCCACGATGAGTTAATTTTTGAGGTTAAGAAAGACAATTTAGAAAATACAAAAAAACTAGTAGAGAGTGGAATGAAAAGTGTTCAAAAGAGTGATTTGCATTCATTTTCGATTCCAATACTTGTAGATGTTAATATTGGTGAAAATTGGGGATTGTTACAATAAGATAAACTATTGCCCAAATTATAACAATTTAGTATTTTTAATTACTGCATGACCCAAACAATTGCATTAGTAGATGATGATAGAAATATTCTAACGAGTATTAGCATAGCTTTAGAAAAAGAGGGATTTAAAGTTCAGACATATTTGGACGGAGAAAGTGCGCTAATTGGTCTGTCAAGAACTCCTCCAGATCTAGCTATAATAGACATTAAAATGCCAAAAATGGATGGGGAGGAATTACTTAAAAAATTAAGAAAAAAAACTTCTCTACCAGTTATCTTTTTAACTTCTAAAGATGAGGAATTAGATGAGTTATTAGGACTAAAACTTGGTGCAGATGATTTCGTGAAAAAATCTGGAGGTTTTTCCATAAAAGTTTTAATCGAAAGAATTCGTGTCCAATTAAGAAAAAAAAACGTTAATATTGAAGATACAAAAAATATTATTAATCATGGCAAACTTAAGCTTGATCCATCACAATTAGAATGTGAATGGAATGGCAAACAACTCCCGGATAAATTAACGACTACTGAATTTTTAATAGTTCAAGAACTAGCAAAAAGACCGGGAATAATTAAAGAAAGAGCTCAATTAATGGATATTGCTTATAGAGAGGACACAGATATAGAAGACAGAACAATTGATAGCCACGTTAAAAGAATTAGAAAAAAATTCAAAAAAGTTGATGAAAATTTTTCAGCTATAGAAACTAGATATGGCAGCGGCTATAGGTGGAATGTCAGTTAATGCTTTCCTCGATTATTAAAAATTTATCAATTTTAAAAAAATTCTTATTTATTAATCTAATCATTTTTTTGTTAATAGGCTCACTCACTATAATTTACTTAAATTATGTGCAACCAAATTTAATAAAAAAAAAAACTTCAATACACATTCAAATATTGAATAATACTATACAAAACC